>JAAUSZ010000031.1 GCA_012031875.1 Desulfobacula sp.
ATGATGGAATATAAAGGATATTTGGTAAAGTCGAATTTGATGATGAGGCAGATATTTTTTACGGTGAAGTTATAAACTTAAGAGATATTGTAACCTTTCAAGGTGAAACCGTTACAGAATTACGCAACGCTTTTCGTGACTCTATCGACGATTATCTTGACTTTTGCGCATCTCGTGGCGAAGAACCTGAAAAGCCATATTCCGGTAAATTCGTTGTACGTGTCGATCCTGAACTTCATAAAACCATCTTTATAGAAGCAAAAAAGACTGGAAAAAGCATCAATGCATGGGTCTCTGACAATCTATCCAGAATAGTTCAAGAAAACACACAACCATCACATTAACTCAGACAAGGCTACCGCCTTGCCGGTTATGCGCACTGGCCGAACCTATTCACACCCGAAAGGAGATTTTCTACATTGGATATTCCACGGATCTTTACTATCACTGAAAGCGCTCACCGCATCCATAACCCGTTCACACCCGAAAAGCTGGCCGTTCTCGGCGAGGCCCTGCGCCTGGAAAGGGGGGCCCGGGTGCTGGACCTGGGCAGCGGTTCGGGGGAGATGCTGTGCACCTGGGCGCGGGACCACGGCGTCACCGGCACCGGCATCGACATGAGCCGGCTGTTCACGGAGCAAGCGGCACTCCGTGCCGAAGAACTCGGCGTGGCCCATCAAGTCCGGTTCATCCATGGGGATGCCGCCGGCTATGTCTCTGACGAGAAAGTCGATGTGGCAGCCTGTGTCGGCGCCACCTGGATCGCTGGGGGAGTCACGGGCACTATCAAACTTCTGGCGCGGAGCCTGCGCGCCGGAGGGATCATCCTCATCGGCGAGCCTTACTGGCGGCAGTTACCGCCGACGGAAGAGGTTGCCAAGGGGTGTCTGGTCGGCGCCATCTCCGATTTTCTCATGCTTCCCGAACTTCTCGGGTCTTTCGGCCGCCTTGGCTATGACGTCGTTGAAATGGTTCTGGCCGACCAGGACGGCTGGGACAGATACGAGGCGGCCAAATGGCTCACCATGCGCCGATGGCTTGAAGCCAATCCCGGCGACGAATCAGCCGAAGAGGTTCGAGCCCGGCTGACCTCGGAACCCTTACGCTACGCCGCTTACACGCGTGAATACCTGGGCTGGGGCGTTTTTGCGCTCATGCCGCGGTGATGAGAGGAGAAGATAAAATGATACATGTAATTGCTTCCATACAGGTTAAAAAAGGACAGTTGAACGCTTTTCTGGAAATTTTCAAAGCCAATGTACCAAAGGTGCTTGAAGAGAGGGGATGTATTGAATATGTGCCCGCCGTTGACCTCCCCACAGGCCTGCCTCCCCAGGAGGTGAATCCCGATGTTGTTACCATTATTGAAAAATGGAACAGCCTGGAAGATTTATTGGCCCATCTGTCATCCCCCCATATGTCGGCATACCGGGAAAAGACCAAGGCCCTGGTTGAAAAAATGTCCGTCAAAATCCTGAAAGGAGCCTAACCCTGCTCCCCGGGGCCGCCATGAAAAACGACATTGAAGAAAAAAGCAAAACACAGGTCAAAAAAGAGGCTGAGGCCCTCCAGGACCTTGGCATGGAACTCTTGAAACTGCCGGTCCGGCGCCTGGAAGGCATGGCGCTTCCCGATGATCTGAGAAAGGCGTTGATAGACGCCCGGTCCATCACATCAAAGATTGCAGGCAAAAGGCAGAGGCAATTCATCGGGGCCCTGATGCGGGATGTGGACCCGGAACCCATCCGCCGCGCCTTGCTGGAACCTGATCCCGGCCTTCCTGCTGAATCGGAAATGGGAAAGGAAACCCGGATGTGGCTGGACAGGCTGTTATCAAATGATCCGGCCGGTTTGGAAGCCTTCATCCGGGTCTGTCCGGGAATGGAGCTTCAGAGGCTGAGGCAGCTCTTGAGAAATATACAAAAGGAAAAAACCACGGGCAAGGCCTCCAGATCCTTAAAAGCCCTGGAGCAGATCATTATGGAGAATCTGGCCAAAAAATAGGCAGCCTTTTTTTGCACGTTGGAAAAAATCCTGACGCCATTGTCATTTTTGTTGGAAATCTTTAAATTTCCGAGATTGTATACAAAATTACATCCGGCTATGGATTCAAGACGGCCGCGGTCTCCCTTGCGATCTGTAATTCTTCATTTGCGGGTATCACCCAGGCCTGAACACGGCTTGTATCCGTGGAGATCAACCTGTCTTCTTTGGAACGCCCTATATTTCTCTCTTTGTCCAGCTCAATCCCCAGGCAGTCAAGGCCTGAAAGGATCATGGACCGGACAACGGCGTCATTCTCACCAATGCCGGCGGTAAAGGCCACGGCATCCAAGCGGCCAAGAACAACGGCATAGGCACCCAGGTATTTTTGAATCCGGTAGCAGAACATGTCAAGGGCGAGCAAGGCAAGACGGTCCCCCTGATCCGCCTTTTCATGGATATCCCGCATGTCGTTCATCCCGCAGATGCCTTTGAGGCCGCTCTCTTTATTGAGCAGGACATCGATCTCCTTCATGGACATGCCCCTGTGCTCTGCAATATGGGCAAGAACGGCCGGATCGACATCACCGGACCGGGTTCCCATCATGAGTCCGGCAAGGGGCGTCAATCCCATGGACGTATCCACGCATTCACCCTTCTTCACCGCGGCCATGGAGCAGCCGTTCCCCAGATGGACCGTTATGATGTTTGTTTCTTTCGGTTTTTTACCCATGAGAAGCGCTGCTTTGTCTGCCACATATTTGTGGGAGGTCCCGTGGAACCCGTAGCGCCTGACCTTGAGTTCGGTATAAAGATTGAGGGGGACGGCATAGAGGAAGGCCTTCTCCGGCATTGTCTGGTGAAAGACGGTATCAAAGACCACCACATTGGGAACATCGGGGATAAGCTCCTGGGCCGTCTCCACACCGATGAGACCGGAAGGGTTGTGGAGGGGGGCAAGGGGAATCGTTTTTCTGATGATCTCCTTCACAGCATCATCCACAAGGGCCGGGGCCTTGAACCAGTCCCCGCCATGCACGGCCCTGTGGCCTATGGCACCGATTTCCGCCACGGTACTGATCACACCGTATTCAGGATCCTTGATCATCTCCACCACAAACCGCATTGCCGCTCGGTGGTCCGGCACTTCACCGTTCTTTTCAACCCTGATTTCCCTGTCCGTGTCCGGGAATTTTTTGTGGATCTTCTTTCCTGTCAGATCTCCGATCCGTTCCACAAGGCCCGATGCCATGACGGTTTCATCTTCCATATGCAGCAACTGGTACTTGAGGGAGGAGCTGCCTGCATTGATGACGAGTATTTTCATTTTATTTCCTTTCAGAATAAGCCTTTGCCGGCCTGGGCCTGTATGGCTGTGATGGCTACGGTGTTAACGATATCCGGAACCGTGCATCCCCGGCTGAGATCGTTGACCGGCTTGTTCAGCCCCTGGAGGACGGGACCGATGGCCACCGATTTTTCCGAAGCCCGCTGAACCGCTTTATAGGTATTGTTCCCGGTGTTGAGATCCGGAAAGATAAACACGGTGGCGCTGCCGGCCACACTGGAATCGGGCAGCTTGGTCTTTGCCACCTCCGGGTCAATGGCGGCATCATACTGGAGGGGTCCTTCAAGAAGCAGAGACGGCGCCATCTCTTTAGCAATCTTGGTTGCCTTGATCACTTTTTCCACATCCACTCCGGTTCCCGAGGAGCCGGTGGAATATGAGAGCATGGCCACCCGGGGATCAATACCGAAAACCAAGGCCGTTTTCGCGGATGTAATGGCGATTTCGGCCAGATGCTCGGCCGTGGGATTCGGGTTAATGGCGCAATCTCCGAATACCAGCACCCGGTCCTTGAGGCACATGAGAAACACGGACGAAACAATGGAAGCGCCGGGCCGGGTCTTGATGATCTGGAATGCCGGTGTGATGGTGTGGGCCGTGGTGTTGACGGAACCTGACACCATGCCGTCGGCATCCCCCTTCTGGACCATCATGGTCCCGAAATAGGTGGGGTCCATGATCGTATCCCTGGCCATGTCCAGGGTAACCCCTTTTGCCTTTCTCATCTCATAAAAGGTCTGGATATAGTCCTCCAGAAGGGAGCTCTTGTCCGGCTGCACAATAGTTGCCCCGGAAAGGTTCAGCCCCAGTTCCTTGATCTTCTGACGGACGGCTTCCTCTTTTCCCAGCAGGGTGATGTCACAGACGGAACGGCGTAAAAGAATGTCGGCGGCACGCAGTATCCTCTCCCCCACGCCTCGGGCAGGACGATATGCTGCCGTTTACGTTTTGCCTTTTCAATCAGGCCATATTCGAACATCTGGGGGGTAATCCGGATGGATTTTCTTGCAGCCAGCTTTTTTCGCAACTCTTCCGTGTCCACATGGGCCTCAAACGTGCCAAGGGCCAGGGCGATCCGCTTGGGGTTTTCCGGAGAAATTCTTCCGTGGAGATGGTTCAACACCATTGCCGTTGAATGGATGGCCGTCCCGGTCTGGATGATGGGAACGGGAACCCCTTTCCACCCCTCGATCAGCCGCATGATCGTGTCCGGCATCCGGATCCCCCCGGTGACCATGATACCTGAAATATCGGGATAAGCTGAGGAATGTCTGGAGGCAAGGCTGGTCAAAACAATGCTGGATCGATCCCCGGAGCTCACAACAAGACTGTCTTTTTTGATGTGGTTGAGAAAGTTCGGGGCCAGCATGGCGGCAATGATGTAATCCGAAATCTGGTTGTCCAGGGCCTCCTTGCCATAAAGAATTTCCGCATCAAAATATTTTTGAACGTCCCGCATGGTCGGGCGGCTCAGGGTCTCCAGTTCCGGAATCGCGTAGACCAGGCAATCCGACTGGCAAACAGCAGCCTTAAGGGCGTGCTTCAGCGCCTCCAGGCAGAGGGGATCAACCCGGTTGACAAGGACCCCCAGGACATCCACACCCTTATTTTGAAGACTCTCAACAGAGAGCTGATTGGAGCTGACCACTTCATCAATGCTCTTCTGAAAACCGTTTGAAACGACAATGGCAGGGGAGCCAAGGTCTGCCATGATATCGGCGTTGATATCAAATTCAAAGGCTTCACTGCCGGCCGCAAAGTCGGTGCCCTCGCACAGAACAAACCGGCACTTGTCCTCAAGCTGCTTGTATTTGCTGAGTATGGTTTCCATCATTTCAGCCTGCCGGCCGGAGTTGATCATGTTTTTTGCCTCTTCCATGGTGTAGGCATAGGTCTCTTCATACCTGAGCCCGATATAGAAGTGGGACAGTACAAGATCAATATCATAGTCTTTGTCGTCCTTTCCGGGCGGGTTGATGATGGGCCTGAAAAACCCGACCATCCGGATATCCCTCAGCAACAGCTGCATAATTCCCAGGACGATCAACGATTTTCCGCTCTTGGTCTCTGTCGGTGTGATGTATAAACTTTTTGCCATAACAATATCCTTTTTCTTTTTTAAACATTAGCAGGGTAACTTTGGTATAACGGGGATCATCTTGCCGGTATGGGCCTCAGATACGCCCCCCAATATCCCAGACCGACAAATACGACGCCTCCGATGGTATTGCCGATGGTAACGGGGATAAGATTGTTGACAATAAATGACGTCCAGGTCAGGGTGGTCATATCAAGCCCTGAGGGAGAGATGCCGGCCCAATGGTTCAGAAAAATGCCGGCAGGAATGAAATACATATTGGCAACGCAATGCTCGAATCCAATGGCGACAAATCCCATGATCGGAAAAAAAATGGCAAATATCTTTCCGATGACCTGGCGGGAGGCCAATGCCATCCATACGGCCAGGCAAACCATCCAGTTGCATCCCACTGCCCGGACAAAGGCTTCCATCCATCCCAGGTGGACCTTGACATAAGCGGCCTTGACGGCTGTTTCTCCGAGCAGGCCATTGCCGGCTTTCCATAAACCGGAAAAATAGAAAAGAAGGGCCAGAAAAACCGATCCGATAAAATTGGCCGCATAGACCAGGGCCCATTTGGCCAGTACCTTTTTCCATGTGACTTCACCGATCATGACACTGGATACCATGAGGCTGTTTCCGGTAAAGAGTTCAGCACCGGCGATCACCACCAGCATCAGACCGATACTGAAGGCCGCGCCTGTTACCAGTTTTTTCAGGCCCAGACCCAGGACAGGTGAAAAATCAAAGGTGACAGATGCGGAGAAAAGGCCGCCGAATCCGATATAGGCACCGGCCAGGATACCCAGGACAAACAGGGACATCCAGGGGGAGTTGGCCTTGGCCACACCCACATTCTGGGCCACCGTCTCGGCGATGATCTTGGGTCCCTTGTCATCCATGCTGGGTATTGGAAATTTATCCCACATCTTTTCAAACCGGGTAAATGCTTTTTTTTCCTGTTTGAGTTTGCGACCGGCCGCTTTTTGGACCACCGCAATGATTTCATCGGGTGTAAACGGTTTGGCAAGAAAGTCCATGGCCCCCCGCTTAATGGCTTCGGTGGCCCGATCCACGGACGGATAGCCGCTGAACATCACAACAGCGGAATCCGGCGCCCTCTCCTCCAGTTCGGCAATGACATCAAGCCCGTTGAACCCGGGCATTTTCCAATCGCAGAGAATCACGTTGTAATGCTTTTTTGTGCTGAGTTCCAGGCCCTCCCGGGGGTCAACCGTGGTTTCAACCTCAAACCCATTGTTTCCAAATATGGCTTCGCAGGATAATAACACAGCAGTATCATCATCTATCACCAGCATGCGCTCTTTCATTTCTTATCCTTTCATTCAATGGTTTTTCAAAAATACCGGGCCCTTCCATAACCAATGGAATGAAGTGCCCCGGCATCCGCTACCCCTTTTTGCCTTTTACGGCCGCAACAGCCCTCTTGACCGATTCGATCAGCTCTTCCGGGGTAAAGGGTTTTGCAACAAACCCATCCGCACCCATCCGTATTCCCTTTTGGATGGTTTCCGGTATCAGGTAGCCCGTCATCATCAGACCGGCAGTCCCTGAAAATTTTTCCCGGGCCCGGCAAAGCAGTTGAAATCCATCTTTTCCCGGCATTTTGATATCGGTTAGAACCAGGTCAAAGGGCGCCTCTGTTTCCATCACAGCCATTGCCTGATCCGCACTGTCGGCTGAATGGACAATCATTTTCTCTTCTTCCAGAATCCGTCGGCAGCTTTCAAGGACCATGGCATCGTCGTCAACAACCAGTATTTTCATAACCACACATCTCCGTTTCAGCCTTTGGATCTTTTTCCCCGTCCCTGTCACAGGGCAGCCAGATGGTGAAAAGACTGCCCTTGCCCGGCTCGCTTTTGACAGAGATTCCGCCCCCGTGGCGTTCAATGATGCCGGCCGATACCGCAAGCCCGAGACCGGTTCCTTTCCCGACCTCCTTGGTGGTGAAAAACGGATCAAACAGTTTATCAATGTGCTCCGGGGCGATCCCCACTCCCGTATCCTGCACACAAATTTCAATCCCCTGCGCGCCATCGGCCCGGACTGGTTTGGACGCCAGATCTATCTTTCCGCCGGGATCGGTGGCATCCAGGGCATTTAAGATCAAATTGACCATTACGCTCTGAATTTGATTTCTGTCCAGTTTGGATACAGGCAGTTCTCCATGGGATGTGTAGTTCAATGTCACACCATGAATCAGGGCCTGATTTTCCATGAGGCGAACACATTCTTCCAGCATGGGAACCGGATTTAAAAATTCCCTGTCCAACCGGCTCTGCCGTGAAAAATCCAGGAGCCCCTTGACGATCCTTCGCACCCGCTCGGTCTGAAACGCAATGATTTCAAGATCCCGGCGCACCTCTTCCGGAAGGTCTTTGCGCCTCAGAATCAGATGGGTAAAGGTCAGTACCGGGGTCAAGGGGTTATTGATTTCATGGGCCACGCCAGCGGCAAGTTTTCCGATGCTGGCCTGTTTTTCAGACTGAATCAGCCGTTTTTCACTCTCCTCCAGATGTACTTGATCCCGCTTCACAAGGGCCTGGGTCATTTTTTTGAATTCTTTCTGGAGAAGACCGATATCTCCCTGGCAGTCAGGGCCCATGTCCGGAAAGAGATTCCCCCGGGAGATCTCGGTGCTGGCCTGGATCAATTGATTGACAGGCCGCATGATCCGGCTCGCCAGGAGGCCGCCCAGGGCAATGGCAAACATAACCCCGGCCAGAATGATGGTTGAAAATACCTGGATCGCCTTTTGCCGGATATCCCGGTATTTTGCCTCCAGAACCCCGACATAGAGCATCCCCACCCTGTTCCCTCCAATATCAACAATGGGTTCGTAGGCTGTGATGTACCAGTCGTTCACCACAAAGGCACGGTCCGTCCAGTTTTTCCCTTCCATGAGCACCTGCTGTGTCACTTCCCGGGAAGCAACCGTTCCAATGGCACGCCGGCCATCTTTTTCAAGGACATTGGTGGAAATTCTCAAATCGTTAAAAAAAATGGTTGCCGTACCTACATTATGCCCTTGATACATCTCGTTGCGGAAAACGGTTTCTTCAATCTTATCAACGATTGAGAGATCCTGATGAAGCAGCATGCCACCATAAATGATGCCCGTCACCTCATCCTGTTTCATGACGGGAACGGCAGAGGCAATCGCCAGCCCGGTCTTTTCAGCTCCAGGGAGGCCCAAATCCATCATCACGGTCCCGGAAACCGTCCTGCGCTGTTTGAGTGCGGTATCTGCCAGGGACATTTTTCCGTCTGTCCGAAGCATTGATATGGTGGTGGTGGTGGTGCTGCAGAGCGTGCTGCCGTCGGCCATGAGGATGCCTGCAAAATCAAGGTTTAATCTCAGGGCTGCCTGCCTCATGCGGGACTCCAGCATTTTTTCATCGCGGCGCTCCACTGCTGTTTGAAAATCAGCGGCAACCCCTGTGGTTTCTAATAATAACTGGATGGCCGCCACCCGGTCATCGTAGATGACCCGGGCAACATTCAGGTCCTGCCGGATGCGGTTGTTGGCTTCATTCAATACGGAATCATATAACAAGTGACGGCCGACAATCAAAGACACCGTCCCCACCAGCAGCGCAACACTGATAAAGCTGAAAACAAGTTTGGACCGGGTCGAAAAAAGCATGTCATCTCCTAAACAGATTATTGCTGTGTTATCAAGCAGCAAAGCAAGATGAATGCCATATGACATTTTTTATGAAGCCGGAAAAAGATGGACTGACAGGCCTTGAGTACCCAAAGGGGGTTGATCACCCCTGCAGGCCCGGGGTCATTATTATACAAAAAATGCTGTCGGACAGACATCATGTCCGATAACACAGCATGGTTGTTTTACATGCTGCAAAGGAACCTGACATGGATCAAAACCCATGGGCTGCGATTGTCTTTTCCCTATGGATGGAAATGCCTGCCTGCCGTCACCCCGCTTCTACATCTGCTCCGGCGCTTAATGCCATGCTGCCGTCAGGCTTAAAAAGTCCGGTTTGACAGATAAAAAATATGCCATAGGGCTCTTGGCCTCTATTTTGCAATTATCACCATATCGGCAGATTTTTGTAAAAGAAGATCTCCCGGATACAGCGAACATTAACCAGATACATGGACACGAATGGGGGTCTATTTATGGCTAAAATAATTTTCGGCGTATGGGATGGCACGGTCATCGACAATCGAAACAGACAGATATTTGAAATCGAAGAACTTCCCGAGTTCAGCAGCTTTGATGAATTTAATACGGGAAACCCCATCAAAGCGTTTTTCGGCGGACACGGGTTTTTTATTTTTGAAAAAAATGTAAACCTTTTAGATGCCCTTCTTCTTTATATGGAACGGGTGGCAAAAGAATCCTGCGGCAAATGCACCCCCTGCAGGGTCGGCACACAGATCATTAAACACAAACTTGAAGACCTGGTAACCCGTAACGGCACTCCCAGGGACCTGGATGAAATTGAAACCATTGCGGAACACATCAAAAACACCTCCCTGTGCGGGCTGGGACAAACAGCAACCGTAGCCCTCCTGGCCATATTCCACTCCTTCAGGGAGGCTATCCTGGCAGAGCTGGATGATCCGGCGCCGCAGCGGCAACCCTGTGAAACCTATGTGACGGCGCCCTGTATAGAGGCCTGCCCCTCAAAGGTGGATGTTCCCAAATACATCGACTATATAAAGGACGGCAAATTCACCCACTCTTTAGGGGTGATCCTTCAAAAATATCCCATGGCCGCCACCTGCGGCCGGGTATGCGTCCGGTTCTGCGAGATGGCCTGCCGGCGCACCCAGGTGGATGAAGCCGTTGGCATCAAGGTCCTCAAGCGGTTTGTTGCCGACCATGAACAAGGCGTCATCAATGAATGGTTTTCCGCGTATCAGCCTGACGAGCCCAAAGACAAGCATCTCAAGGTGGCTGTGGTGGGTACCGGGCCTGCAGGCATTGCAGCGGCCTACCATTGCTGCTCAAGGGATATCCTGTGGATATTTTTGAGGGCAAGTCCATTCCGGGCGGCATGGCAGCCACGGGCATTCCCGAGTACCGGCTTCCAAAAGCAGTGCTTGCCAAGGAGGTGTCCATCATCGAAACCCTGGGCGGCCGGATCTTTTACAACCAGAAAATGGGCCGGGAGTTTACCCTTAACGATCTTGTGGAAAAAGGATACACATCCGTGTTCCTGGGCATCGGGGCCCACAAGGGGAAAACCATGCAGGTGGCGTATGAAGACGCCGGCATTGAGGGATATGACTTTGGTGTGGATTTTCTGCTTCGCATCAACCACGATTACATTGACCGGGGTATTCCCATGGCGCTTGGGGAAAAAATGGTGGTGGTGGGCGGCGGAAACGTGGCCATGGACTGCGCCAGATCCGCCCTCAGAATGGACGTCAAGCAGGTCCACCTGGTCTATCGAAGAAGCGAGAAGGAAATGCCTGCCGACCATGAAGAAATTGAGGCCGCCAAGCGGGAAGGGGTTATTTTCCATTTTTTAACCCACCCCACCAAGATCCTGGTAAAGGATGGAAGGGTAATGGGCGTTGAATGCATCCAGATGGGTCTGGGAAAACCGGACGAGAGCGGAAGAAGCAGTGTTTCTCCTGTTGCCGACAGCGAATTTGTCATTGAGACCGATCACATCATCCCGGCCATCGGCCAGCAGGTCGAACTTGGATTTGTAACGCCAAAGGACGGTGTGGAACTCAATTCCTGGGGAACCATAAAGGTGAACCCCGCCTCATTGATGACCACCCGGAAAGGCGTGTTTGCCGGCGGCGACTGCGTCAGCGGACCGGCCACCCTGGTCCAGGCCATGGCCCAGGGGGAAAAGGCAGCCAGAAGCATTGACGACTACCTGACCCTGGGCCGGGTCAGGTTTCAACCCAAAGAAAGGATGGCCCAGCTTGTGGCGGATGTACAGCCCATGATTGCGAAGGGTATCAACATTCCGATAAAACATGAGTACAGGGTAAAGATAAAGGAACTTGATCCAATGATCCGGAAAAAAATATTTGAAGAGGTTGAAAAACCGATTTCCGTTGACGAAGCCTACTCGGAAGCCCAACGCTGCATGCGCTGTTACCGCGTCTATTCTGTAATTACCGAGCAATAAGGAGGCCCTAAAAATGATAGGAACCATAAATGGCAGAGATATAGAATTCAGCCGGAACCAGACCGTACTCACTGTTGCAAAGGCAAACGGGCTTTTCATCCCCACGCTTTGCGAAATGGCGGATCTCAACCATACCCCGGGCACCTGCAGGGTTTGCCTGGTGGATATAAAAAGAAAAAACGATTCCGAACACCGTATCGTGACCTCATGCACCACTCCCATGGAGGAGGGTATGATTGTACAAACAAGAACCCCGAAAGTCAGGCAGATGCAGCGGCTCCAGGTGGAGCTGCTCATCGCCGATCATAACCAGGACTGTGCCGCCTGCATCCGCCACGGTAACTGTGAACTCCAGGATGTGGCCCAGTTTGTGGGCCTTGAACAGACCCGTTACACCTACCCGCAGTTTTACCAGCGGCGCAGCCGGGATGACTCATCTCCGGCGGTTATGCGGGATATGAGCAAGTGCATCCGCTGCTTTCGCTGTGTCAAGGTGTGCCGGGATATCCAGGGAATAAATGCCTTGGTGATCACGGAAAAAGGGCTTGAAACAGAGATCAGTGTAAGGAATCATCTGCCCTTGAATCAATCGGACTGTGTTTCATGCGGCCAGTGCATCCTGGCCTGCCCGGTCGGGGCGCTGGCCGAGAAAAATGATATTGAAGCGGCCCAGGAACTGTTTTACAACCCTGAGCGGTTCACTGTGGTGCAGTTTGCCCCGGCCGTGAGAACGGCAATGGGTGAGGAATTCAACATGCCCAGGGGTGAAAATGTTGAAGGAAAGATCATCACGGCCTTAAAACAACTTGGGGCCGACGTGGTCCTGGATACCAATTTTACCGCTGATCTCGTTATCATGGAAGAGGGAAGCGAGCTATTGGACCGCGTCAAAAACAAGGGGGTGCTTCCCATGTTTACCTCCTGCTGTCCCGGATGGGTGAACTTTGTTGAGAAGCATTATCCGGACATGATCGACCACATCTCCACAACCCGCTCGCCCCAGCAATGCCTGGGGTCTTTGGCCAAAACCTATCTGGCCCGGAAGATGGACCTTGACCCCGCCCGCATCCGGGTGATCTCCATCATGCCCTGCACGGCAAAAAAAGGAGAGGCCAAACGCCCGGAATTTGATGAAAACGGGTTTCCGGACGTGGATGTTGTTCTCACCACCCGGGAGTTTGCAAGACTTCTGAAACGGGAGGGAATTCATCTTGCCGATCTTAAAGACTCAGCGTTTGACAACCCATGGATGTCTGAGTATTCCGGTGCTGCTGTTATCTTCGGCAACACGGGCGGTGTCATGGAGGCTGCCGTCAGAACGGTTTACAAAGTTACGACCGGCAATGAGCTTGAACAGGTCGAATATACCGACCTGAGGGGGGATGCCACCTTCCGGGAGGCGGCGGTGGATCTGGGCCCGGGTACCGGTGTGGTAAAACTTGCCGTTGTGCACACCCTTAAAGCGGCGCGTCGGCTCATGGAAGAGATCAGGGCCAATGAGCATTCCTATGATTTTGTGGAGGTGATGGCGTGTCCCGGAGGATGTTCCGGCGGAGGCGGCCAGCCCAGAAGCAAACACTCCTACCAGGGTACGAGCCGGGAACGGCAGCAGGGAATGTACGCCATTGATAAGAACCGGCCCATACGCCAGTCACACAACAATCCGATGATTGCAGCACTCTATGCGGATTTTTTGGAAACCCCCCTGGGAGAAAAAAGCCATCACCTGCTTCACACGACCTACAGGGACAGAAACCACAAAATCAAACACACCATGGCTGAAATATGGAAGGAGATCGAGGCAAGAGTCTGATGAGACTGTTCACTCGAACCATCCTGATCGGGCTTATCTGCCTTGCCGCCCTGACAGGCGGCAGGGCAGCCGCCCAGCCGGGCCGGGACATCATTATTCTCACACCGGCAACACCGGCCTCTATCCCGGTCATCCTGGCGGTTAAAAATTTGCCCGGGGTGAAGTTGACCATTTTTTACAATCATTCCCAGGCCCACTCTCTTTTTTTAACAGGAAAGGCCCAGATCCTCTCCACCGGAATCAGTGTGGGAGTCCAGTTTTTCCGCCAGGGCGTTCCCGTGAAAATCATCAACTCCCATGTGACAGGACTCAGCTTTCTTGTCACAACCCGGCCCATAAGGGAGTTTCGTGAACTCAAGGGAATGAAGATATGGCTGCCCTTTCCAGGGTCTCCCCTGGAGGAGATCACCCGATTTTTGGCGCAGTCCGAGGGACTTGTATGGGAACACGATATCCATGTGGGGTACGCCATGTTCGCCACCTCGGTCAAACTGCTGCAGCAAAAACGAATTGAGGCGGCGGTATTGCCGGAACCCTATGTTTCGCTTGCCGAGACCGATCCAGACCTATTTGTAAGCCTTGACTACGCAAGGCTTTGGGAAACCATACCAACCCTGAGAACACCTGTCCCCAGGTCGGGACCTTTGCCAATGCCGAATGGGCAGGAGAACACCAGGCGTTTATTGCCGGATTCAACCGGGAGCTTGAATCCGCCATTGAACGCTGCCTTCTTGACCCTGAGGCTGCCGTTCAACAGGCCAGGCCCTATCTTGAATTTCCGGACACAATTTTACGGACAGCCCTCAAGCGCACCCGGTTCCATCTGCAAACAGGGCGAAAATTGCAGGAAAGCGTATTCACCTATTACAAGACCATTGGATCACCCCTGGATGAAACATTTATTGATTTTTTTTAAACCCCTCGTGAGAACATTCTTTTCCCTTGGAGCAGTTATCGCGATATGGGCAGTCAGTTCGCTCTTTTTTGACCCCTATGTTCTGCCCTCCCCAATGGAAACCGTTAAACATCTTGACCGTTTGTGCACGCCTGCTTTAGCGCAAAACATGGGACAGACACTTGCCCGGGTGGGGGCCGGATTTGCCGTATCCTTTGTTGCCGGCTCCATGATCGGTATCCTGGCCCATGTGTTAAACATATCAGCATGGGTGGAAAACCTGATGATGATGGTCCAGGTGCTGCCGGGAATCATCATCGGCGTTATCTTTCTGTTGATGGTCGGTGTGGGAAGCCTGGCACCGGTACTGCTCATCATCTTCATGACGGCTCCTTTCATCGCCATAAACACGGCCGCAGCCCTGGCCAAGGCCGATCCGCTCATGGAAGCCGTGATCCGCTCGGTTAACGGGACCCAGTGGCATTTTGTCAAGGACCTCTATGTTCCCCGTCTTGTTCCGGCCATGAGGGCCAATGCCTCAATGGGCATTGCCATGGCATTGAAGGTGGCCATACTGGGTGAATTCATTGCATCGGAAAACGGGTTGGGATATCAGATCAATGTTTCCAGGATTTATTTTAACATGGGGGAGGTGTTCTTCTACCTGGTGGTGATTCTGATGGTCGTCCTTGGATTTCAACTGGTCATCCATATTGTTTTTTTCTTTTTTTTTAAAAAATATTTTTACCCGGGATAGACCGAGCCGGTTATCCCCAACCAGGCGCAGGGAGGCGGTTGTGCTAAAGGCGACACATATCACCAAAATTTGAACCAACAGGTCATCATTTCAAATTTGAGCCTTGAGGTGAAAATCGGCGAAAACGTCACCCTGATGGCACCGTCCGGATATGGCAAAACAACGCTGATGGGCATTTTAGCCGGCATTGACACTGATTTTTTAGGTATGGTGACGACAAAGGCCCTTCAACAAGGGATCGTGTTCCAGGAGCCCGGACTCTTCTGGTACAAGACCGTAAAGGAGAATATTCTGTATTCCCTTAAAACCCAAAAAATACCCTGGTGCAGGGACAAACAACAGCATTATCAGGAATGGATGGCCGTAACCGGACTTGCCGGATTTGAGAATCACTACCCCCATGAAATTTCCAGGGGAATGAAACAGAAAAGCGCCATCATCAGAGCCTTTCTTGCCCATCCGGACCTCGTGTTCATGGACGAACCCTTCAGCGCCATTGACAAAGCATCCACGCAAGAGATCATCGACCATATCCATGCCGAATATCCCGAGACGACCCTTGTCGTTGCCAGCCACAGTCTTGGCGAGGCAGCACGGTTTTCCGACAGGGTGCTCACGGCTACCCACACGCCCATCTCCGGGTTTGAGATCTCCTGAATAAAAAGACATGACCGGTATTTTTCATTGTATGCTGTAGAAGATCCAGATAAAAAGAATCAGGATTTAAAAATACAAACCGGAGAAAATCAATGATCCCTGAAAATAAAGGCCAGAATCTTGTTCTTGTGAGAATTCTTATTCTCATTCTTTCCTATTGCGCCGTACCTGCCAAATTGGCAGATCCGAAACCATTGTCAAAGACAACCGATCACCAGGCAACGGAAAAAGTCGAGCCTCCATTCAGGAAGAAAAAAATGGCTACCACCGCCAGTATCGGTGATGTATCCTTAAAAAACATCGTTTTCCCTGGTTGCCTTTGGCGGTTGCAGGCATATATGAACCCGTGTTATAGATGTGCGAGTTTAAACCATCTCGACAAATGAAACAGGAGTATGAATGGCAAGGTTCATTTGGATCTGTGCAATACTGATACCATTGGTGCTACTGGGCTCACCTGTCAGAACGCCGGCCGACCAGGAAACCCTTTCACAATTGATTCCCCTGACGGACAAAATTTTATATCTTAAAAACTTTGCAACCCAGCATGTGCAAAAGGACAATAAAAAATCGCAGTAACCGGAACCATCGGGCATAGCACCAAGCTGGTCGTTACCAAATATTTCGATCAGGCCGACGCCTTTCAGATGGATGCCGTGAACCAGGGAATTTTGCTGAACGACATTGTTCCCGAAACCGGTTTCCTGGATCTGTCCTCCATGTCCATTGCCGTTGACGGCAGCAAATTGAGCATGGGAACCACGATTCACGGCCGGATGATCACAACCGCCGTTGACCTGAAAAACAGCACCGTCACCTTGAGCGGTGCGGATATCCGGCTCAGGGATCTTTTCTCATCGGCCTCTTCGCCCGTTCTGGACGCCTTCCGGTTTGACGGATGCGACCTGGACTATGGCAAAACAGAAAGGGCGTTGATACTGCATGGGGACATCAAAGGCACAAAACTGTCGGCAACGGCCGATCTGACGAATAAATCCATCTCCATCGGGCTTGCCGACGTGCATCTGCGGGATGTTCTGCCCGGTATGGAAAAGCTTGCCCTGCTGGATCTGTTTACACCCGGGTAGCTTGTTTTCAAGGACAGCACACTGACCCTTAAGGGCAAGGTCGGCACAAAAGACGCGGCCATGGGGATTGATGACGGCAAAGGGCCGGATGACTTAAGACTTGTGGTAACCGGCGACCATCTCGGCATAGGCGATGTGGTTCCCCAGTTGGCCGCTCTTCCCGGAATCGATACCCTGGGGTTTGACAAGCTGAGAATATCCGGAAATTTTATTGAAACAGAGATCGATATCAACGGCCACCCGGCCGCCCTGGTTCAAAATATACCCAAACAGTTTACGGCTTTTTACCTTGAATCCCTGAGCCGGGGATTTTATACCGGCATTGGACAATGCGGTGATCGACCGGCTGGGGCTGGAAAACGCACTCTTTGTTTTTCCGGACACCGCCGGGGAGAATACCCATAGCATTGTGCCCGGGGACCTGCCCGAAGACCTGGGCAGCAAGGTTGATTTTGGAGAACAAAAAGTCATCTCCCTGGCGGACGGCATTACGGTTGCGGCTGGGGCCGTCAACGTATTCAAGGATGTGCTGGAAAAAATAGGCATTTACAAAGACAAGCTGCCGCTCAGGGGGGTGACCCCCAAAGCCCTGTTTTCCTTTTTCAAACATGCCGATCCCAAGCAGGCAAAGCCCCATCCATCGGGAGACAATCTGTCGTTTTTAAAAGGGATCTCGCTCTCCCTGGAACTCCCGGCCCCCCCAAATCCCGGGCCTGGATAAATTTTTGACATTCCATGATGCCATGATTTCCCTGAGCGGTGACCTGGATATTTCCCTGCAGGGCGGTATCACCTTGAGCCTGGAAAATTTCAATGAAACCATGGATGCGCTGATCGATTTGAATGCCGATGAGGATGCGGGCAAAGACAGCATCTCATTGATTAGGCTGTCCAAAGGTACCTGGAAAGACCCCTTCGGCATCAAAGGGGTGACCTGCAAAAACGGCGGGTTTGACATTGCCCTGTCAAAAACACAAACCCAGAAGGAAGTGGAACTGGCTTTTTTCGGAACCGCAGATATGCATGAAAAAGAGAACCTGGCCATCCGGGCCGACTTTGATGAAAAATCAGGCCGGATACCGGTCTTCCAACCGCAGGGAAAGGCGGATGGCATGTCCACTGCCCATGCTATCTTAAGACCGGGGATGGGGCAGGATGGCCTTGAACCGCTCGCCCAGGTATCGGCAGATCAGGTCGGGGGCGTCCATGAAGACCGGCCGGTGGAAAAACTTTTTTTGGCGCCTTCCGGGCACTTTGCCCCCTCCTCCAGCACCAGGACCGGGCAGCTCTGGTTTTCCATGCCCAGGCAATCCACGACCTGTTTACGGGGGCGCTGAAAATCCACGGAAATGATTTGGATCCGGTCCCTTACGGCCGGGGTATAGGCAAAAAATCCTTCCACCAACGCGCAGTCCGGGCAATAAAAGGGTCCCTGGCCATTTCCCTCGACCCAGGGGGTCAGCATGAACAGCATCGGTTTTGCCATTTGTCGTCTCCTTGGTGTTTATCCTGAAAAATGAAAATATCCGGCAAATAAATCTGTGTCAAGAAAAACAAAACCTGTGGTTGACAGGATTCCTTTTTTTATGCACAATGCAGCCGTGTTGAGCAAAAGGGAAAATATACAAAGCATGCGTCAGAAATCCATAAACCGTTTCCACGTTCACTTCCTGAACCGCTTCAGCGGGCTCTGATACGCCTTTTGGGAAGGGGATTTCCCTTTCCGTGCAGGCAATCGTTCCATTTAAAAAAAATTTAAATCATGAAATGAGGCAATGATATGAAAATTATTGTTCTTGGCGGCGGCCTTGTGGGCGGCCCCATGGCATTTGATCTGGCGGAAGACAAGGATATAAAGGTCAGTGTGGCCGATGTCAGCGAAAAAACCTTGGCAAAATTTAAATCCCACCCCAAAATTCAAACGGTTTTGCAGGACCTTTCGGACCGGGAAAAGCTGAACACCCTGGTATCGGGGTTTGATATGGTCATCAGCGCGGTCCCCGGATTCCTGGGATATAAAACCCTTGAAACCATTATCAATGCCGGCAAAAATGTGGTGGACATCGCCTTTTTCCCGGAAGATGCCCTGACCCTGGACAGCCTTGCCAAGGAAAAAAACGTCACCGCCATTGTGGACTGCGGGGTGGCGCCGGGCATGAGCAATATGCTCACCGGCTATGGCCGGCATCTGCTGGATAAGGCCGAAACCGCGGTCATCTATGTGGGCGGCCTGCCGGAAATCCGGACCCAGCCCTGGGAATACAAGGCCGTGTTCTCCCCCATTGATGTGATTGAGGAATATCTTAGGCCCGCCTTTTATGTGGAAAACGGGCAGGTGGTTGAGAGGCCCGCCCTGAGCGAACCCGAATTCATCGACTTTCCGGAAGTCGGCACCCTGGAGGTCTTTAATACCGACGGGCTGCGCTCCCTCATCAAAACCCTGGATATTCCCAATATGAAGGAAAAGACCATGCGGTATCCGGGCCATATCGAAAAGGTGAAGCTCCTGCGCCAGGCCGGGTTTTTCAGCGAAACCCCGGTCATGATAAAGGGTCAGGCCGTCCGGCCCATTGATGTCACGGCCAAACTGCTCTTTCCCCAGTGGGAACTCAAACCCGGGGAAAGGGACCTCACCATCATGCGCGTGTCTGTGGCCGGGGAAAAGGACGGCCAAAAAACCGCCTATACCTGGGATCTCTTTGACCGGTATGATCCGGAAACCAGGGTCCATTCCATGGCCAGAACCACGGGATATACGGCCACAGCCGCCCTGAGGATGTTAAAGGAAGGGCTCTTTGACCGGAAGGGCATCATCGTGCCGGAATATATCGGGCAGAACGATGCCTGTGTTGAGTTTATCCTGGACACCCTGAAAAAGAAAAATATCGTCTACAAAGAAACCGTCACCCATCCTTAAAAACAACAGCGGCACACAGATCTCTGTGTGCCGCTGATACATCTTCGTTGTTTGCTGTCGGGACTAGTTCTGATTTTCCACGATCAATGCAAGACCCTGGCCGCCACCGATGCACAGGGTGACAAGGCCATATCTCAGGTTTCTTGCTTTTAATTCATAGACCAGCTTGGTCACCAGCGCACCGCCGGAGGCGGACACCGGGTGGCCTAGGGCAATGGCGCCGCCGTTGACATTGACTTTTTCAAGATCCATGTCCAGCTCGCGCATACAGGCCAGGGCCTGGGAGGCAAAGGCTTCATTCAGCTCGATAAGATCGATATCCGCCATGGTCAGGCCTGCTTTTTCCAGGGCCAGCCGGGTGGCCGGGATGGGGCCGATGCCCATGAGGGCCGGGTCAACGCCCGCGGAAGCATAGGCCACAATGGAAACCATGGGCTTGATTCCCAGGCTGTCGGCTTTTTCCCTGGACATCATCAGGATGGCGGAAGCACCGTCGTTCATGCCGGAGGCATTGCCCGCGGTGACGGTTCCGCCGTTTTTGACGAAAGCGGGTTTCAGTTTTTGAAGGCTTTCCATGGTGGTGCCGAAGCGGGGATGTTCGTCCGTGTCAAAAATGACAGGGCCTTTTTTCCCCGGAATTTCCACCGGAACAATCTGATCTTTAAACTTTCCTTCCTTGATGGCTTTTTCCGCCAGTTGCTGGCTTCTGAGGGCAAAGACGTCCTGGTCTTCCCTGGATACCTTGTATTTTACCGCCACGTTTTCCGCGGTCTCACCCATAGTATTCCCGCTCAGGGGATCAAAGAGGATCAACTGGTCCTGGAGCTGGCCATGGCCCAGGCGATAGCCCCACCGGGCCTGTTTCAGCATAAAGGTGGCATTGCTCATGCTCTCCATGCCGCCGGCAATAATGATGTCGGCATCCCCGGATTTGATGACCTGGGCGGCCAGGGTAACGGCCTTGACGCTGCCGGCGCAGGCCTTGCTGATGGTGAACTGGGGCTTTTCAATGGGAATCCCGGCCTTTACGGCCACCACCCGGGCGGAATTGATGGGAAGGTCCCCGGTCCTGTAACCGGATGCATAGATGACCTCATCCACCTGGTCTCCGGTGATCCCCCCGCGTTTCATGACTTCCTTGATGGGAATGGGTCCGAAATCTATATCGCTCAATGGCTGGAGCGTTCCTCCGAATTTGCCGATGGCTGTTCTGCAGGCTGCAACAATTACAACTTCTCTCATTTTTCCTCCTGAAAATATGGTAGTTACATTTAATTCTTAATTTAGCTTCAATATAGCTGTAATATAATTGGCAGCCCCTGTCAATCAAAAACATGGGAGCCCGACCCACAGACCCTGCCGGCACAGGCCCGACTCCTTCCCTGCAAACCCGGCCCTGAAACGGTTTTAAAGAATCGGCCAAAAAATCAAAACCCCCTGCCAAAGCCTTTGGTCAGGGGGTTGAGGGTCCATCCGGCATTAAATCGGAAAGCCTGCTTTCTTCCAGGCCTCCACGCCTCCGTCCAGGATCTTGGCGTTCTTGAATCCAAGATCCCTGTACTGTGCCGCCGCACCTGCGGCAGTACCGCCGGACCTTCAGTTGCAATAAAAATAATTTCCTGATCTTTATTCAGTTCCCCGGTTTTTGATTTAAATTCATTGAGGGAAATCGCACCTTCCAGGGGGAAGGTCCTGAATTTTTCCTCACCCTCATAGGCACATACCAGCAGGGCTGATTTATTCCTTATTTTTCCCTGACCTCAGGGGCTGAAACACTTACAATGTCCGTCATCATGACCTCCTATGGGAATTTAATGGATATTTTCCGGTTGCCGTTTTTATTTTTGACGCTGATATTCAAGTCAAGGCTGGAATCCCGGATCCCCATGGCAAATCGGGTTTTCCCGTCATCGCCGTCCATATGGGTCATTTCCCGGACTGCCTCAAAAACCGCGGCAGCCACATGGGGGCCGGGCGAGGGAAGCTCGGTATCCCGGTATTCGGCCATGACGGATACTGCGCCGTCATCCTCCTGCCGGATGGATATTTCCTTTGCATTGTTGTTTACGCCGTGAAGCACACTTAATGCCAGCCATTTCAAAGCGGCATCAAGACTGTTTTGATCATTTTTAAGTTCCGACATTTCCTTGAGCGGGTCTGTGGTTGAAAAGCAATCACAGAGTTCCTGCACTTTTAAATGTAAATTTTCCGTGTCTTTCATGTCTTTATCTCCTTATGTAAAAGGATGGGGAACCCATGCCTGAAACAATAAGCAGAAATCAGATCTTTTCAACGTGGTCTCATTCAAATTCCAAGGTCCCGAAACATTCAGGCCGGTGAAAATCCGGTCTGGGCACGTTCACCCGCGACCAGGTCAGCCAGTGCGAATGGGAGGTCCTGTCCCCGCATTTGTAGAAATTGGCCCGCCATTGGACCCCCGGCGCGGGCGGGGCCACCTCCGCGTATTTTTCCATCAGGCCGAGGGGAAGCCGGTAAGACACTGTCCAGGTAACGGGCTCCCGGATTTCCGGGTCAACCCGGCGCGGCAGCGAAGCCCCGCGGGAAATCATTTCGCATTCCTTTTCCGGAACGACGACCCGGTTTTTGCCCCTTGCCGTCTGAAAATGAAAGAGCAGGACCCCGCCGCAGTTCATTTCCAGATTGAAATAGCCTTTGGATGCATCCGGTCCCGGCGTAAAAAAAAATTCCACACAACTGTCTTCAAAGACCTTGTCCTGGTCATGCGTTGCCAGGGCCCGGACATATCGATCTTCAACCCGGAACATGACGCAGACGGCTTCGCCGTCAAAAAACAGTTTGGCCTCCGTCCGGGGAAAATGGTCCGGCCTTGGCCCCATGTGATGATCCAACGCCAGAAAGGGAACAGCATCCCATGGAGCCGTATCCCAGGCTGCACCAGCCTTGGCGGAAGATTTTATGGTTTTGACCCGGTATTTCATTTCCAAACCTTGAAATATATTATAAGTTTCAGAGATCCGTTATAAATAAGCCCATGATAAAAAGCAAGAGGAGGAAGGAAGGTGATCAACCCCGTTCAAAACTGTTCCAGGGTCCTGGCGGCATTACTTGGGGCTGTGATCTTCCTCGGGATCTGCCTGCTGCCGCCGGCCTTGGCCCAGGACCGGCCCTACCATCGTCTGGTGATACTGGGGGACCCGCATCTGCCGGGCCGGTTGATCGAAAAAAAGGAGGCCGTCCTTGAAACCGTCAATGCCTGGGAAGATGTGGACCTGGTCATTGCCGTGGGGGATATCTGTTCCGACTGGGGCAGCGACGAAGAATACCGGGCCGCGGGGGATTTTTTCAAAAAACTGAAAACGCCCTTTTTCCCCATTGCCGGAAATCATGACTATATCTATGAGACCCCGGCCAGGCCCGACGGCGGGCTTGTGACGGCCCCGAGGCCGGTCCAGGAGGCGAAGCTCCAAAAATTCCGGGAAACCTTTGATCTGCCGGATTATTTCTACCGGCGGATGGTGGGCGGTTATCTGCTCCTGTTCCTGTCCTCGGACCATGTTGATTTTCTGTCCGGCATGTCGAACGGCAACTGGCCTTTTTCCGGTCGGAGCTGGAAGCCAACCCGAAAACCCCGACCATTGTGATTTTCCACGGCCCCTTAAACGGCACCCTCAAGAATTACCGGAGGTGGATCAATACCCCCGGTTTTATTGCCCAGCCCCATGAAGAGATCCATGAACTTCTGAAACAAAACCCCCAGGTGTTTTTGTGGGTGTCGGGCCATACCCATACCCCGCCTTCGGAGGAAAGTTTTGCCTCGCCCGTCAATGTCTATGACGGCCGGATCACCAATATCCACAACAAGGACATGAACCGGGGGGATATCTGGACCAATTCCCTGTATCTCTACGAAGACAGGGTGGTCGTCCAAACCTGGGACCACCAGGTCCACGGCCCGCTGCCGGGCCTTGAACGGACCATTGCCACGCCGAAATTCTGAGCCTGGCGGAAGAATCCACGCCATACCCCGGCGGGCTATGCCTTCCGGTTTTCAAGAATTCTGATCACCTTCCGGCTCTGTTTTTCCGCTCTTTTTTTCATGTCCCGGGCCAGGCTCAGGGTCCGGTTCCTGTAATCCTCGTCCGTGATGCCCACCATATTGATGTTAACGTTTTTGCAGGCTCCCCAGATCCCGGCTTCCAGGGCCTTGGCCCCGACCTCGATATCGGATTTTGAGGCGATATTGGCGTATCTGGCGGCCTGGACCATGGCATCCCAGGCCCCGTCGGCCAGGGTCATGACGGCAAGGGGCGCCTCAATAGCTCTTTGTAAACCCTCCTGGAGCCTTGCCTGCTTTTCCTTTTTTTCTTCTTCTGTTCCTTCCGGCAGGCCCAGGGCTTCCACATAATCCTGAAACGCGTGGGTATCCTCGTCAATCATGGGGATGAGGGCCCGGGACGCTTCATGGAGGGGGGGAATGATCTTTCTCATTTTCCCGTCCAGGGCTTCGAATCTGCGGACCCCCTGGGTCAGCTTGGCGGCCATGGAACCCAGGCCCGCGCCCATGGCTGCCATGGCGGCCGCCACGGACCCGCCGCCGGGAGCCGTACTCCGGGACGCCACCTCATCAATGAACTGCCGGACGGTGAGGCCTGCCAGGGGCTCCTTTTTTTCTTCGGCAATGATATATTCAATGATCTTTTCCTCCGGAACAAAGGGCGCCACGGAATTGAGGCCCAGGCGATCCACGGCCAGCCTGACCTTCTGGTCCTCATCCAGGATGAAAAGGTTTTCCTTTTCCATATAATAGTCGGCGGCCATGAGAACGGCTTCAAGGGGGATGACCCCCACGATTTCAGACCGGCCGGGGCCACCTTGAGTTTTTTGGCCTCTTTTTTGACCTCCTCATACAGGACATGGGGCGGGGTGACCTGATAGTGGGTCAGGTTCACCGTGACCTGGGAAAGGTTGTAATCTTTGACATACCATCCCATACCCTTGACTTCTTTCAGTTTTCCGGGCTCCCCGGGTCCCCGGCCCGCCTCCCTGAGATTCAGGGCGATCCGGTGGGCCTGGTTGGCGGTGGACAGGAGGTTCACATTATAGGCAATGAGGAAAAACCTGGCCCCTGTGACCGTTGCCCCCCACTCCGGAATAAATCGGGCCGGGCCGAAATCCGGGGCCCATTCTTTTTTCATGATTTTCTGCGGCAGCCCTTCATACTGGCCTTCCCGGATCTGGGGCAGGGTTTTGCGGTATTCAAGGCTTGCCGAGGCTTCATAGAGATACACCGGGACCCCCAGTTCTTCGGAAAGCCGCCGCCCGAAAACCTTTGATATGGCCACGCAGTCTTCCATGGTCACCCCGGCCACGGGAATAAAGGGGCAGACATCCAGGGCGCCCATGCGGTGATGCTCACCTGTATGGGTTCTCATGTCGATCCTCTGCCGGGCCGCCCGGGCTGCGGCCAGGGCCCCTTCCACCACGGATTCCGGGTCCCCCACAAAGGTATAGACGGTCCTGTTGGCGGACATTCCCGTATCCACATCCAGGAGGCGGCAGCCTTTGGTGGTCCGGATGGCGTCGGAAACGGCCTCTATGGTTTCCCCGTTCCGGCCTTCACTGAAATTGGGCACACACTCGACTATTTTTCTCATCTTCGGTTTCCTTTCCTGAAAATACATCCCCTTGATGGAATTCCGGTATTACCATAATTTTATCGATGGGGCTTGTCAATTGTATTCAGCCCGCGGCCACCCGATCAGGGGTGTTGATCATTGATGAGACAGTATGATACAGTTGGTGATACACATCTGCCGGATCTCCCCGTCCAAAAAAAATGCAGATGACGCCCAAGCCCTGGGCCGCTTCAGGTTGAAGCAAGATGTGGCATGCTTCATGCTATATTGGATATCGTTGAATTTTCAGGTTCCATCAATGGTAATCGATAAAAGGAGAAAAAAGATGAAAAAAATTTTGATCGCGTATACCAGCAGGGCCGGCACGACTGAAAAAATGGCAGATTATCTGGCCGAGGGCGTCCGGATGTCCGGACATGAGACTGAGGTTCAAAAAATATCAGCCATCACATCGGAAAAAGACCTGGCCGGATTTGACGGCTATCTTTTCGGGTGCCCCACCTACCATAAAGATCTGACCAGCGGCATGAAACAATTTCTCTTCCTGGCTGAAAAAGCCAATCTGACCGGGAAAATGGGGGGCGCGTTCGGGTCCCATACCCACAGCGGCGAGGCAGCCCCCATGATTTTTGAAACCATGCAGCATGTATTTAAAATGGATGTGACGGAACTGGGGCCGCTGAACCTGACGGAAGCCATGATGAAAACCGGTGAAGGCCCTAAGGCGTGTCAGCAATACGGCAAGGCCCTGGGCCGGAAATTTAAAAACTAGTGCGGCGGGTCATCACGCCGCATGAATATATCAACCGACATCACCATCAAGGAGGACCTATGGCGGAAGAAGTCAAGGCCGGGTGCGCCCGGCCGACGGGCGGGCCGGTGGGCGAGCCCGCACCTGAAACCACAAAAGACATTCAAATGGAAAAAAAGGAGGCAAGAAGCATGATTCAAGTGGGTAAAAAAGCACCGGATTTCAGCGCACCCGGATATCAAAAGGGTGGGTTCATCAATGTAAAACTTTCGGATTATCTGGGGAAATGGGTTCTGCTGTGTTTTTATCCCGGCGATTTCACCTTTGTCTGAGCGACCGAAATTTCAGCAGTTGCTGAAAAATACACTGACTATCAAAAATTGGGCGTGGAAGTCCTGTCCATGAGCATCGACAGCATGTTTGTCCATAAGATGTGGGATGACCATGAGCTCTCCAAAATGGTCGATGGCGGCGTGCCCTTTCCCATGCTGTCCGATGCCGGCGGGAGAGTCGGAAAGGTCTTTGGCGTGTATGACGAAGACGCGGGCGTGGAAGCCAGGGGACGGTTTATCATCGACCCCGACGGCATTGTCCAGGGCTATGAGGTGCTGACCCCTCCGGTGGGGAGAAACGTCAATGAAACCCTGAGGCAGGTCCAGGCCTTCCAGTTGGTCAGGGCCTCAAAGGGCGCGGAAGCCACCCCCTCGGGATGGAAACCGGGAAAGAAAACCCTGAAGCCCGGACCCGGACTGGTGGGGAATGTGTGGAAGGAATGGAAGACGGACATGGCCTTTGATTAAGGCTTGCCCGAAATTACCCGGCGTCCTTCACGGCGCCGGGTTGCACTTTGGCTTAGGGGATACTGACGGACGGAAACCTTGCCGCATCGGTATGGGGATAGAATTTGGCCCCGGAAAACATGTTCATGAATTCCTGGTTCACGTTCAGTTCCATATAGGTGATGGACTGCCGGATCTTGAGAATCCGGTCAAAGGCATCGGGATTGGTCAGCAGCAGTTTGGCCCCGCCAAGGGAGCTGTTGCCCAAGACTTCAAAGGCGTTCAGGGGGATGTCCGGGAGCATGCCGATGGAAATGGCGGACACCGGGTTGATGAAAGACCCGAAGGTTCCGGCCACGTAGAATTTTTTCAGGTCCGTGAATTCCAGGCCCGCCGTATTTTTTACGATGACTTCCAGGATGGTGTACATGGCGGCCTTGGAACTGGTAAGGGAATTCAGGTCCACCTGGCTGAGAAGGATGGGTTCCCCGGTTCCTGAAAGTGAGGCCTCTGCCAGGACAAAGGAATTGACTCCATCCCTCTGGATCAGGCTTTGGCCGCAGGCGGCTTCTGAAAACCGGCCCCGGATATCCATGCGGCCCGATACAAACAGGGCCGCGGCCAGGTCAATCATGCCGGAGCCGCAGATGCCCACGGGCTTTTGGTCTTCAATGGCATGAAACCGGATTTCACGGGTGTCCGGGTCCACCCAGACCCGGTCGATGACGCCCGGTCCGGCGGTCATGCCCATTTTGCTCATGCCGCCCTCCAGGGCCGGGCCGGCCGCGCCTGCGCAGGCAATGAGAAATTCCCGGCAGCCCACCACGATTTCCGCATTGGTGCCCACATCCACCATGAGGCAGGGTTCTTCTTTTTGATCCAGGTCTGAAAACAGGATGCCTGCCATCAAATCCCCGCCAAAATAGGACCCGATATTGGGAAACAGATAGACCAGGCCGTTTTCATGGATATCCAGGCCGAGGCTCCGGGCCGCCAGGGTGTCCGGAATATTGGTACAGGGGATATAGGGTTCCCGGATGAGGTCAAAGGACTCCATGCCCAGGAAAAGATGGGTCATGGCCGTATTGCCCGCAGCCGAGACGATATAAATGTCCTCTGCCGCATGGCCCTTGGCCGTGCAGAGCAGGGACAAATTCTGGTTGATGGCCTCCGTGACCAGCCGGCTCAGTTCCCTGAGCCCGCCGGGTCTGGCCGAATAATGGATCCGGGTCAGGACATCGGGACCGATAAGGGCCTGGGGATTGTCAAATCCGGTCCCGGCAATCTCGGCCCCGGTCTCCAGATCCAGGACGGACATTTCTATCCGGGTGGTGCCGATGTCAATGGCGGCCCCCAGGACGGGCCTTTCCGAGTCCGGCGGGAGAAGATCGACGACCCTTAGGGCCTGCCGGTCCCGGAACACCACGGCCCTGGCCCTGAACCCCCAGGCTCTCAATCTGGACGGCAGGGTCTGAACCACGGACAGGGGAATCCGGACCGGCCGGTCTCCAGATCGTCCATCAGGCTTTTTTCCAGCCTCTGGACATCGGCGGTATTGTTTTTCAGGCTGGGTTTTTCAACCTCCACCCGCCTCACCCATCCTTGGCCGGGCTTCATTTTCTCAGCTTCTCCAGGCGGGCCTTGACCTTGGGAAAATAATTCATTTCCGTGTGGGGCAGAAAGAGCGCGCCCATATAATGATCCATATAGGACCGGGTAGAAGCCAGCTCGAAATTGGTCATCATATTGACCACCTTCATGACATCCCGGCGAAGGGCATTGGTCAGGGCATTGATCTTGCACCCGAGAAGGGAGCCGTTGCCGAGGTAAATGACCTTTTCCGGTTCGATTTCCGGCAAAAGGCCGATGGTGATGGCGCTCTGGAGGTCCACATAGCTTCCGAACCCCCCGGCCAGGATGATCCGCTCAATATCGGTGATGGACATCCCGATTTCTTCCAGCAGGGTCAGGGCCGCACTGTACATGGCGCCCTTGGCCCGGATCAGATTGTCCAGGTCCGGCTCGGTAATGGTGATGTCCCGGTCAATGGCGGTATTTTCCCGGAACACCAGGACATATTCCCAGATCTCATCGGTCTGCCGGATCCTGGGCGTGTCCAGGGCCTGGTTGAATTTTCCCCTGGAGTCGATGACCCCGGTTTCCAGGAGCTTGGCCGCCAGGGTGATGAGGCCGGAGCCGCAGATGCCCTTGGCCTTTTTATTGCCCACGGTGATGATCATGGGTTCAAAGGTTTCCGGGTCGATGGAAAATCCTCAATCGCGCCTTTGGTGGCCCTCATGCCGAATTTCACCCCCCGCCCTCAAAGGCCGGGCCCGCCGAAGCGGCCGTGCACACCATCCAGTCCTTATGGCCGATGGCGATTTCCGCATTG
>JAAUSZ010000200.1 GCA_012031875.1 Desulfobacula sp.
TCGGGGCGATCGGGAGTCGGTCCTTAGCCCGGGGCAGGCCTTCTGGCCAAGGGAACATTTTTAACTCCGAAGATATCACGGCCATGGACGCGCCTTTTATCCGGGGGAACTTTTCTTAAAGAGGATATCCGGGTTGACACTACCCGGTTATCCACGGCCATGACCCTTGAGGCAGGATCTGAAATCGCGGCCGGAAGCCTGTTGAACATGAATTCAGATTCAAAATCCGTCGGGATCCAGATGAACGATATCCGGTTGTCAAGGCTGCGCGATATTGATGTGCTTTCCATGGACGGGGCCCAGCAGGGAATCGGATTGGCCGATGAATCCATCCGGGATCTTGATAAAATCCGCTCCAATCTAGGCTCTTTCCAGAATCAGTTGATGTCGTGTGTCGCCGGAATCAGCGTGGCCAGGATCAATATTTATTCTTCGGTCTCGACCATCCGGGACATTGATTTTTCTGAAGAAGTGCAGAATCTTAAAAAATTGCAGATCTTATTCGAAGCAGGCCGGTTTGCCCTGTCCAGTTTCAGCAACCGGTCGTCAAACCTCATCAGCCTGCTGACGCAGATCGACCAAAATAAAGCATAATGGGCTTTAAGCGGGAAACGTTGGAAACAAGCAAAGATCCTGAATCTCTAATCTCCCATCATGATGCGGATGATCTCTTTATCCGTCTCGCGCATCCCGTCCCGTCCCAGCCTGCCGATATTGGCGATGGTATTTTCCACCCCCTTGGTGATGATCCCGTCCCCGCCGTAAAACTGCTTTCCTTTTTGATACATATAAAACCCCAGGATCCCGGCTTCAACGGAAAAGGCGATTTTTGCAGCACAGGAGGGCTTGGCCCCGTCACAGATGATTCCGGATACGATGGCCAGGGCATTGACGATGGTATGGGCCACTTGCTCGAACCGGCCCCCGTGAAGCCATGCAATCCCGGCTCCTGCACCGATGCCGGCGCTGACGGCCCCGCAATAGGCCGATAACCGTCCAATGCCGGTTTTCTGATGGATGGTCACCAGGTTGGATACAATTAACGCCCTGAACAGGGTTTCCTTGTCCACGCCCAGTTCTTTTGCAAATTCGATCACGGGAACCGAAGCCGTGATCCCCTGGTTGCCGCTGCCTGAAACGATGACCACCGGCAGCTCACATCCGCTCATTCTGGCGTCTGACCCGGCGGCAGCCAGGGCCTTGGCGCGCACCTTGATGTCATCCCCCCAGATATCCAGCAGGACCGAGCCGATATTGGCGCCCCAATTTCCCCGAAGCCCTTCCTCGGCTATCCTTGTATTATAGTCGATCTGCCGCTGCAGCAGGGCCTCGACATGGGAAAGGTCCACGGATTCGGCAAACTCCAGGATATCTGTGACATTCATCATGGATCGGTCCGTAAGGCCGGGAGTCTTGACCCGGTCGCAGTCCCGGCTTTGATAAATAATTTCATCGTCTTTGGTGATTAAAACAATATGGGTATGAAAATGGGAAATCCGGACACAGGCCTTTGATTGGCCGCTGAAAAGGGTGACCGCCACATCAAAGGTCAACCCGCTGTCGGATCTGCGGACCTTGACTTCCCTGCTTTCAAGGAACTGTTTGATGCTTTTCCGCTCATCCTCATTCACAGACGAGATGACCTCAAGGATTTTATTCGCATCTCCGGCCACAATCCCGGCCACGGCCGAAGCCTCTATCCCTCTTAAATTTCCGGTATTGGGAACCACCACGCTTTTGACGTTTTTGATGATATTGTCACTGGCTTCAATCAGGACGCGATGGGGCAGGCCGCCCAGGACCTGCCTTGCTTGCCGCGGCATAGGCAATGGCGATGGGCTCGGTGCAGCCCATGGCCGGAATGAGTTCTTCCTGCAGGATATGCAGGTAGGCATGATAACGCTTATCGCTATGATCCATGGGTGTTCCTCGTCAAATTGAATTCCGGATTTGGGCCATAACGGGCTGGTGCAGGCAGGTCTTGAAAAAGGCGTTCAGGGGCCGGCATTTTGACAGCAGCATGAAAAAGACCGGGGTTTCAAGGCCGGATACTTCTTCACTCAGGGAGTCAAAATTTCCCCCGCCCTTGGAAATGATGAGATCCGATTCCCGGGCCAGTTGCCTGACCTCCGGGGAACACCGTTTCAGGCTGGTTCCGGGAAAGGGGCCGTCAATGCCGTTTTCCATCAGGTGGCCACCTGATCAAGCCCGGCCTCCCTTGCTTCCTTCAGGGTGGCGTCATTCAGGGTGGGAAGGCTTCTCACCACAACGGTCACAGCCACATCATACTGCTTTTTCAGGGTCTGGATAAAAAGCCGGTCAAAGACGATTTCCCCGGCATTGTCCGTCAGGTATAAGATCTGCCGGGCCTTTGACATCTGCCTGCAGAATGGGTCAAAGGCCTCCCGCGGCAAAGGGGCCTCCAGTTTTTCCCGGATGAATTTTTCCAGGGAGGAAAGCCCTTCCGGCATCATGATATCCATGGAATTTCCCAGGATGGCGATCTTGGCCGCCGTATACAGGGGCTCGACCGAAGCGTCCACCATTTTCTCCAGAACGGGAAGGAGGGCCAGGGCCTGGGTGTTGAGTTGGATTTTTTCCCGGCGAAAGGGATCCGGATCATGGACCTTTTCCATGATGATATTCATGACGGTTTCAATGACGGCCGGGCTGGTCTGATCCCAGTCCAGGCCCCGCAGCCCCGGTATTTTCATGATTTCCGTGAAGAGGTCTTTTTCCGCACCGGGTGTGAGGGAAAGATTTTGAACGGCTTTCAGGGTCATGGTCAGGACACAGGGGATGCAGTCTGCCTGGATTTTCATGGAATTCTCCTTTCCGGGTGAAATATCATGAATAGTACCGGATCCCGGTTTCAATCCGGGCCAGGACCTGGGCCTTTTGCCCGGGGAAGGCATATCCTTCATAGCTCTGGCTGAGAAGAAGCCTGCCGTCCGGGCCTGTCCAGTAATTTCCCGCATGGTCGAAACAGACCCGGGAGGTGACGTCCAGGGCCTCCAGGGTCTGTTGAATTTCCTGGAGTTGCTGCCTGGGCGTCAGGGGCTCAAGGCCGGTTGGGCCGGCATTTTCATAAAAAATGGTTCCCGGTCTGGGAGTAAAGGGCCGGGACCGGATATAATGGGGATTGATAAGGTTCAATACCCTGGCCGTGTTCAGGGCATGGTCCTTTGACCGGGCCTTGCCGCCCAGGCCCGGCATCCAGTATTCCGATACCTGGAATCCCGCCGCCATGGCCTTTTTCCCCCCCTTTACATGGTCTTCCGGGGTAGAGCCTTTTTTGATGAGTTTCAGCAGGTCCGGGTCCCCGGTTTCAAGGCCGATATGAATTCGGTCCAGCCCGGCTTCATGGATGAGGGCCAGGTCCGGAGCCGGTTTCCGGGCCAGGGTCCGGGAACGGCCATAGGAGGTGATCCGTTCGATGGAGGGGAAGACGGTCTTTAGATGAACCAGGACCTTTGTAAGATCTTCGGCCTTCATGATGAGGCTGTCGGCATCCTGGAGAAAGGCAGTTTTTTCCCCTGCCGCAAGAAAGCTGATGAGCATGCCCACGCCGGGATGAAAATTCAGGTCCGGGGTTTTTCTGAAAAATTCAGATACCACGGCCGAGGTCAGGGTCCCGTTCCGGCTGGACCGGTGGGAGATATCCTTTAATTCCGAGGCGATGCGGCCCATGGCGTCAATATCGGAAAGGATCTCGGAAGGGGGCCGGAGTTCAAATTTTTCCCCCTTGTACATGGCGCAGAAGGTGCAATGGTTCCAGGGGCAGTTCCGGGTCAGCCGGACCAGAAGGGAGGAACTGCCGCCTTCGCTGGGCGGCCGGTATTCCCCGGTTTCAAAATGCCGGGGGTCGGTTTTATTCTGTTTTTTCATAGACAGACAAAAGAAACAGGGTTGCAAAGGGCTGTAGGACAAGGAAACCGATAAAGGATGATCCGCCGATGGTCATCAGGGCGTAAAAGAGGATAAACACCACGATATGGTCCGTGATATGGGAGCCGGTGACCAGGGCCGTGCTTTTTTTGACCGCATCAATGACCCCGAATTTTCTGTCTACCATGAGGGGGATCATGTAAAGGCAGGTATATCCGACGATGAGGGTGAAGATGATGCCGGGAACCACCAGGATGGTGAACCCGATCATGCTGACGACAAAAACCACCAGGGTGAAAACAAAGAGGGGCAGAAACAGGCCGAGCTGGGAAAAAACATCCTGAACCCGGGGCTCCCGGTTGAATCTCATCAACTGGAGAAGGGAGTGGGTATAGCCGGCAAAGGCCGTGGGCGCCAGGATGCCGATGGAAACAATGCTGACTGCAGCCGTCACCAGGGTGATGAGAATCAGGGATAAGGCATTGCCGATACAGAGCTTCCAGGCGGTTTCAACGTGGTATTTGATGTCCATTCTTTTTTCCTTTGGTTTCAGGGGGTAAATATTTTCAGGATACTAACCGGAAAAAAAACGCTTCGTCAATAAAAAGGATAAAATTATCTTGACAGAAAAGAGATGAAGCGACCATATTAAACCTTGCAAAAATGAAATACATCAACAGATATGGAGGATAATGATGGAAATAAAACTCACCCGGGCCGCAACCAACAGAACAAGACCACAGGATTCAGCCTTGGGATTCGGCCAGGTGTTTACGGATCATATGTTTGTCATGGATTATTCACGGGAGGCAGGCTGGCATGATGCGCGGATTGTCCCCTATGCGGATTTCAGCATTTCGCCGGCAGCCATGGTATTCCATTACGGCCAGGCCATTTTTGAGGGGCTCAAGGCCTATAAGACCCCGGATAAGAAAATATGCCTGTTCCGGCCCAGGGATAATTTTGAAAGAATGAACCGGTCCGCCAGGGGAATGTGCATCCCCGAGATCGATACCGACTTTGTCATGAAGGCCATGAAGCAACTGATCCTTTTGGAAGAAAAATGGATACCCGAAACTTTGGGCACCTCCCTTTATATCCGGCCCACCATCATTGCCACGGATCCCTTCCTGGGGGTCCGGGCTTCCAATACCTATAAATTTTTCATCATCCTGTCTTCCGTGGGGGCCTATTATGCCGAGGGCCTGAACCCGGTGAAGATCTGGGTTGAAAAGCATTATGTCCGGGCCGTCCGGGGCGGGGTGGGGGAATTCAAAACCGCGGGCAATTATGCGGCCAGCCTCATTGCCTCGGAAAAAGCGAAAAAGGAAGGCTATGCCCAGGTTCTCTGGCTGGATGCCATTGAGCGCAAATATATCGAAGAAGTCGGGGCCATGAATATTTTCTTTCTCATGAAAGATGAACTGGTCACCCCCAATCTCAGCGGCAGTATCCTGCCCGGCATCACCCGGTATTCCGTCATTGCCCTGGGCAAAAAATGGGGCATGGCCGTGAATGAGAGAAAGATCGGCATTGACGAGGTGTTCGAGGCCCATGCCTCGGGACGGCTCCTGGAAGTCTTTGGCTCCGGAACCGCGGCCGTTATTTCCCCGGTGGGAGAAATCCGGTACGGGGAAAAGAAGGTTTCCATCGGCGACGGCACCCCCGGCAAAACCGCCATGAAATTTTATGATGCATTGACGGCCATTCAATACGGCAAAGCCGAAGATACGGAGAACTGGATCCAGGTCATCAACTGATCTTTTTTCCATAAAAGGGGCACGCAGGATTCTATGGCCCTGTTTATGAACGAGCGCTCAATCTTTTACCGGGCGCTTAACCCATCAATTCGGAGAGAGTATGGCTGCAAAAAAAGGCATCACGCCCATCGGCAAACGGATTAAAAAGGCCCGGCTGGATAAGAAGATGAGCCTGGAGACCATGGCCAATGAAACCGGGCTGTCAAAGGAAACCCTCACCAACATCGAGGCAGGGGAAAAACGGCCCTCCGTGGGGAACCTGCTTCAGATTTCAAGGGCCCTTCATATTGATTCAGGCTTTCTTTTAAAGGAACAGGACGAGGCCCTGGAAGAAAGGTCCAGGGCCTATACCAAACGGACCGACCATTATGCCTATACCTCTTTGACTCCCAATGCCGAGAACAAACACCTGAAGGCGTTCAGGATCGTGGTGGAAGCCCGGAAAAGCCATGACGGCGTCGGGTTCCAGCACGAGGGCGAGGAATTCGTCCATGTGCTGAAGGGCGCGGTGGAATACCGGGTGGGGGACCATGTCAATATCTTGAAAAAAGGGGACAGCCTTCATTTTAATTCAGCGATCAAGCATGATTTGAGAAACACGGGAAAAACCGATGCAGAACTCATTGTCGTGGTGTATGCGCCTTAGGGGCCCGGGCAAATAAGGGGGAAAGGTCATGTTATTCAAGCTTACCGATGAACAATTGATGATTCAGAATATGGTCAGGGAATTTTCCCGGAAGGTGGTGGGACCCACGGCCGCGGAAAGGGACAGGACCAAGGAATTCCCGGCTGAGAATTTCCGGCAGATGGGCGAATTGGGGCTCATGGGCATGATGATCCCGGAAAAATACGGGGGGGAGGCTGCGGACACGGTGTCCTATGTCCTGGCCCTGTCCGAGATCGCCTATTCCTGCGCCTCCACCTCGGTGGTCATGTCGGTCCAGAACTCCATTGTCTGCGAAAGCCTTTTGAAATTCGGGACCGAGGAACAGAAGCAAAAATTCCTGGTCCCCCTGGCTTCCGGTGAAATGATCGGCGCCTTCGGCCTTACCGAACCCGAGGCCGGGTCCGACCCGGTGAGCCAGCAGGCAACCGCGGTAAAGGATAAGGACGGCTGGGTCCTGAACGGCACCAAGCGCTTCATCACCTCGGGCAAATATTCCAAGGTGGTCCTGGTGACGGCCAAAACCGATGAGAGCAAGGGACACCGGGGCATCAGTTGTTTTATCATTCCCAAGGGCACCCCCGGGCTCACCGTGGGTCACATGGAAGACAAGATGGGCCTTCGGGCCTCGGATACCACGGACCTGATCCTGGAAAACTGCCGGGTGCCGGAGGACCAGATGCTGGGTAAGGAAGGGGACGGGTTCAAGATCGCCATGTCCGGGCTGGACAGCGGCCGGATCGGCATTGCAGCCCAATCCTACGGGGTGGCCAAGGCCGCCTTTGATGCCGCCGTCAGATATGCAAAATCAAGAAAGCAGTTCGGGGTTCCCATCGTCAAGCACCAGGCCATCCGGTTCCAGATTGCGGATATGGCCACCCAGATCGAGGCGGCCCGGCAATTGATCCTGTCCGCAGCCTCTATGAAGGACAGGGGTGAGGGTTACACCATGCAGGCCTCCATTGCCAAACTCTTTGCCTCGGAAATGGTGAACGAGGTCACGGCCAGGGCCATCCAGATCCACGGGGGATACGGGTTTACAAAAGACTATGAGGTGGAGCGCTTTTACCGGGATGCCCGGGTCTTCACCATTTATGAGGGGACCAGCGAGATCCAGAGGATTGTCATCTCCAACCAGGTCCTCAAAGACAGGAGAAAGCCCTGATCAGATCGTTTTTTTTCACCGGTTTGGAAATATAATCGTCCATCCCGGCTTCGAGAAAGCGCTCCTTGTCGCCCATCATGGCATTGGCGGTCAGGGCGATGATGGGGGTATGGATGGAGAGTTCCTTTTCCAGCTCCCGGATCTTTCGGGTGGCTTCTTCCCCGCCCATGACCGGCATCTGGATATCCATGAGGATGACGTCGATGGTCTCATGATGTTTTTCAAAGGCCTCCACGGCTTCCAGCCCGTTATTGACCTCCAGGATATCATGTCCCATTTTTTCCAGCATTTTAACGGCCACCTTCCGGTTCACCATATTGTCCTCCACCAGCATGACCCGCTGTTTTTCCGTTTTCACCACCCGGGTTCCCGGGCTTCCCGGATGCTGAAACTGGTGACAAAGGGCTTTTCCATGCCGGGGATCCCTGTTTCAGACAGACAGATCACCGTCCGCAAACAATCAAAGAGCTGGCCCTTTTTTACCGGTTTGGTCAGAAATCCCTGGAAACCGATATTTTTTAATCTTGCAGAGTCCCCCCGCCGGCCGATGGAAGACAGCATGACGAGGATGGTATCCTTGATGCCGGCATCCTGAAGAATTCGCCGGCCCAGATCCTCCCCGCTCATTTCAGGCATCTGCATATCGATGAGGGCGATCTTGTAAGGATTGTCGCATGCCGCCTGTTTCAGCATCTTCAGGGCTTTTTGGCCGCCATAGGCGCTGCCCGAGGGGCAGCCCATGGACTTTAAATAGGCTGTGAACACCTCATGGTTCATTTTATTGTCATCCACTACCAGGACCCGGGTATCCTTGATATCATCGGCCGGTGAAAAGGCTTCCTCCGGTTTTTTCCCCTTATCAAAGAGGGCCGAGAAAAAGAAGACGGAGCCTTCATCCACCCGGCTTCGGACCCCGATCTCCCCATCCATGAGTTCCACCAGTTGTTTTGAGATGGCCAGGCCCAGGCCGGTTCCCCCGTATTGCGGTG
>JAAUSZ010000201.1 GCA_012031875.1 Desulfobacula sp.
GATTGAGGCCAGGTTTTCTCTGATATCCACCAGGGTTTCAGCGGAAACAAGTTTTTTTTAGCAATTGATGCCCGAATTTAAAATTGGCGCAGAAATAGGGGGCATATTTTTTGAAAAGCCTGACTGAAAAAGGCTCATTAAAATGTTCAGGAAGGATATGTGAAAATTTTAACGCGGTTTTATAATAGATATCATTTCCGGGAAGAAAATGATTGGTCCACTGGCTGAACAGCCAGGGCCTCGCCACCGCCATTCTGCCGATGGACAGCCCTTGGCAGGAGGTCTGCCGGATCATCTGAATGCCGTCTTTTTCCTCAAAAAGATTCCCGTTGCCGAATACCGGTATGGAGACGGCCTCCTGAACAAGCCGGATCATATCCCATTGGGGCGGGCGGGTCCTCCGGTCCGGCGCAACCCTGGGATGAAAGGTCAGGGCGTCGGCTCCGGCCCCTTCAAACCGCCGGGCCATATCCACGGCAAACAGGGGATCATTGCTCCAGCCGGTTCTGAATTTTACAAACACGGGGATGGACACGGAGGCTCGAACCGCTTTTACGATTTTCGATGACAGTTCCGGGGTTTTTAACAGCGCGGCGCCACAGCCTTTTTTGCAGATTGCCGCGACGGAACAGCCGAAATTCAGATCCACGCCGAAAAACCCTTCTTTCTCTATCCGCACGGCAGCCGCGGCCATGCTTTCAGGGTCCGATCCAAAGATCTGGCAGACAAGGTATCCAAGTTCTTCTTTCTGCCATTTAAGACCGGCGAGGTGTCGGGGTTTTCATGGGGAATGGCCCTGGCGTTGCACATCCCGGTAAAGAGGAGGCCAAATCCTCCGAATTCACGGACGAGCCTTCTGAAGGCAATATGGCCAATCCCTGCCATGGGAGCAAGGAGCATTCTGTTCCGGATTACCCGGTCCCGGATGACCAGGTCTTTGACAAGATATCGGGAAAGCGTGCCGTCCATTATGCCATGCATTTGATAAGGGATCTGATTGACATGCCGATACCTAACCGGGAATCCTACCCGTTGTCAAGCCGGTTTTCGTTTTTGCATCGGACCTTTCAGCCTCTGATACGGGTTTTCCATTTCCTTGACATAAACCGGCAGCTATAATATCTTACACTGTCATTTTAAGGAACAAGGGGTATGATCAATACACACGAGCATGAAAAAAAGCAGTTCAAGCGATTGTTTCAGCAGCAGGGCATTGACCGGTTTGATTCCAGGCTTCTGGTTCTGGAAGCGTTTTTAAAACTTGAGCATCACGTCACCATCAGCGATCTTGTGGCCCAGCTTGAAGAAGACCGGGTTCATCTTGAAAAAGAATTCGTTCTGAGCAGTATGGAGCTTTTACATCGGTTCGGGTTTGCCGCAAAAATTGAGTTTGAAGACAAGGAAACCCAATATGAACACAGGCATCTTGGGCTGCATCACGACCATATGGTCTGCACAAAATGCGGGATGATCCTGGAATTCAGGGATGAAGCCATTGAAAGGCAGCAGCTTAAAGTTGCCGAAGCTTACGGATTCCACATGCTCCAGCATAAAATGGAGATCTACGGCATTTGTTCCAAATGCCTGGCGGACCGCAGCCCCCTTGTCCCTCTGCATAAGGCCAAAAAAGGAGAAAAGCTCATTGTCAGGGAACTTGAGGCAGGCCAACAGATGCAGCTTCGAATTTCTTCCATGGGTTTGAAAATAGGAGATCCGATTGAAATTGTCTCTTCGGGTTTCGGGGGCCAGGTGGTGATTGCAACCGGTGAAAACCGGATGGTTCTGGGCAAGGGCATGGCCGAGAAGATCATGGTTCAGCTTTTTGACCCGGCTGCAGAGCTGATCCGGGAAAGCGATGAGAAACCGGGCCGTTTTTTCCAGGATACCCTCCTGCTCAGTCAGATGAAGTCCGGCCAGGAAGGGGTTGTCCGGAAGGTATCAGGGGAGGGAGTCTTAAGGCGGAGACTGCTTGAAATGGGAATCAACCGGGGCACGGCCGTTTATGTGGAAAAATACGCTCCCTTAAAAGATCCCATTGAGATTGTCGTCAAGGGATACCATATGTCACTCAGGGTCGAAGAGGCTTCGAACATCCTTGTTGAACATATAGGATTTAAAAACAGAAAAGATGAATAAGCATTTAACCCTTGCCCTTGCCGGAAATCCCAATTGCGGCAAGACCACTATTTTCAACAATCTGACCGGGGCCCGCCAGAAAGTGGGGAACTGGCCCGGTGTGACGGTTGAGAAAAAAGAGGGAAAGCTTAAGTTCAGGGATTACGACCTGACCATTGTGGACCTCCCGGGCACTTACAGCCTGACTCCGTTTTCAATTGAAGAAATCACGGCAAGAGATTTTGTCATCAACGAACGCCCGGATATGGTGGTCATTATTATTGATGCTTCCAATCTGGAGCGGAGCCTGTTTCTGGCAATTCAGATTCTTGAACTGGGAAGGCCGGCCATCTTTGTGTTGAATATGGCGGATGTAGCCGATGCCAAGGGGATTCAGATCAATGAGGCCAAACTGTCCCAGCTTTTGGGCTTGCCTGTGGTGTTTACCATCGGAAACAAAAACGAAGGAACAGATCATTTAGTTGAGGCGGCAATTGATGAGATTTTAAGGTTTGACCAAGGCAAAGAAAGCCGCCCCATCCGTTACAGCCCGAAAATAGAAGCATGCATAACAAAGATCCAGGCCGATCTGATTGAATCCGGCGTCAATATGGAAGGGGCCTTCCGGTGGAATGCCGTAAAAATCCTTGAAGATGATAAGGTGATTAAGACCAGGCTTCAGGAGATATCGGCCCCTGCTGCGGAACGGATATTGAAGTCTGCCCATGAGAGCCGGAAAAGAATTCAAACCCTGTTTGAGGATGATTTTGAGATTGTGCTGACCGATGACCGGTATGGGGTGATCGCCGGCATTGTCAAAGAGACGGTGACCAATCTGGCGGGAAAGCGGATTGATATATCAAGAAATATTGACCTTGTGCTGACGGACCGGTTTTTCGGGATTCCGGTGTTTATCTTTTTTATCTGGGCTATGTTTCAATTGACCTTTTCCCTTGGCGCCTACCCCATGGGCTGGATCGAAAGTGCGGTGTCACTCCTGTCTTCGGGTCTTGAAAAATTCCTGCCCGCCTCCCTGCTGAAAGACCTCCTTATAAACGGGGTCATGGCCGGGATTGGGAGCGTCATTGTCTTTCTTCCCAATATCCTTATCCTGTTTTTCTGTATTGCCCTGTTTGAGGATACCGGCTATATGGCCCGGGCGGCTTTTTTGATGGACAGGGTGATGCACACGGCAGGACTCCACGGAAAATCCTTTATCCCCATGCTCATGGGTTTCGGCTGCAATGTCCCGGCCATTATGGCCACCCGGACCCTTGAAAGCAGAAAGGATCGGATCCTGACTATTTTGATGACTCCTTTCATGTCCTGCTCGGCCCGGCTTCCCGTTTATATCGTCCTGGCCGGCAGTTTTTTTCCGGACAGGGCCGGCACGGTGATTTTTGGTCTGTATTTTTTGGGAATTCTCATTGCCATCCTGTCCGGAAGGCTGTTTAGAAAGATTTTGTTTAAAGGGGAGGAAGCCCCCTTTATTATGGAACTGCCGCCCTATCGAATCCCCATGGTTAAGAGCCTTGTGATCCATATGTGGGACAGGGGCAAAATGTTTCTGAAAAAAATGGGCGGGGTCATCCTGGTGGGGTCCATTATTATCTGGGGTCTTTCAAATTTCCCCAGACACCTTTCCTATTCAGAGGATTATGATGGAAAGATTCATTCCGTGAAAGCTGAATATGCCCGGAAAATAGAATCGGCCGGCCCCCAGGCGGCAGAGGCGCTTGATCAGCAACTGGCCTTGGTCTTGGCCGATATTCATCATAAACAGGCCCGGGAGCGGATTGCCGGCTCCTATATCGGTAAGATCGGGAAAGTATTGGAGCCGGTTTTTTCACCGATAGGAATTGGTTGGCAGGCGAGTGTCGCCCTTGTTTCGGGTTTTGTGGCCAAAGAGGTTGTCGTCAGCACCATGGGCGTGTTATATGGGGTTGGCCATGAAGGAGGGGAAGCCCTTGAAAAAGCGTTGAAAAAATCGGGTATGACAGCTCTTTCAGCTCTTTCCATAATGGTTTTTGTATTGTTATATGTGCCTTGTTTTGCAACGGTGATGACGATTTATAGAGAGGCTTCTGCCGTCTGGGCAGGGTTTAACCTGATTTATACGACAATGGTTGCATGGGGCATGTCATTTCTGGTATATCGAACGGGTATGATGTTGGGTGCAGGCTAAATAGGATTCCGGGAGGCTTTTTATGAAATATGTTAACATGACGGTTTCTAAAGGAATGGCGATTTTGATTGTTTTTTCATTTTTTCTCGCTCCGGGTGCTGTTCGTGCCGAAGAGAGGCTTTCCGTTATCTCCAGCATTGCCAATATGCGGTCGGGCCCCGGAACGGAAGATGCTGTGTTGTGGCAGGTTGAGCAATATCATCCCGTCATTGTGGTCGAGAAAAAGGGGAACTGGTATAAAGTCAAAGATTATGAAAACGATACGGCCTGGCTTCACAATTCCCTTCTGGGCAAAGTTGACAGTGTGGTTACGGTAAAGGACAAATCCAATGTCCGTTCAAAGCCGGATGCAAAGAGCAGTATTAAATTTACAGTGGACAAGGGGGTCCCTTTCAAGGTTCTTGAAAAAAAAGGGCCCTGGATTAAAATTCAGCATGCCGACGGTGATATCGGCTGGATTCATAATACACTGGTATGGTAAATAGAAAATTCAATATCATTTAATAGAGGGTGCAAAAAATTATGGCAGATAAAATTTCAAGGGAGCGGAAAAAGGAGCTGGAACAACTGGATCCGTTTCAGGAAAACCTGTTAAAGGCCATGGCCTTTGTCAAAGAATTTAAAAAGCAATTGATCCTGATCGGAGGCGCGGTTGTTTTGGTGGCCCTTATTTTTTCAGGGATCATGTACAGTTTCCAGAAGGCTGAGAATTCGGCAGATATCATGGTGACCGAGGCATTGAAAAAATATGCAAAGGCCAATGATCCTGAAAAGGGATACCTGGAAATTGAACCGGATATTAAGGTTGTTTTTACGGAGTATGCCAATACAAATGCCGGCAGGCTTGCCAAGGTAAAATTTGCCAAAATCTGTTTTGAGGCCTCAAAATTTGATGAAAGCTACCAATACTACAAAGAAGCCTTGCAAGTATTTGAAAACAATGAGTTGATCCAAAATTTTATCCTTGCTTCTCTGGGTCATGTGTGTATTGCCAAAAAAGAGTTTGGCCAGGCAAAAGACTATTTTCTTAAGATTGAAAAGGGTAAAACGGATTTGTTAAAAGATGAGGCAAGATTTTCACTGGCAATGCTGGACGAAGCTTCCGGGAATACGGTTGAAAGTAAAAAAATGTATGAAAAAATCATGACCGAGCATGAGAATTCCATGTATGCAACCATTGCCAAGGGTAAGATTCAGGAAATGGATTGATATAAAACTTAAAAAGGCTGCTTTGCGAGAGCAGCCTTTTTAAGAAAAGGAAAAAAAGATGAAATAACTAACATGCTGTCAGTTAAGAACATACTAAGCAAAATCCCTGCCACGCTCTGAGATATCCGGAAATAATTTTTTCTGCGATTTAACACCTTTAAATCATACAATTTTTTTCTTTTTAAAACTGAATTGGGATTTTGGCGATGTGCGGATTCAGGGCTTAAGGAAAAAACAGGTTCAATATTTTAAACCCGTTTAGAACAAAAATCACACAGCCGGTCATCCCATCATAGAGAATACGGCCTTGATGGCCGGATAAAAGAGTAGTTTAAGAATTTGAACTCCCAACAACCCGGGTTATTCTTTATCCAGATTGAATTTTTTCAGTTTCTGATTCAACCCGCTTTTGCCTATTCCCAGAAGATCGGCAGCCTTTGTCTGGACATTATCGGAAAGCTTCATGGCTTTTTGTATCATCCTCTTTTCGACAACAGCCAGGGTTTCCGCCAGCCCAACCCCTTCCGGAATGCCGTCAAGGTCGAGAATTGAAGGCGGGGCCTGCCTCAACTGAGCCGGAAGATCAGCCGGGGTGATGGTGTCCCCGTTACAAAAAATAACCGAGCGTTCTATTACGTTTTCAAGCTCTCGGACATTTCCTTTCCATCCATAGTCACATAAAATCCTCACCGCCTCCGGAGAGATTCCGGATACTTTCCCGATGGATTGGGACCCATGGGTGTATTTGCCGATAAAATGCCTGATTAATAGAGGGATATCATCGGGCCGGTCCTTCAATGAAGGGAGCTTTACTTTGACAACATTAAGCCTGTAAAATAGATCTTCTCTGAACCTTCCTTTTTTAACCTCCTCTTCAAGGTTTTTATTGGTGGCGGCAATCAGCCGGAAGTCAACCGGGATGGAGTCTGTTCCGCCCACCCGTTCAAGGGTCTTCTCCTGGAGAACCCGTAATAATTTAACCTGAAGGGATATGGGCAATTCACCGATTTCATCCAGAAAGAGGGTCCCCCTGTCCGAGATTTCAAAGCGGCCTTTTTTCGTGGTGTTTGCTCCGGTGAAAGCCCCTTTCTCATGTCCGAACAATTCGTTTTCAAGCAGGGTCTCGGCAAACGCGGCGCAGTTTACGGCAACCATGGGGCTTCCTTTTCTCAGACTGTTATAGTGGATGGATTTGGCTACCAGTTCTTTGCCCGTGCCGCTTTCCCCTTCAATTAAGACACTGGCGTTTGAAGGAGCGACTTTTTTGATGGTTTCATAGATCTCCTGCATGGGTTTGCTTTTTCCGATAATATTATCAAAGCTGAATCTGGAGATGACGGCTTCCCTCAGCATCTTGTTTTCCTGAACAATCCGGTAAACAGAGATGGCTTTGGCGATGTGGGCGATCAGAGCCTGGTTTTCAAACGGTTTCAGGATAAATGTATAGGCGCCCTTGTGCATGGCCTCGACCGCTTTTTCGACACTTCCGTAAGCCGTCATGATAATGACCGGGAGGTCCGGGTTGATTTCCTTAATTTTTTCAAGCAACTGGATGCCGGTGATCCCCGGCATTTTTACATCGGTCAGGACAAGATCGATGATTTCATTGTTTAAAATATCCAGGGCTTCCATCCCGCTGGAGGCCGTCAGGGATGAGTAACCCTCTTCCCGGAGAAGCTCGCTTATGATCATGGGGTAGTTTTTTTCATCATCAACAATCAGTATTGTTTCCATTTCGTCTATCTCCTAAGCCGGCAGCCTGATTTCAACGTTTGCGCCTTTTGTCGGCTCATTGGTGACGGCGATCGTACCATGGTGAGCTTCGATAATATTTTTTACAATACCAAGCCCTAGGCCTGTGCCGGTATCCTTTGTTGTGAAGAACGGGGTCCATATTTTTTTCAGGACATCTTCCGGTATCCCCTGGCCGTTATCAATAAAATTAATGACAACGTGCCCGGGAATGGATTTTATTTTTATGGTAATGAGGCCGTTTTGTTTTAAAGACTGAAATGCATTGATCAGGATATTTAAAAATGCCTGATAAAGCATGGCGCTGTCAGCCGATATCTCAGGCAGAGAGTCGGATATATCTCTGATAATTTTAAAATTGCCGTCTTCCATCTGGGGGCTGAGATAAGCAATGTTTTTCTCAATGATGTTTTCTATCCTGCAGGGGTGAAAATCCGGTCTTTGGGGCCTGGCAAAATTCAGGAAATCCGTAATAATATTGTCAAGCCGGGCGGATTCTTCAATAATGATATCCGGGATGGCGGATTGGGCGTCCACTTTTTCCATCTTTTTTTTTAGCAGTTGAGCGCTGCTTTTAATAATCCCCAGGGGGTTTCGAATTTCATGGGACACCCCCGCGGTCATTTCACCGATGGCGGATAAATGCTCGGCTTCGCGGAGCTTTTCTTCAAGCCTGAGCCGCTCATCTGCTCTTTTCTCAATAATTTTTTCTCCATGCTTAACCACAAACCGGAGTACGATGAATAGAATTCCCATGACGATGAAGCAGGAGCCGATGATGAGTCCCTGGAGTCTAAATACTTTTTTATAATCATCGGAAACATCCCTTTCAATTTCAACCACCCCCAGAACCGGTCCGGCAAGGCTTGCGGGTGATTTCAGCTTCTCCGCCCTCAGGGGGGAAAAGGTGATGATTTTTGTTTCCTGGGGAAACCAGAACATCAGCTCAAGAAAACTGCCCTGCTGAACCAATCTGGATGTGGCCTCTCTTTTCATCGCTTTTTCATAATGAAACCCCCCGGCATTCTGCTGCCCTATCTTTGAGGTATCAAAGCTGTAAGATATGATATTATTCTCATCATAGATGGTGACCATTTCCACATTGAAGCTGTGCAGGGTGGAGCGGACAACCTTGTCCATCAGGAGAAACTGTTCTTTTCCCGCAGCCGGATCTCCCCATATTGTACTAATACGG
>JAAUSZ010000202.1 GCA_012031875.1 Desulfobacula sp.
AAATGCAGAAAACCTTTTCCCTGCATAAACAGGAAGGCATCAACATCAAATGCAAAAAGTCGGCCTCAAAGAAATCCGGCAGGAAATCCGGATGATTTTCAAAGGCCATGGATCTTCCTTGGGGAAACATATCCGGGAGGAATGGCCGAAACAGGATATTACCCTTTATACCGATCCTCTTCTCGTTTCCCGGATTCTGGGAAACATGGTCATCAATGCCTTTGAGGCCTCGGATCCGGATGAAACCATTGGTTTGACAACCCGGGCCGCCCCGGGTCATGTTTCCTGGGAGGTCCGGAATAACGGCCATATCCCCCCTGAGATTCAAAAAAAATATTCCAGCGCCATTTCAGCACCAAACCCGGCCAAGGGCGAGGCATGGGGACCTATTCCATGAAGCTCTTCGGTGAAAAATATTTGAACGGCAAGGTATCTTTTGTGTCTTCCAAATCAGGGGGAACTGTTTTTACCTTTCTTCTGCCCAGATAAACGCTTGACAAATCCTTAAATTCTTAACATTTATAAGAATTCATTTTTTGTATGTTTGAATAGAAACAAAAGGGGATGAAGTGTCTTATCATTAATTGATTAAAATTAAGGAGCAGCTAATCGATGCGGATTCTTGAACAATTTGTGCTTGTTATCGACGGCCTGGGCGATAAAATCGGCCGCCTTGTGGGGTGGCTCACCACCCTGATGGTCCTGGTTGTGTTTTACGATACGGTCATGCGCTACGCCTTTAATAAGGGAAGTGTGGCCCTGCAGGAACTGGAATGGCACCTGTTCGCCATTGTTTTCCTTATCGGTGCCGCTTATACCCTGAAAGAAGGGGGGCATGTCCGGGTAGACATCATCTTTGTCAATCTTCAGGAAAAAACAAAGGCCTGGATCGATTTCTTCGGCATTTTTATCTTTCTGATCCCCTTTTGTGTGGCTGTTATCCTTTCAACCCAGGGATTTATCATGAATTCATGGGCAGTCAAGGAAATCTCACCTGATCCGGGCGGGCTGCCGGCCCGGTATCTGTTAAAGGCGATGATTCCTTTAGGCTTTCTTCTTCTCATTGTACAGGGTCTTTCCGAAGCGGCCAAAAAATTCATGGTCATCACCGGATACCGGAAAAAGGGGGAAAATAGCCATGGCCGCTGTTATCAATGAATACATGCCGCTGATCATGTTCGCCTTTGTTTTTGGATTTTTGCTTTTCGGATTTCCCGTTGCCTTTACCATTGGCGGGGTTTCCCTGTTTTTCGGCCTTTACGGGTTTGGAACCGGCTTTTTTGACCTTTTGCCCCTCAGAATCTGGGGAACCATGACCAATTTCACCCTTCTGGCCGTACCCCTGTTCGTTTATATGGGGGTCATGCTGGAAAAATCCGGGATAGCCGAAGAATTACTGGAAGCCATGGCCCTTGTTTTCGGCAGAATGAAGGGCGGGCTTGCTGTTTCCGTTATTTTTGTCGGAGCGCTCATGGGGGCTTCCACGGGCATTGTGGGCGCCACAGTGGTGACCATGGGACTTCTTTCGGTTCCCACCATGCTTCGAAACGGCTATAGCAAAAGTCTGACAACCGGAACCGTGGCCGCCTCCGGAACCCTGGGCCAGATCATCCCGCCCAGCATCGTTCTCGTGTTGCTGGGGGAGATCATGAATATTTCCGTGGGCGATCTGTTCATCGGCGCGGTTATCCCGGGTTTAATCCTTGTGGTACTGTATATGCTCTATGCGTTTATTATTGCCCAGATCAAACCGGAATGGGCTCCTCCCATTGCCCAGGAAATCCTGGATAAGATGACACGGCAGGAGCTTTTGGGGAAAGTCTTTAAAGCCCTTATCCCTCCCTTGTTTCTCATGATTGCCGTCCTGGGTTCCATTTTTGCCGGAATTGCCTCCCCCACCGAGGCAGCCTCGGTGGGCGCGGTGGGCGCAACCATTTTAACAGCCATACACAAGCGGTTCAATTACCAGATTGTAAAAGACGTCATGGATGCCACCACCAAACTGACCTGCATGGTTTTCATCATCCTGGTGGGGGCCAGCACCCTGGGCCTTGTGTTCAGGGGATTGGGGGGGGATAACCTGGTCCGGGGGCTGATTCTCAGTCTTCCCTTTGGAAAATGGGGAATTCTCTTTATCGTCATGTCCATTATCTTTATTGCCGGTTTTTTCCTGGATTTCATTGAGATTACCTTTATCCATGTTCCGGTCCTGGCGCCGATCATGATTCACCTGGGCGTGGATCCGTTGTGGCTGGCCATCCTGATCGCCGTTAACCTTCAGACTTCTTTTCTCACGCCGCCCTTCGGGTTTTCACTCTTTTATCTCAAAGGGGTCACCCCGCCCGAGGTGACCACCGTGGATATTTATAAAGGGATTGTCCCCTTTGTCATCATCCAGATTATCGCCATATTCATCATATGTTTCATCCCCGAGGTGGTCAACTGGCTGCCCCGGGTTCTTTCATAAATTCCTTTTTCATTCCAAAACAAAAGGGGGCGGAAATAAATTTCCGCCCCCTTTTGTTTCAATTGGTTGATTTAAATATATTTCAATTTCTGGTAAGGTTCTTCCGACATTTTATTCCATCCATAAATATTTTTCTGGAAAGCAAGGAAGGACTCATACACCTCCTTGAAGGCCGGATCAGTGGCCGCCTGCTCATCCAGGACTTCCTTGGAGAGTTTTTTCAGTTCCTTAATGACCGGTTCCGGGAATTCCTTGAGCTGAACCTTATGGACATCTATCAACTCTCTCAAGGCTGCATTGTTTTTGGCTTCAAATTCAGACAGCATCCAGATATTGCTCTTGTAAGTCGCTGCATTGAGAATGGCCTTAAGATCATCGGGCAGGGAATTCCATGCTTTGAGGTTGACCATGAGTTCAAAAGCCGTCCCCAGTTCATGCCAGCCCGGATAATAATAATATTTTGCCGCCTTATGAAAGCCCAGTTTCAGATCATGAAAGGGCCCCACCCATTCAGCAGCATCAATTACCCCTCTTTCAAGGTTGGTGTAAATTTCACCGCCGGCCATGAGAACGGAATTTCCACCTGCTTTGGCCAGAATTTTTCCCCCCAGGCCCGGAATCCTCATTTTAAGCCCGTTAAAATCCGCCATGGAATTGATTTCTTTATTAAACCATCCTCCCATCTGTACTCCGGTGTTTCCGGCAAGGAAGGGTTTCATATTAAAGGGGGCATAGAGTTTTTCCCAGAGTTCCATTCCGCCGCCCGAATAGATCCAGGCATTGATGGACTGTGCATTGAAACCAAAGGGAACCGCGGCAAAAAACTGGGCTGCCGGACATTTCCCCGACCAATAATAGGAAGCGGAATGACCCATTTCAACGGTTCCTTCGCTGACGGCATCAAAGGCGCCCAGGGCAGGCACCAGCTCACCACCGGCATACACCGTAATCTTAAGCCTTCCACCGCTCATCTCATTGACCCATTCAGCGATTTTATCAGCGCTTTCACCCAGCATCGGGAAATGCGGCGGCCAGGTGGTGACCATTTTCCATTCAATGACTTGGGCCTTGGGCTCTTCTTTTTTTACCTGTTCTTCCTGTTTCTGTCCCTTACAGGAATTTAAGACGCCTGCAAGGCCTGCCGTTCCAATTGCAGCAGCACCGATTCCAACATTTTTAATAAATTTACGTCTGTCATTGTGGTTTTCCATGCAAAATCTCCTTTTTGTGAACATTGATGTTATGGCGCCTCTTAGTAAAAAATCCAAGCTGTTCTGAAACAATGACAGCCGATTTCCATACCCTGTTGCTGCAAATGAAGATTCGTGATTGATCAATTGCCGTTTTATGCCCAAACTGAAGGTCAAGTCAAGGAGATTTTAAATTCGCCTGAACATGGACAGGATCAATCCCAAAAGAATCAGGAGACCGCCCAGAAAATGATGAAAAAAAAGGCTTTCGTTCAGGAAGATAAAGGCAAGCCCGGCGGTAAAGACCGGCAATAAATACATATAGATGGCGGCAAGGAAAGCCCCGGCCGTCCTGACCCCGTAATTCCAGAAGATATAGGAAAGAACCGAAGGAAATATCCCCAGGTATAGAAGAATTGAAATATTCACCCGGTTCATTTCAAACCCTTTATAAACGACAAATTCCCAGGCGTAAAACGGCAGGATGCAGATCGTTCCAAGAGCGATGAGAACGGTTAAAAAAGAAATGGGCGAAATATGGATCTGTCTTTTTTTCAGCAGGACCGAATAAAAGGCCCAGGATGCGACGGCAAAAACGATCAACAGGTCACCCGGATTAAAACTCAGGTTTAATAACAGCCGCCAGGACCCCTTTGTGATGATCAAAAGCACTCCGGCCATCGATACGAGTATTCCGGTGAACTGCAAACAAAGGGGGGTTTCCTTGTTCATGACCCAGGAAAAAATGAGGTCATGACCGGCATGGCCGCGGCCACCAGGGAGATATTGGTGGCCGTGGTAAATTGGGCACCAAAATAGAGAATCGAATTATAGCCCGCCACACTGGGAAGGGCCAAAATCAATAAAAACCCCAGATGCTGCCGAATCAGGGGGCCGTCTTTTTTCAGATGGGGTAAGGCAAAGGGCAGGATGATCATGAATGCAATCAGCCACCGGTAAAAGGAAAGGGCCAGGGGTCTGATCTCCAGGGCCACGGCTTTTGCAATCACGGTATTGACGGCCCAGAAAAAGACAGCCAGGAAGAGGCCTGAATAGGCAAGCCACTTCTTTGCCGGTGTCGTTTCCGGCCGTCCATCATTCCTGCTCATAACGGGTTGAAAAAAGAAATGTCCGTCCTTTCCGCTAAAATTCCCTGGTCAAACAGGGAATCAAAGAACAGGCCCATGGCATGAACTTTTTCCGGGTCCAGATCGCAAAAGAGAAGATCAAAATATTCCCTGATAGGGTTTTGATCCATATTCAGTTTTCGAGCCGAGGCGTCCACAATCTGATCCAGGTGGTCATACCCGGAAGCTTTTGAGGCCAGGAGCAAGGCATGAATTTTTTTGACGAGCCGGGGGTCGGATTCGGCAACGCTGCGCCTCACCACCCAGACGGCAAAGACAAAGGGGAGCCCCGTCATCTCAAACCAAAGTTGGCCCAGATCAATCACATATTCAAATTTTTCCCGCCAGGGAAGGGTCAGGGCCCTATCCCCGATGACCAAGGCGGCATCAACTTCACGAAAAACAGATTCAAGATGGCTGACATCCCCGGTCTGAAAAACAGGACTGATTTTTTTCTTTTGAAAGATCATTTTAAAAAAGCGGCGGCCGAGGCCGAATCCCGGGTCAAGCGAACGGTTCTACCGGAAAGTTCTTCAATGGGATAACGGCTGGCCAGGATGACGCTCATGACCCGGCCGCGACAGGAGATGGACAGGTCCGGGAGCAGCATCAGGTCCCGGTGATTCATGGCATAAAAGGCCGCTGAAATGGGACTGATGATGATCCCTCCCTCCATGATCTGCCGGTTCAGGGCCGAGGGCACATCCGGCACCATTTCCAGCCAAGGGGGCAAAAGGCCGTTATCCAGGCCGTAATAGACCGGGGAAGCATTGATATAGCTGATTTTCCCCATACGTGTTTTTTCAGTGTGCATCGGATACCATTCTTTCAAAAACTACCTTTTCGGTTTGAGCGTCCAGGGGCCGGTAAATGAAATCCGCCCTTTTCCCCTGGGCCAGGGTTCCGGTCACCTCTTCAAGCCCCAGGGCCCTTGCCCCGTTAAGGGTGGCCATGGAAAAGAGAGTCCTGGGGTCAAGTCCGGGATAGTGTTGTGCAATAAAGGCCATCTCATCCCAGATATCCAGGGAATCGCAACTGGCAAGGCTGTCTGTTCCCAGGGCCGGGTTGATGCCCTTCTGGATCATCAGCCCAATATCCGGCAGCCTGCCGTGCAGATTATAATTGCTCCGGGGACAGACACAGACCTTCACCCGGGAACGGGCAAGGATGTCCATGTCCGTTGGCGTCGCCTGTAAAAGATGGACCGCAAGGGTCAAGGGATCCAGGAGTCCCATATCTTCAAGATAGGCCACGGGTGTTTTTGAACCAATATCCCAGGCGCTGTAATCAATGCCTCTCAGGGTCAGAAAATCAGCCCAGGAGCCTTTTCCCCGGAAAATAAACTCAGACTCTGCCTCGGATTCCGCCACATGGATGGAAAAGGGCATCCCTGCCGACCGGGATTGAAATTCAAGCCGGAGCAAATCCGGGGAAGAGGTATGGGGGGCATGGCCGGCCACGGAAAAGGAAAGGCCGTCTTTTTTTTGAACGCATCCGATCTCCGCGGCAGTCCCTAAAAATTCCTGGAAAAAAACGCCTTTTAACCCGGAATTTTCAAGCAGGGTTTGGGTTATTCCCAGGGTGGATATTTCTCCCACATAAGGATTGCCCGAGGTCAACAGATCCAAGATTGCCTTTTTTGCTTCCCGGACCAGCACCTCCTGACTAAGGGCGGCCCTTTCGTCCAGAAGGGTTTTGACCCAGGATTGAAATCCTTTGTCAAAGGGGATCCTGTTTTTAAGGGCGGATAATTCCAAATGGACATGGGCATTGACCAGGGGGGGCATCAGTACCCCCGGTCCGTGATCGATGCAGGCTTCCCTTGGCACTCCGGAATGAATCCCCTTGATCCTTCCGTTTTCAATCTCCAGGTATCCGTTTTGAATGACGTTCATGGAATCCGGGATGATCCAGCCGGCCCGGTGAATTTCCCTTTTGTGGCGAATTCCGGAAATGACCGGTTTTGGAGAAAAGGATGTCATAACAAACGATAATAGCAGTCCCGCTGACGCGGTTCAAACCCTGCCGTTTGAATGAGGCGGACCAGCTCTTCCCTTGGCAGCATGAAATCCACCCCGGCCGAGGCCACGACATTTTCCTCGATCATGGTGCTTCCCAGATCGTTGGCGCCGAAAAAAAGAGCGGTCTGGGCGATTTTATCCCCCTGGGTCACCCAGGAGGCCTGGATATTCTCCACATTATCCAGGAAAATCCGGCTCATGGCCAGGACCCTCAGATATTCCGCGGCGGTCTTCTTTTTTACGGCAATCTTGGTGTTGTCCGGCTGAAAGGTCCAGGGAATAAACGCGGTGAATCCCCCGGTCTCATCCTGGAGGGACCTGATTTTATCCAGATGCTCAAAAATATGGACCTCTTTCTCAAGATGGCCGAACATCATGGTGGCGCTGGACCGCATCCCCTGAAGATGAGCCTCACGCATCACCTCAAGCCATTCAGACGAAAGACATTTGTTCGGGGAAACCTGTTGCCGGATCTCATCACAGAGGATCTCGGCCCCGCCTCCCGGGATGGAGGACAGCCCGGATGCTTTCAGAACAGCGATGGTCCCGGAAATGGACAGCCCGGATGTTTTCGCTATAAAATCTATTTCAGGCGGCGAAAACCCGTGGATATGGATATCAAAATTTTCTTTAATATCCTTTAGCAGGTCCGTATAATAATCCAGGCCCAGATCCGGATTCATGCCCCCCTGGAGAAGAATCTGGGTTCCGCCGAGGTCCAGGGTTTCCCTGATTTTTTCATGGAGGGCCTGCCGGGAAATCACATAGCCCTTGCCCGGCGGTTCAAAAAAGGCGCAGAACCGGCACCCGGAAACGCAAACATTGGTATAATTGATATTCCTGTCCACCACGTAGGTGACCACGGGCTCCGGGTGAAGTGAAAACCGTCGCTGGTCGGCAAGCCGGGCCAAGGTCAGGAAATCCGCTTCCCGGTATAGGAGCAGCGCTTCATCCCTGATAATTCTCCGGTTTTCTATCACTTTTTCAATAATTTGATTTAAATTGCTCATCATCCCGTCTCTATCCGTTCACCGGGTTATAAAAGGAATCCCGCTCCACCGGGTCAAATCCCGCCGCCAGAATCAGGTCTTTCATCTGGGTCCGGGTGAGGCCCTTGGCGGATTTGGCGCCTGCCGTATGGGTGATCCGCTCTTCCATGATGGTGCCGTCCAGGTCATCGGCCCCGAAATTCAATGCGACCTGGGCCAGGCTTTCACCGATCATGACCCAATAGGCCTTGATATGCGCAAAATTATCCAGCATGAGCCGGGCCGCGGCTACATTTTTCAGATCATCCACGGCTGTGGTAGGCGGAAGATGGGACAATTCCGTATTTTGGGAATGAAAGGCCAGGGGAATAAAGGCGGAAAACCCATGGTTTCATCCTGGACCTCCCGGAGGGAAATCAAATGATCCACCCGTTCCTCCACGGTTTCAATATGGCCATAGAGCAGGGTCGCATTGGTTTTGATCCCTGCCCGATGCACGGCCTTTACAATTTCAAGCCATCGCCCATGGCCGATTTTTTTGGGAAACAATGCGTTTTGAATCCTTGAATTCAGGACCTCGGCCCCGCCCCCCGGCATCATGGCCAGCCCGGCGTCCTTAAGGC
>JAAUSZ010000032.1 GCA_012031875.1 Desulfobacula sp.
CGACCCAACCCAAGCCCAAAACGGATGGACAGCCTATGCCGATCTGGACGGGGAACCGGAAACCGCCGGGCGGCCCGGACAAAGGCCCAGGATCTTCTGTTCTGCTTTTTCACCTCCGGCACCACGGGGCTGCCCAAAAAAGTGGGGCATACCGCGGTCTCCTATCCCGTGGGCCATCTGTCCACCACCCTTTTGACCGGTATCCGGCCCGATGACGTGCATCATAATTTGAGTGCGCCGGGGTGGGCCAAATGGTCCTGGAGCAGTTTTTTCGCCCCCTTCAACGTGGGCGCCACGGCCACGGGGTTTAATTTCACGGTCCTGGACGGCAAAAAATACCTGGACGCGGTGGCGGCCCATAAGGTCAGCGTCTTCTGCGCCCCACCCACGGCCTGGCGGATGTTTATCAACCTGGATATCTCCCAATATGACCTGTCCTGCCTCCGGCAGTCCGTGGGCGCGGGAGAACCCTTGAATCCTGAGGTGATCACCCAGTGGAAAAGCAGTACGGGCACAGAAATCCGGGATTTCTACGGCCAGACCGAATCAACGGCCATGATCGGGAACCCGCCCTGGATGACGGGAAAGATGAAAAGCGGGTCCTTTGGCTATCCTTCCTTTATGTATGATGTGGTGCTGGTGGATGACGACGGCAGGGAAATATCGGTTCCGAACGAACCCGGAAATATTGTCATCCGCCTGGACCGATGGCGGCCCCTGGGACTTTTTACAGGATATATCGGCAACCCGGAAAAAATGGCCGAGGTCTTCCGGGACAATTATTATTACACCGGGGACCGGGCTTCCATGGATGAAGACGGATACTGGTGGTTTGTGGGCAGGTCCGATGACGTCATCAAGTCCTCGGACTACCGCATCGGCCCCTTTGAGGTGGAAAGCGCCCTGGTGGAGCATCCCTCCGTGGCCGAAGCCGCCGTTATCGGGGCCCCTGACCCCAAACGGCATCAACTGGTCAAGGCCTATGTGATTCTCAACCCGGAGTTTAAACCCTCAAGGGAACTGGCGCTGGAGCTGTTCCGGCATACTATCAAGATCCTGGCCAAGTTCAAAATTCCCAGGATCATTGAATTTGTGGACCAGGTGCCCAAAACCATCTCCGGCAAGATAAGGAGAATCGAGCTGAGGGAAAATGAGGTCAAAAAACAGGACCAGGGAAGCGGCCCCGGGACCAACGAATTTTTCTACCCGGATTTCCCGGAATTAAGTTCAAAAAAGCCGTAAAACCAAAATAGCCAGGACCGGATACCCGGCCCTGGCTATTTGAATCGTGTTTATCGGATGGGATTATTTTGTCAGTTTTTTCCTGCCGATACCGGCCATGCCGATGAGCCCGAAACCCAGAAGAACCATGGTCCCCGGTTCCGGCATGTGGCCGACAATCAGTTGGTCTTGAATTCCAACCCACTTATTGTTGGTGTCAAAATAGCCCAGATTGACAACCTGAACCTGGCCTTGGTTTTTCCAGCCTGAATTAGAGTAATCCAATCGCCAGTCAGTGATAAGATTATCATCAATAAAATTATTATTAGGAAGTGAATCAATTTCACCTTCTAAAAGCCAGATTAAATACTGAAGGGACGCCTGATGTGTTGTAGAAGAGCTGTCATACCCATGCAATTTCTTTTTTGAAAAATTCCAATAGAGCCATGCGGTTTCATCACTCAAGGGATCCCCATTGCTATCATATTTAAGTTTGTCCACACCACCGGCCTTGGCATAACCGGATATCCCCTGCACTGTATAGACGGTGTTCTTGGTCACATACTCATTCTTTTCAACACAGAAGCTTTGCCATACATAATCATCAAAATTGTCGTCAAAATTACCATTTCCATCTTTTATATCAGCTTTCCATGTGAACTCACCAGCACCGGAAACTGAATTATAATTGGTGAATTTAATCTTATCCCCGGCTTTTATTTCATAGATATAGTCAGCCATTGCGGTTGAGGTTTGAAAAAGAAGACATCCGGTTAATAATAAAAACAATATTGATTTTTTCATCCAGCTATACTCCGATCTATTTGGTTTTATAATTTCAAAATTCATTTCAGTCTTGGACAATAGCTAAAGCAAGCTTAGTGCCGGAAATGATTTTTTTAGCCGTGTTTGTCCGGAAAAGGGTGTTATGAAGTCGAAAACGACCTTCCATCAAGGATTTGATTAATACTAAAAAAGTGAGATTAAAAAGAAATGCCAATCCGGCGGTCAGTTGATTTTCACCACATAAGCCAATAATAAGAAAAAAATGTTACAATTTATATGGTTTATGTAACAATTATTGGAAAAGTATTACCTTGTTTTCACACCCGGGCAGGTGTCTGAAGGAGATGATTCATAGGGACATCAGTGCCGGCTGTTTATCGCAGATGGTGGAAACACTATACAAGGGCAGGAAGGTAAGCCTTTGTTCAGGCCGGTCATGATGGGGGCCGCCATAAAGGACAAGGCCCCTGGGGCAGTTGGGATATTTTTCAAGCATGAGGTGAAGGCTTCGTAAGCTTCCACCGGCTCCGGATTTGACTTCTATGGGGTAAATATTCCCTTCAAAAACCGTCAGGTAATCGACTTCGGCAGTGCTGCTCCGGGCCTCACGGGACCAATAGAAAAGATCTGAGCCGCGCCAGGCCAAAAGCTCCTGGGCAACAAATTGTTCCGCCAGTTTTCCTCGATACATGGCCAGAAGATTTTCCTGCTTTAATTCTAATTCTACCGGCAATTGGAAAGCCGTTGCAGCAGGCCGATATCCAGCAAGGCGGCTTTGAATTTTTTCTGATTGGCGGTAGCACCGAGGGGCAGCCCGGCCGGATCACAGGAGGGGATTTTATGGATCATCCGGGCTTTGGCCAGAAGATCAAAGGCTTTCTGGTTGGTTTGACCTGAATGCCCGTCATTCAGTCGGGTATATTTTATTTGCTCGCCAATGGTTTTTGCTGCATTTAGAAAAACCGTATCCAGGCATAGGGGATCAATTCGGGGCATATATTTGGAAAAGTCCTGCCGATAGGAATCCAGCAGCTCAGATTGAACCTGGAAGGTTTCAATCATGGATCCGGAATCCCGATAGGTTTTTACACATTCAGGCATGCCGCCAATGAAAAAATAGTGCTTTAATTCAGTAAGGATCATTTTCTGGCCGGCCGGGTCAATTTTCTCCGGGTTCATGAGAGAGGCTTCCGCCATGGTTTCTTTTCCAATGGCCAGAAGATATTCATAGAATGTCAGAGGATAGAGATACAGGTACTGGACCCGGCCCACCGGGATGGAAATATCTCCAAAGGCAAACTCCAGCAGAGACCCGGCCGCCACCACATGGAGGTCCGGCATTTCTTCGTAAAAATAACGCAGGGCCATAATGGCCCTTGGGCAGGCCTGGATCTCATCCAGAAAAAGAAGGGTCCTGCCGGGGGTGATCCGCCCCGCCGCCAGTTCAAGGTATCCCAGTATGGTCCTGGGATCAAGAGACACGTTGAAATGGACATGCAGGTCTTTTCTTTTTTCCAGGTCGATTTTAACGAAATGCTCAAATTGAGCGGCCATGACATTTTCAACCAGCCAGGTTTTCCCTACCTGACGGGGGCCCCGGATGATCAGCGGCTTGCGCCTGGCCGAATCTTTCCAGGCCAGGGCCTGTTGTTCCATGAATCGTTTCATGAGGCTACCCTCCCTTTTTTTTTAAATCAGTATCCACAATCATATAGGATTAATTTATAAAATCAAGGGAGTTTAGTCTATTAGCGAATAGAAAATCAAGGGAGTTTATTTGGTTTAGATCCGCCCCAGGACTTTTCTGGCCTCTTCAGATCCTTCAAAATCTTTTTGAAGCTCCAGGGCTTTTTTCAGGGCCTTTTCCGCTTTGGCATAGTCGCCCTTTTTATTATAGGCAAGCCCCAGGTGATAATTGAAAATCGGGTTGGCCGGTTCTTTTTCCACGCAGGCTTCAAATTCCGTTAATGCGGCGTCATAGAGTTCTTTTTTATAATAGACCCAGCCCAGGGTATCCATGATGGCCGGAAGTTTTCCAAACCTTTCCTTGGCCTGGCGGGCCAGATCCAGGGCCTTGTCCAGTTCCCTTCCCTGTTCGGCGTAAAAAAAAGCAAGGTTGTTGACGGCCGGAATATACTCCGGGTCAATGGCCAGGGCCTTCTTATAATGGTCTTCTGCCAGATCATATTTTTTCTGCTTTTCATAGAGGGTCCCGGCAAGGCTGTGGGGGGATGCCTGATCCGGCCGTTTTTCGATGAGGGCCTGGTACAGGGCAATGGCCTCATCGGTTTTTCCCTCACCCGTGTGGAGGTTGGCCAGGGTCAGATAGGGGGTGATAAAGGCGGGATTTTTTTCAATGGATTGTTTGAACAACGCCTTTCCCTGCTCTGTTTCTTTTAAGGCAAGCAGCAGATTCCCCTTGAGATTCAGGATAATTGAAACCACAACAGGGTTATCCCCTATTTTTTTTAATTGATCGTCACAGAGGTCGGCGGCTCGTTTAAACTCTTTTTGAGAGGCATGAACCGATATCAGGTTGGTAAAGACATCCATGAGGTTGGGGTTCAGCTCCAGGGCCTTATTGTAATTTTTCAACGCGTCCGGAAAGTTTTTTTCCGATTGGTGAACCATCCCAAGCCGGTAGTAAGCCGAAGGGTTACCGGGCTCAAGTTCAACCATGTCTTCGAATAGGGCTTTGGCCAGGTCATTTTTCCGGTTGGCCATGGCAATATTGCCCATGAGGATATTGGCATTGTAATGTTTGGGCATTTGCTTGAGTACCTGTTTGACATTGTCTTCGGCCAGATACAGGTCTCCTCCCCGAAAATGCATATCCGCCATCATGAGTCTTGCCTGGAAAAGCTCGGGATTTTTTTCCAGGGCCTTTGAAAGAACCGGTTTGGCCTTGTTAAAATCATTTTTTTCAAAATAGGCCGAGCCTAAGAGGAAATTTAACAGGGGGGATTCCGGCTCATCCTTGACCAGGCCCTGGAAAATGTCAATGGCTTTATCGTAGTCTTTCCGGCCGGCCAGGATTTTTCCCTTTAAGAGTTTGGTGGGCTGATAATCCGGCCGTTTGGCCAGGATTTCATCAGCCAGGACCTCGGCCTTGAGGGGTTCATTATTGGATAGATGAAAGTCGGCATAGGCGTTTTTAACTTCAAAATTATCCGGCTCAATGGCCAGGGCATTTTGAATATAGGCCTCTGCTTCTTTTGTTTTTTTCTGACCATTCAGTAATCTGGCCAGCAGCATATAGGGATTCAGGTTTTTAGGGTCAATTTCAACGGCATTTACGAGTCTTTTCTCTGCTTCATCGATTTTCCCCTGGGACGCATAGAAATTGGCTGAAATCAGGAGGGGCTCAACCTCATGGGGTTTCTTTCGAGTCAGATTTCCCAGGACCTTTTCAGCAGAAACGAGATCTTTCCGGGACAGGTAGAACTCAAACAAGGCCCTGTAAACCCCCGTATCTTCAGGATCAATGGCCAGGGCCTGGTTCAGACGGCCTTCGGCTTCTTCCGGGTGGTTCCGGGCCATGGCAATTTTGGACATGATCAGGAGTGCCTTGGTTTGGTTTTTATCAATTCCCAGGATTTTTTCATACACAGCCTGGACAGCGTTCAGGTCTTCATTTTTTGCTCCCAGGATCCCGGCATGCAGATAAAGGGCCTTGATATTCTCCGGCTCTTTTTCAAGCACTTCATCCACCCTTCTTTCAGCTTCCTGGCGTTCTTTTGAAAGCAGGTAAAAGGAAGCCGTCTGGAGTTTATATTCCGTGTTTTCCGGCGCCAGTTGTTCCAGCCGCAGAAAGGTTTTGAAGGTTTCCTGGGCATCCCCGAGTTTCAGATAGACCTTTGAGAGAAGATCATGGGCTTCAACGGAATTGGGAACCAGCTTGACGGCATTCTGGATCTGGATCTTGGCTTTTGCATAATCTTTTTTTTCAAAATAGCCCTGGGCCTCTTTAAGGAAATTTTCTGCTTTTTTTCATCTGAAGCACAGCCGGGAAAAATAAATCCGATAAAGATGAGAGTTATAATAAACGTTGCAGATAAACGAGTCATTTTTTACTCCGGAAAAAGGGTTAACAAAAAAAAAGATCCTTCTTTTTAGCATTGAAAAGGAAAATTTTTCAATGTTCTTTTTGAATATAGGGGGAATCCGGAAAATAAAAAAAGCAGGGGAGATTTCCCCTGCCTTAAATCCAGGGTCGAATTTTTTGAGTCCTATTTCCCGTACTTATCGTCAAAGGAATCCCAGAAATTCCGGTCCCGGTCCCGCCAGCCTTTGCCGAAGGCCTTGTCAAAGAAAGGTTTCAGGTTTCGGAACCAGGCGCCGTAGCCTTGCCGACCTTCGATGCGGGCCTTGATGACGTCGGCCACATGGCGGACCAGGTTGGCCAGCTCGTCCTTGGGAATATAGGAGTCGGCGCCTTTGACGATGGATTCCTTGAGGTTTTCCGGGGTCAGGGCGTGGGCCGTCAGCATGAGGGCCGGGATGTCCTTTTGCCTTGCCAGTTCCAGCACATCATATCCCGAGACGCCCATGATATCCAGGATGGCGACATCATATTGGTTTTTCCCCAGGAGCTTTTCGGCTTCTTCAAAGGTGGCGGCCCTGTCGATGGAACACATGTCCAGGAGTTCTTCAACGGTTTCAAGAATGTCGGGTTCGTCGTCCACCACCAGGATCCGCCGGTCCCGGAGAAGGGTTTCCATTTTGATGGTGTCCAGTTCGAATTTGATGGTGGTGACCGGGCAGGGGGCCTTTAAAATGACATAGCGGGCCGTGGAACCCAGGATGGCTTTCTGGGCCTTGGATTTTTTCTTGATGCCCAGAAAGATCTGATCGATCTCATTTTCTTCGGCAAACCGGACCAGGTCCTCTCCTGCGGAAAAGCCCCTGACACTCTGCTGGGCGTCATGCTCTACTCCCGAGTCTTTCATGAGCTTTCGTGCGGCATCCAGTTCTTCTTCAGCCTTGATGATGTCCGACTGCTTTTCAGAAGTCCCGCCCTCCATGGAGGTGATAATATATACAAATGCATGGGCCATTTTTGCATAATCCCTTGCAAGGGATAAGGTCAGCCTTCCGACTTCACCGCCATTATATCCAACCAGTATCTTCATATCGAACTCCTTGAGATTACAGTCTACATCCAGCGTTTGCGGCGTTTATAAGACTTCACGTTTTTAAAGGATTTCCTGCCGCCGCCCTTGGTGATCCCCATATAAAATTCTTTGACATCGGGGTTGTTCTGCAATTCCGCGGAGGGGCCTTCCAGGACGATTTTGCCCGATTCCATGATATAGGCGTAATCGGATACGGCCAGGGCCACCTTTGCGTTCTGCTCCACCACTAAAATGGTGGTTTTTAATTCTTTGTTGATTCTCTGAATATTATCAAATATTTCCTTGACCAGAAGCGGGGCCAGCCCCAGGGAGGGTTCATCCAGCATCAGCATCTGGGGGGAGGCCATGAGGGCCCTGGCAATGGCGATCATCTGCTGTTCTCCGCCCGAGCTGTACCCGGCCATCCGGTTGGTCACCTTGGAGAGCCTGGGGAAATGTTTGTACATGAGTTCATTGTCTTCCCGGATTTTGGCAGACCCGTCTTTGCGGGTAATGGACCCCACGAGAATATTTTCGTTCACGGTCAGGTGTTTGAATACCCGTCTGCCCTCGGGCACCATGACCGCACCGAGTTTTACAATATCCGTGCCTGAAAATTGTGTGGTCTCCCTGCCGTTGAATTTGATATAGCCTTCCTTGATGGCGCCGTTTTCCGGTTTCAAAAGGCCGCTGACGGCCCGCAAGGTGGTGGTTTTGCCGGCCCCGTTGGTTCCGAGGAGGGCAACAATACAGCCCTCGGGGACATTGAGGCTGACACCGCGCAGCACCTGGATGATATCATTGTAAACCACTTCAATATTGTTGACTTCAAGCAGATTTTTCCCATATGCACTTTCTCTGATTTGGGGGTTATTCTTACCGGGAATTGAATGATTCCCGGTAAGATGAGTTCACCTTCCGTATAACTGTTTATGTTCAGCCCGCAGCATGAAAACTTACCGGCCGGCCCTGACTTTTTTGATGAATTCAGATTCAACGGATTTGATTTTCTTAAATTTTCCGCCTTCAGCCACATAAATGTTCTGGATGTCCACCCCGATGCGTTCGGTCGGGGAGAAGGTCACCGGGCCGGCGGCCACAAAGGAATCAAATTTCATGCCGTTGAGCATCTTATACAGGTTTTCCCGGTTGACTTCCAGTTTGGCGGCTTTTGCCATCTTGATGGCTTCCGTGGCAATCTGGGCCGCCAGGATGCCGGCGCCATAATTATGGGAATTGGCGGCCTTGTCGTCGCGGCCGTATTTTTTGGCCAGCTCCAATTGCTTTTTGGCCCCTTCATTGTTCTCTGACGTCAGGTTATAGGAACAGGCCCAGAAAAAGCCTTCCGTGGCTGCCCCGGCCAGGGCGATGAGGTCGTTGCCGCCGGTATAATGGGCGCCGAGGAAGGTCAGCTTGCCTTTTTCACCAAAGGTTTTGGCGGCCAGGCCCAGGCGCTGGGCATCGGTCAGCATGGTGGCCACGGGAGATTGAACCGTGTGGCAGAGGACATATTGAACGCCCTTGCTGATGAGGCGCTGAAGCATGGCGCTATTATCAAGGTCCTTTCCATGTTCGACCGTTTCGACAATTTCCATTTTCAGGCCTGCGGCAACGGCCTTCTGGGTATCTTCCAGAGGTCCACGGCCAAAGGCCGAGGGATGGATAAAAAAGGCGACCTTGGGGACACCGCCGTCTTTATGATTCTGCACCACATATTCGGCCAGTCCCACGGTATTTTCGGAATAGGTGGCCACGGGCATGAAGGTATAGTGGGCGTCAACGATGAGGCCCTCATGGTAGGACGCGGGAACAACCGGAATCTTAATTTCTTCAAAATCCCGTTTCAGGGCCAGGTTGCCGCCGGTGGCATAGCTCATGAAAAGGACAATCCCGTCATCAATAAATTGTTCGAAAAATCTTTTGGTCGTATCATTTTCATACTGGTCGTCTTTGATGCTGCAATCAATGGTGTCATCTCCCAGCATCTTGGTATCATTCACATATTTGAACCAGTCTTCCGCCCCTTTGGCATAAGGGTTGCCGGCATCGGATGTGGGTCCTGTGATGGCCAGGGACAGACCCATCTTGTATGCCTTTCCGCCGGCCTGGACCGGCAGGGTGAATGCAAACACCACCGCAAGAACGAGGAATGTGTTGAATAATAATGCTTTTTTGTTTTTCATGATACTTTCCCTCCTAGGTTTGGGTTTTGACCTCAATATTTTCAAAGCCGGGACGCTTTCCGCCTGCTTCAGTAGCGGAAGGGCCACAGCTTGGTATAGGATTTGGCAATACGCCACCAATTGGCGATTCCCCTGGGTTCAAACATCAGGAACAGAACGATGACAAGGCCGAAGCTCAGGGGTTTTAAAGCCGTTGAAAGGTTGGAGGCCTGGGCCAGGTAATGACCTGCAAATTCGGCAAGATGCTCCATCTGGATATCCAGGTATTTGATGGCCACCGGTCCCCAGAAGGACCCGTTGAGGGTCCCCAGGCCGCCGACAATGGCCATGGCCAGATACCCGACCGACTGGTGCAGGGTAAAGGATTCAAACCCGATGCCCCGGTAAAGATAGGCATGAAGGGCACCGGCCACCCCGGCAAAAAAACCGGCCAGGGCAAAGGCATAGACCTTGGTGAGTCCGGGGTTCATGCCCATGGCGTCGGCGGCCCGGTCATTGTCCCGGACCGCAACCAGGGATCTGCCATACCGGGTCTTTAAAAGGTTCCGGACCCCGAATCCCATGAACACCACCAGGGTCAGGATGATATAATACCAGAACATATAATGCTGGTTTCTGCCGATTTCTCCGGTAAACCAGAAAACCCTTCCCACATAGATGGTCTGGCCCTGGTTGAAAAAACTCATGAAATTGATCACCCACTGGAAAATCATTTGAAAGGACAGGGTGGCGATGGCCAGATACAGATGCTTGAGCCTCAGGGCCGGCAGTCCGACCAGGGCGCCGAAGGCGGCCCCCATAAATCCGGCCAAAAGGATGAGAACCGGCCAGAAATGGGTGATGATGACATGGGAGTCTCCCAGGGTCTTGGAGAAGGAGGCCACGGTATAGGCCCCGATGCCGATGAAGGCGGCGTGGCCGATGGAGATCAGCCCGGCAAAGCCCAGCAAAAGATTCAGCCCCATGACCGCCACAATGGCCACAAGGATATTATCCACCACCAGCATGTATTTCTGGCTGATGGGGAAGAACACCGGCCAGGCAAAAAGGATGAGAAGAAAAAAGGTAAATATGGACCGGTCCAGGCTGGTAGTAAATGTCTTTTGCTCCTGGCGGTAGGTCGTATTGAAATTGCCTGTTGCTAACCATGTATTTGTTGACATAGATCACACCCGCTCGATTTCGTGAATTCCGAATAAACCGTGGGGTTTAAACAGAAGAATGATTAACAGGATAATATAGGGCATGACATTCCCGGTGCCGTGGAGTCCGAAATTGCCGTCCAGGTATCCGCCGGCAAACTGCTGGATCAGCCCCATGATGATGCCCGCCACCACCGCTCCCAGGATGGAGTCCAGACCCCCCAGGATGACCACGGGAAAGACGACGATGCCGAAGGCGTGGAGGGTCTCAAAATTGAGTCCCGTGATATTGCCGATGATGCAGCCTGCTGCGGCCGCGGAAAGCCCGGCCGTGGCCCAGGCCAGGCCGAAGACCCGGGGTACGGAAATCCCCACGGACATGGCGCCGAATTGATCATCGGACACCGCGCGCATGGAAATGCCGATGGTGGATTTCTTGAAAACCAGGAAAAGGCCCCGATGAGAAGGGTTGTGATCATGAGCCCCACGAGCTGGGTCCAGGAAATGGAAACCCCGCCGAGGCTCAGGGAATCCTCGGGGAGAAAGGCGGGAAAGGAGAAATTTTCCGATCCAAAGGGAGTCAGATAGATCAGGCCGTCAATGATGGAAGCCAGCCCGATGGTCACCATGATCACCGAGATGATGGGCTCACCGATAAGGCGGCGCAGAAAGATCCTTTCCACACTCATGGCCAGAAAAAAGGTGATGATCATGCTGGCCGGGAAGGCGATTAAAATCGGCAGCCCCACCCTCACCGTCAGAAAAAAGGTGATAAAGGCGCCGGCGGCAATGATCTGGCCATGGGCGAAATTGGCCACCCGGCTGGATTTATACACCAGGACCAGGCCCAGGGCGGCCAGGGCATAGATGGAGCCGACCACAACGCCGCTGACCACGATTTGAAAAAAATAACTCATCAGACTCCTTTCACCGTGTAAAAAGCGATGGTTGTTTTGACCGTGGCGGACTGGCCGTCCTGGTACTGGAAGGAGGCTTCCACGTCTTTTTTGTCCACGGATTCGTCATAAAGGGATTCATAGAGGTTCTGGTATCTTTCCTGGACATATTTACGGCGGATTTTCCCGGTTTTGGTCAGTTCCCCGTCATCCACATCCAAAAGCTTATACAGAAGGGCAAACCGTTTAATCTTAAAATGCTCCTTTTCCGCCCTGGAATTGACATCCAGAACTTCCTGCATGATCAGTTCGGCTACCTCGGGTTTGCCGGACAAGTCCATATAGGTGGTAAAGGAAATTCCCCGGTCCTCGGCCCATTTGCCCACCACAATGGGGTCTACATTGATGAGGCAGGCTACAAAATCCTCCTTATTGCCGTAAATCACCGCTTCCTTGATATAGGGGCTGAATTTCAGGGCATTTTCAAGGAACATGGGAGAGAACATGTCGCCTTTTTTATTGTGCATGACATCGGAGATCCGGTCAATGACCACCAGATGGCCGTGTTCATCAATAAACCCGGCGTCTCCGGAGTGAAGCCACCCGCCCTCCAGGAGTTCCGCCGATTTTTCCGGCAGCTCAAAATACCCGGGCGTGACGGAATCGGACTGGGAAAGGATTTCCCCGATTTCGGAAATCCTGCACCGGGTCCCGGGCAGGGGTTTTCCCACGGTTTCCGGCCGGATATCGCCGTCCCTGTGCATATAGGCAATTCCGACGATTTCCGTCTGGCCGTAAATTTGCTTCAAATTCACCCCAATGGCCTGGTAAAAGGTAAAGAGTTCCGGGCCCAGGGCCGCGCCGCCGGTATAGGCCCGTCTCAGGCGTAAAAACCCGATCTGGTTGACCAAAGGCCGGAAAATGATCTGTTTGCCCAGCCAGGACAATATTTTCAGACCCGGGGGCATGGATTTGCCGCGCATCCTGAACTGTGCGGCCTTGATCCCGATTTTGATGAAATAATGATAGAGAAGCTTGTTGAGCCCATAGGACTGGTCGATCTTCAGCCAGATCTGGACCGGATGGTTTCATAAATCCGGGGAGCCCCGAACATGAAATGGGGCCCGATTTCCTTTAAATCCGACATCGCGGTTTCAACGGACTCGGGGAAATTCAGGGTGATGCCGGCGGCCATGGCCACGCCAAAGGAATTCATCTGCTCCCCGATCCAGGCAAAGGGCAAAAAGGAGACATATTCATCCGTGGGCTTGAGGGGATCCACCTCGGTGAGCTGAATCCCCATGTTGATATAATTCTTATGGGTCAGCATGGTCCCCTTGGGCAGGCCCGTGGTCCCGGAGGTGAGGCAGAGATGACAAACATCGTCGGGCCTTCCCTGGTCCACCAGGGATTCAAACAGGCCCGGGTTTTTGGCATGCTCCAGGTCCCCCAGCCTATACAGTTCCCGGATATCGATGAACCAGTCATCGGACCGGTAGCCCCGCATGCCCCTGGGGTCTTCAAAAATAACCCTTTTTACATTGGGGATCTGGTCCCGGACCTCCAGCACCTTGTCCACCTGTTCCTGGTTGTCGCAGAACACGGCCGTGACTTTCAGGGACTGAAGAATCTGGGCGATTTCATGGGGCATGCTGGTCTGATAAATACCGGCGGATACCGCTCCGACGGAATGGGCCCCGATGGCGACAAAGAGGATTTCCGGGATATTATCGCTGATGAGAGCGATGGTGCCGCCTTTTCCAAGGCCGATGGCCCTGAGGCCCAGGGCGGTTTTCCGGACATGGTCATAATAATCCTGCCAGGTATAGGTGTTCCAGATCCCGAAATCCTTTTCCCGTAAAGCCGGGCGGGCGGGGCTGGTTTTAACCCGCCATCGAAGCAGTTGGGGGATGGAGTATTCAAGCAGATGTGTATTGTCAGTCATGTTTAACCCTCTCCAATATAAGCTTCAATTACTTTGGGATTCTGAGCCACCTCTTCAGGGGTTCCCGAGCCGATCACCTCGCCGAAGTCCAGGACATAAATCCGGTCTGAAATGTCCATGACAACGCCGAGATCGTGTTCCACCAGCACCACGGTGATTTCGCGTTCCTTTTGAATGTCCATGACAAACCGGACAATATCCTCTTTTTCTTCCTGATTCATCCCGGCCATGGGTTCGTCCAGGAGCAGGATATCCGGCGCCAGGGTCAGGGCCCGGGCCACCTCGACTTTTTTCTGGACCCCGTAGCTTAAATTTCCCACCAGGCTTTTGCGGTAGGGCTCCAGTTCCATGAAATCAATGATGTCCTCGACATAGGCCCGGTTCTCGGCCTCTATCCGGGAGGCCTTGCCGTAAAAGATAACAGCCGATAGAAAACTGTATTTCAGGTTCTGGTGCCGGGCTAAAAGAAGGTTGTCCAGAACCGTGAGGCCGGAAAAAAGCTCAAGGTTCTGGAAGGCCCTGGAAATGCCCATGTTGGAGACCTCATGGGGAGAAGCATGGGTAAGCTTTTTCTCCTTGTAAAAGATATTGCCCCGGGTGGGGTGGTAAAACCCGGATATGCAGTTGAGCATACTGGTTTTGCCGGCGCCGTTGGGCCCGATGATGGAGGTGATCAGACCCGGCTCGATGGTCATGTTGACCCCGGACAGCGCCTTGAGTCCGCCAAAAGAGAGAGTAACGTCTGAAACTGTGAGTTGTGCCATATATTATCCAAATTCTTTAAATGGGATTAAAGAAAACCTGCTTCCCGGACAATTGAAACGGACCGCCAATACAGCTTGAAATGACCCTCCTTAATAAATCAGCCTTTCAGTGTCAAGACAAAAACCCTGTTCACAAAAAAGCAGAGGGTTTTCAGGCAAAGTCCGTTTTTATTCTCTGCCGGTCAATGGCGCCGTCTTCAGTTTTGGGCAGCTCGTTCACAAACTCAACATATCTCGGCTTTTTATAGCCTGCAATGAGGGACCCGCAGAATTTGATCAGGTCCTCTTTGGTCAGGCTTTTGCCGGGGTTGAGGGAGCAGACCGCCTTAATGCCTTCCCCGAATTTGGGGTCAGGCACGCCGAAGACGCAGACTTCCCGAACGGCCTCATGCTTCAGGATGGCTTTTTCCACCTCTGCCGGAAATACATTTTCTCCACCGGGTTTGATCAATTCTCTTTCCGCTTTCCGGCCTTTGAAAAACAAAAAGCCGTCCGCATCCATCATCCCGAGGTCTCCGGTATGGTGCCGGCCTTCCCTGAAGGTAAGGGCATTGAGTTCTTCTGCATTCCAGTACCCCTGGAAGACCAGGGGCCCCCGGACCACGATTTCTCCTATGGCCCCTGTGGGCAGAAGGGCGTCAAATTCATCGACAATTCTGATATCGGCCAGCGCCGAAACAGCGCCGGCCGAACCTGGTTTTTGAAAATATTCGGCAAAGGTAATCAGGCCTGAGGTCTCGGTCTGTCCGTACATGGTCCAGAATTTGGAACCGGTACAGGACTCCCATTTTTTGCGGTTTCAGGCATTTCAAGCCCGGCTGCGATTTCAAGGCTTGAAAGATCAAAATTACCGTCCTGCATGGCGTCCATGAGGTTGGACAATATGGGTGGGAAGGAACCAAAAATATTGACGCTTTGTTCCTGGATAAGGGCAAGGGTTTGTTTTGGATCAAATTTTTCCTGTAAAATATTTCTGCCGCCGGCCTGGAGGGTCCCAAGGCTCATATTGATGCCCATGATATGAAACAGGGGCAAAATGTTCAGATAGGCTTTGGTCCGGTTCAGGCCGTAGGTCTGGATAATCTGCTGGTTGGACAGAAGAACGTTCTCCTGGGAGAGAACAGCCCCCCTGGGCTTGCCCTGGACCGCGGCCGTATGAATAATGAGATACGGGTCTTTGGGGCCCACGGGACAAGGGTCCTGGAGCGGGGGCGAGTCATAAAGAGCTGAAAAATCCGGTTCATCCACCACCCAGCAGTGCCGGAGAGATGAAGCCGATGCTGTGATTTCTCTTGCCTGGTCAGCCATCTCACTGTCGCAGATGATTACCGCGGGTGTCGTGTCCTCAATAATGTGAAAGATTTCATCCCGGCTCAGGCGCCTGTTGATGAGCACCAGCGCCAGATTAAGGGCCGATGCCGCGCCCAGCAGGTGGAAAAAAACCGGATGATTTTTACACAGGACAGCGATTCTGCTTTTTTCGGGGAGGTTCAGACGGTTAAGACCGCCCGCCAGTTTTGCGGTTTGCATGAAAAGATCTGCATAGGTGATATCTTTGCCGTTCCAGTGAACGGCAAAGGCAGGGCCGTTATACAGGGCGTTTTTTTCAAAGATGTCAAAACAGGTCAGGGTGCGAAGACTGTCCATGAAGCATGACTCCTTTTTAATTCATATCCGGCAATTATTTTTAGGAACTCAACTTCTGCTTAAGCGCGTGCAAACCAAACGAGCGCTCAGTCTTAATACATGCTTTCTATTAATTTAATTTGTCCGGGTTTGTCAAAGACTTTTTTTATTTTTTTTCAGCCGGGAAAAATACTGTAAAAACGGTAAATCCTGAACCCAGACAATCGTCAATGGTTTTGCAAAATCCGCATTTTTCGATATCCCCCGGGCAGACCGAACCTTCATTTTCCAGAAGGAACCGGCACCTTTGAGATTCCATTTTCAGGATAAATCCGTGGCGGTCGGAAAAAATCTTCATCCTCATCAGATCCGCCCCTTTTCCCCCGGCATTAAAGGCAAAGGGCGTCTTGGTGGAATATAAAAGGGTCTCCTGGGTGGTGAAAAAGCCTTCAAAGATTCTTTTCTGGGCGTCGCTTTCAATCCCGACACCAAAATCATGGACCGTGAAAAGGACCCCGGAGTCTTTTTTCGTGACGGAGATATCCAGCCGGCCCTTATCCGGGGTGTTTTCAACGGCATTTTTAATGATCCCCGTCATTATTTTGGTGATAATTTCTTCGGGCAGGCGAAGATCGGGCAGGTTTTCATCAACTGAGCTTTGGATGTGGATGTCCCTGAATTCAAACCGGGGCCTGAGCGCTGAAAAAAGGGTTTTAAAATATTCGGCGAAATGGATGGGCTTGAACACAAGGGTCCTGGGTCCGAATTTATCGTCTATGAGCTTTCTGACCGATTGTTCGAGCCGGTCCGAATCCAGGTTCTGCTGGACCAGGGTTTCCAGTTCATCCTGGCAGGCTTCGAACATCCTGAGCAGCAGGGTCTGGGCCGAATAGGTCTTGTCGTCCATGATATCGGCCACCTCGTCCTGGATATCGATGATCCGGTTCAGGTTTCTCTCTATCCTGCCCAGGGTGGCTTCCACCTTGAGCTGGGGAAGGGCTTCCAGCTTCTTTTTCAGGATCTGGAGGGAACCTGTCAGCACGGCCACCGGGGTTTTCAGCTCATGGGACAGGTGGTTGATGGCCTTGCCCTTGGCCCGGTTCATGGAGGCCACATCCCGGTAGGCGTCCCGGACCGCTTCCGAGAACCTGGCGTTTTCAATGGAAATGGCGCAGGTGCCCGCGATCATGGTCATGAGTTCCATGTCGTGATAATCAAAGGGATTCTGCTTTTTATTGATGGCGCAGAGGACCCCGATTATCCGGTCATCGCTTTTAATGGGCACTTCCAGGAGGCTCCGGGTTTTGTAACCCAGCCGTTCCTCCCTTTCGGGATAGTCTTTCTTGAGCCTGTCGGCATCGTTGACCAGGGCGTATTCACCGGTTTTGATGATTTCTCCGGCAAGGATGGAAGAGGCCGGAAACCGGAAGGTCTTGGCCCTTTGGTCCGTATCGGAATCATCATAGGCCCCGCCTTTAAAAAACAGCTCGTCCCGGATTTCGTCATAGAGGAGGACCAGGGCGCCTTCAGTGTTTAAAAGGGCCTTAACCTCCTTTGAAATATAGGTCATGAGGTCTTCCAGTTCCGGATATTCCGGAAGCACCGCGCTGATCCTCATGATGGTTTTATTATTGGCTTCCAGCCGTTTTTCTTCGGTGATATCCCTCAGGATGACAAAGGTCTGGGTGGCGCCTTCCTTCGGGTCTGAATGGGAAGCGGCCCAGAGGACCACGTCCAGGAGCTTGCCGGTCCTTGTCAGGCGCCGGGTCACATAGCGGGTCAGGTTTTTGTTTTCCCGGAATTTATCCAGCATGCGGCTGGTTTCCGTTTTCAGCGCTTCCGGGACAAAGGGCACGTGGCTCCCTTTTAATTCGTCCAGGGTCCATCCGAAGGTGGTTGAAAAAGAGGGGTTGATGTAGGACACAAGGCCGCTGTCATCATAGACCACGATGGGGTAGGGGACAAAGTCGAGAATTTTGCGGTAGGCCCGGTAAAGCTCCTGGGTCTTTTTCAAGGCCAGTTTTTCTTCCGTGACATCCTGGAGGGTTTCAACGGCCCCGGCGATTTCACCCTTGCCGTTGGTATAGGCCGCGGCTGTAAAATAAAGCCATTTCCCTTCTTCGCTCAGTTCCTGGAAAAAATCCGTGGCTGCAAATCTTTCCCTGTCCTTGGAGGACCGGTCATATTTCAATCCGTAATGCTCGACAATCTCTTCATCGGAAGACCGGTCTATGATGAGGTCGGCCATGACCGGGCGGGGGTTTGCATAAAAGGCCTTCCACTGTTCCCGGGTGCCGATGACGTCTTTGCCCGAGAGTCCGGTCAGTTCTTCAAGGGCCTGGTTAAAATGGCTGATGGTATGGTCTTTATCCAGGACGAATATGGGAATGGGCGCTTTGTGCAGGATATTGCTCAGGATTCGGTTCTCTTCTTCCAGCCTTTTGATCCTGGCCTCAAGTGCATCCGTATAAGCATCACTGCGCTTCATAAATAAAACTCCAAAAGACTTTACAAGATTGAATGATCCTCGTATAACCATTTTTATGATTTTGAGGGTCATATATGATCTTTGCCCGAATCAGCCGGGAGTGTTTCAATCGGCACCACTATATAAAATCATTGACTGAAATTGCAAGGATTTTAAAGGTAAAAGAAACAAATGCCAGATACCACCATCAAAACAGAGATCCTGATTCACGATTTAAAGGTTCCCATTTCAGTCATCGATGCCGGGGCCAAATCCCTCCTCAATCGGCAGGACACCTATGGCCCTCTGACGGATAAGCAGATCAAGGTGCTCAAAAGAATTATCCGCAATGCATTGACCACCCAGAGGCTGGTCAATGACGTGCTGGAACTGGGGAGATCCAGGGAAGGGGTCATGATCACCCGGGATTTTTATGTTTCCTCCCTGGTGATGACGGTCCTGGTTGAGATCTTCGACCTTGCCGATCCCGCGGCCGTGGACGTGATCCGGAAGGTCCAGTCCTATGAGGAACTTTGCCGGGTGGTGGAGGAGTTCGGGGTCAAACTGGTTTTTGATTCAAAGGTCTGGAAAACCGTGGTTCATCTGGATGAGGCCAAGGTCCGGCAGATTCTGAGGAACCTGGTGACCAATGCCTTCAAGTACAAGGCCGCCTTTGTTGAGATTTCCGGCAGTATTGAGAATAAACTGCTCACCCTGTGCGTCAGGGACGACGGCCGGGGAATTCCGCCTTCGGAGCATCAGAAAATTTTCAAGACCTATTTCACGACCGGTTCTTCCCTGGATAATGCCATTAAAAGCCACGGCCTTGGCCTTGCCGGCGTCATGGTGCTCCTGAAGGATATGGGGGGCGAAATGAACCTGAATTCCAATGACGGGAAGGGGGCTGAATTTATCGTCAGGATTCCTGTCTGAAAGGATTTTGGCTAGTCCATTTTCTGGATGTCGTCCCTGGTCGACATCTGCTTTTCATCAAATTCATCCCAGAAAGTCCGGTCTTTTTTTCGCCAGCCTTCTCCGAACAATTTGTCAAACACGGGTTTTAAAAGGGAGAACCAGGTCACATGGGCCTTTTTGCCCTGGTTCCGGGCATTCAGGATATCGGCCACATACAGGGTGATATCAGCCAGTTTGTCCTTGGGCACATAGGCATCGGCACCCTGCTCAATGGAAATTTTGAGATTGTCCGGGGTCAGGGCGTGGGCCGTCAGCATCAGGGCCGGGATATCAATCCTGTGGGTGATTTTTAAAAGATCGTACCCTTTGACGCCCATGATGTCCAGGATGGCCACATCATAGGATTTGGTCCTTAAAAAGGCAATGGCCTCATCAAAGCTTGAGGCCTTGTCCACGCTGCACATATACAGCAGCTCCTCAAGGGTATCCAGGATATCCGGCTCATCATCCACCACAAGGACTTTTTTATTTTCAAGAATGTTTTGACGATGCATAAAGGCTCCCCGGATTTTGTATCCCAACCCAGGGATTACCTTATGCGAAATTTTTCAATAATTCAATCACATAATCAATATCCGCTTCGGTATGACAGGCATTGATCTGGAACCGGAGGGTCTCATCGCCCCTGGGGACAACGGGAAAGGTCAGTCCCGCCACGAGGACCCCATGGTCAAACAGGTATTTGACAAGTCTATGGGTTTTTGAGGTGTCTCTGACCATTAAGGGCACCACCGGGTGGGGGCCAAGGATGGATTCCCGGCCCTGGTCCGAGAGGCCTTTGCGGAATTGGGCCGTCCTTTCCTTCAGGTGTTTTAAAAGAGCGAGCCCTTCCTGACCGGCGCAGATATCCAGAGCCTTTACCGCGGCCGCGCAGTCGGCCACGCTCAAGGGATTGGTGTAAATATAGGTGTCCGCCTTCTGGCGCACGGCCTCGATGAGGGCGGAACTTGCCGCGATGAATCCGCCGTTCACCCCAAAGGCCTTTCCAAAGGTGCCGACAATGATGTCCGGCGAAACTCCGCAATGCTCCGGGGTGCCGCGGCCCGTGTCCCCATAGGCCCCGATGCCGTGGGAATCGTCCACCACGGTGATGACCCCGTCTTTGAAACGCGAGTCGTAATCCCTGCACACGGCATGGATCTCATGGATGGGAGCGTTATCCCCCCTCATGCTGAAGATGCCGTCAAAGATGACCACCACCCGCTCCATATCCCGGGGGACTTCATCCAGGCATCGTTTCAGGTCGGCCATGTCATTGTGTTTGTAGATGGCCTTGTTTTGGCTGGGGATATTGCTGATCCGCATGGCCCGGATAATGCTGTTGTGGTTGAGCTGGTCCCCGATCCAATGGGTTTTGGCATGGGAAACGGACAGGGCCAGCCCGCAATTGGCGGTATAGGCGGAATTGAAGATTTTGGCCGCGGGTTTATCCACAAAGGCCGCCACCCGTTTTTCAAGGGCCACATGATGGATAAAGGTGCCGTCGATGAACCGCACCGCGCCGGGCCCGACCCCGAATTCACGGGTGGCCTGATCCGCCTCAGCCACAAGATCGGGATGTTGGGAAAGGGACAGATAGGAATTGGAATTGAGCCGGATAAATTCCGTATCGCTCCCGGCCAGCTTATACCGGGGGCCTTTGGGGGCCACGGCCGGGATATACTGCTCAATGACTCTTTCCGGGGCCTTGGCCCGGCCTTCTTCTTTCAGGGTTGCCAGCTCCTGTGCAAGGGACAGGTCAAGTTTATCTATACTCATTTTTTCTCCTAAAAAAGACAGGGAAGGGCAACAGCTATTACCAGTGGGCGTAGCTTTTTTATATTAGGCGGTTGATGTAAAAATTTTTGTGTGTGTCCTAAACGGATATAATCTCTTTTCTGCAAGCTTTATATATTCGGCATCAGTATCATAGCCGATATAAAACCTGTCCGTTTTTAATGCTGCAACACCTGTTGTCCCGCTACCCATGAATGGGTCAAGAACAATGTCGTTTGTAAACGAATATAATTGAATCAGCCTGTAGGGCAATTCCTCCGGGAATGGGGCCGGATGACCTATCTTTCTGGCGCTTTCAGCGTTCATCGTCCAGATGGACCTGGTCCACTCCATAAATTGCTCTTTAATTATGGTATTTCTTTTTTTATCCAGCTCTTCTTTTTTCCGTTCTCTTTTATAATCACCTTTGGAAAACACTAAAATATATTCATGGATATCTCTCAGGGTCGGATTTGCTGCACTAAGCCAACTTCCCCATGCGGTTGAAGGGCTTGCGCTGGCTGCCTTATTCCAGATGATTTCCCCCCGCATATTAAACCCGATGTCAATCATTATTTTAGAAATATGGTCAGACAATGGGATATAAGGCTTCCTGCCTAAATTTGCGACATTGATGCATGCGCGGCCGCCATTTACCAGAACCCGGTATGTCTCAGAAAATGCATTTTCAACAAAGATAAATATTCGTCCAAGGATAAGTCATTATCATAATCCTTTGAAACATTATACGGCGGGGAGGTTATCATCAAATGCAATGAATTATCAGGTATTTCTTCCATTCTCTCACAGGAATGATGAAGAACTGTGTTCAATAGCTCCTCAGGAAATTCATTAACCGTCTTTGAGATTTCTTTATCGTTAATAAGCTCCTTATACAATTTTGAGTCATAGAATTTTGAAGAATCGTGGTTTATTCTTCCGTTTGTTCCAAACGAGCTTGTTTTCGTACCTTCTCTATTGTATTGTTTCATTGTATATCTCTAATGAGTTGTAAGAATCTATCAGCTTTTGCTTCATCTGAATTTTCCTGGTTTGCTATGCGAACAAACTCTCCAAGCCTTGATTTGGAAATCATTGAGGAAAAATAATTCATTTTTTGCTTTAACAGGTTGCCTGTCAATTCTGAAAGTGCATCAAAATTTTCGATTGTTTGAAATCCTTTGACCGGAGTCTGCCTCACGTGTTTAGTATTCGTAGGCTCAGGGTTTAAAGACCAAAATCCTTGTATCACTCCGGCTGTTCTCAAAAAATCAACTTTATGAATATAGCTATCCGTTATTGGGCTATTTCCTAAAACTATAACAGGTATTGTGGCGGATTTAATTCCTGATACTCTAATGTTAATAGATTTTCCTATCGCTTTCAACATGGAATCTGAGCGTAAAAGAGCGGGGTTTCCTTTATGAGATTTATAGTCACCAATAAATGTAATTTTATCGGGTGACGTGTACCTATAATTTGAGACAACACTCATTTTTATTTCAAATATGAGTTTTATGTTTTCAGGTTTTTGTTTGATAGAAGCTGTTGCACAAAAAGCTAAATCAGCATTCGACCTCTTAGACAAACCAATTTCCTCACAAAAGACGCTATTCACAGCATAGAGGCCTAATTCCCTTGCAATCGGGCAAAAAAGATCCCTAGTCCATTTTTCTGTAAATTGTCCAATCAGAGAGTTCCTTGATTGTAAGGTTTGTCCTTCACCATCAATATCCTTTGGCACATAGGCAAAATGGTCTGACCCAAGATTATAGAAAAGCTGCTCAGGAGAAGCAAAATTTCTTAACGCTTCTGTAAAAAATTGAACCTCTGTTTCGTTATTCCAAAGCAACTTGCTATCCACTTGAAATTTCTCCAAAATCATAAGTTGGTGTGGTCTGGATAATATCATACCACATTCATTCAAGCCCAGTCCAGAATAACCTTTCCCGAATTCCCGGATCTCATGACCTCAAAGCCTTTTTCAAATTCCGTGTAATGGAATTTGTGGGTGATGAGGGGGGAGATATTAAGGCCCGACTGGATCATGCTGGTCATCTTGTACCAGGTTTCATACATTTCCCGGCCGTAGATGCCCTTGATGGTCAGCATATTGAACACCACCTTGTTCCAGTCGATTTCGGTTTTTTCCGGCATGATACCCAGAAGGGCGGTTTTGCCGCCATGGCACATATTGTCCAGGATGGAATTCAGGGCCAAAGGACTCCCGGACATTTCCATGGCCACATCAAAGCCTTCCTTCATGCCCAGCTCCTTTTGGACATCGGCCAGGTTCTGTTTTGTCACATCCACGGCCAGGGTGGCCCCGGCTTTCCGGGCCAGATCCAGGCGATAGGGATTGATGTCCGTGACCACCACATACCTGGCCCCGGCATGTTTGGCAATGGCCGCGGCCATGCAGCCGATGGGGCCGGCGCCCGTGATGAGGACGTCTTCTCCCAGGACATCAAAGGAAAGGGCCGTGTGGGTCGCATTGCCCAGGGGATCAAAACAGGCCAGCACATCCAGGGGAATGGCGGTGTTGCAGTACCAGACATTGGTGACCGGGATGGCCAGGTATTCGGCAAAGGCGCCGGGCCGGTTCACACCCACGCCCTTGGTGTCGCGGCACAGATGCCTACGGCCGGCCAGGCAGTTGCGGCAGTGGCCGCAGACGATATGGCCCTCTCCGGAGACCAGGTCGCCGGGTTTGAAATCGACCACATGGGAGCCGGTTTTTTCAATGGTTCCCACATATTCATGGCCGATGTGCATGGGCACGGGGATGGTGGCCCGGGACCATTTGTCCCAGTTGTAAATGTGGACATCGGTGCCGCAGATGGCGGTTTTCAGGATTTTGATGAGAACTTCGTTGTGGCGGATATCGGGAACGGGAACCTCCTCCAGCCACAGTCCTTTTTCAGGTTTTGCCTTAACCAGCGCCTTCATTTTTTTCATGGTCGTCCTCCCGGTTTTAAATATGCGGCCCCCTTACATTTTGTAGCCCTCATCCGTTTGAAGCATGCGGATGACCTCAACCAGCCGGGAAACCAGATGGTCATGGTAGCATTTCCCCCCTTCGGCCGATGCCTTGGATGGCTCCCCTGAGGTTCCGCCGGATTTCAGGGTGGCGGCTTTCATTTCTTCGGGGCTGCTGGGAACATAGCAAAGGGTATCCCCTTCATAGGAAGGGTCTACGCTGTATAATGGCCTTGGCGTGTGGGGATTGTCAATGGCCCGGTCTATCTTAACAAGGTCCGGGTAGCGGTACATCATGTGGGAGGTTTCGATTTCCTCGGCATGTCCCACCCGTCCCCAGCCCAGGGAGGCCGTAATGGATTTGGACATATGGGCCGGATCAAAGATGACGACCTTGACGCCCAGTTCCCGTTTGGCCCGTTCTCCGGCCATCTGGAGCCAGGCAATATTGACGATGCGGTGGCCGTTGATGAGGACAAATCTTTCAAAGCCGTGGTGGTGAAGGGAGGAAATCATGTCAAAGGCGATTTCGGCCAGAATCTCCGGCCGGATGGTAATGGTGCCGGGCAGGATCATGTGATGGGGGCTCCAGCCGAACCACAGGGGCGGGGCCACGGGCGCGCCGGTTTTCTGCCCGGCGTCTTCGGCCAGGGTGACGGCCACAAGGGTATCCGTGCCCACGGGCAGGTGGGGGCCGTGCTGTTCCGTGCTGCCAAAGGGCAGAAGAATGGTTTTTGAGCTTTTTTCAACCGCTTGTCGGACGTCTTCCCAGGTCATGTCCTGGAGCCGGATGGATTCGGTCATGGCAGCCTCCTTAGATAAGATTATAAATTGTCCAGAAAATGGGTATCAATATCCCCTTTTTGAAAATTTTTGTTAAGGAAAATCTTTCGAAAAAACGGAATGGTGGTCTGGATTCCTTTGATGTCGAATTCGTCCAGGGCCCTTTTCATGCGGCGGATGGCCGATGAGCGGTCCTGGTCCCAGACAATGAGTTTTCCGATGAGGGAATCATAAAAAGGGCCCACCATATAGCCGTCATGGATATGGGTGTCGATCCTGACCCCGGGGCCGCCGGGAAAGACAACGGATTCGATTCGGCCGGGGCAGGGCATGAAATTATCCTCCGGGTCCGAAGCGTTGATCCGGCATTCCATGGCCCAGCCCTTGGGAACGATATCCTCCTGCTTCAGGGACAGTTTTTGCCCCGCGGCAATCCGGATCTGCTCCCGGACAAGGTCAATGCCCGTGATCATTTCCGTGACCGGATGCTCCACCTGGATCCTGGCATTGACCTCCATGAAATAAAAATTTTTGTTCTTGTCCACTAAAAATTCAATGGTGCCGGCATTGGTATAACAAAGTGCCCTTGCAATGGTGATGGCGGTATTCCCGAGGGTGGCCCTCAGATCCTCATCCACAAAGGAGGAGGGGGCTTCCTCGATGAGTTTTTGATACCGCTTCTGGATGCTGCATTCCCGCTCGCCCAGGTGAACATACCGGCCGAACTTGTCCCCCAGGATCTGGATTTCAATATGGCGGGGGTTTTCAATATATTTTTCCAGGTAAATATCCGGATTGCCAAAGGCGGCCTTGGCTCCCCCGATGCCATGGCAAAGGCCTGCCTCAGCTCTTCCGGTGTATGGGCGATCCTCATGCCCCGGCCGCCGCCGCCGCCCGAGGCTTTTAAAATCACGGGAAACCCCACGGTTTCAGCCAGGGCGCAGGCTTGGTCCGGCGAGGTGAGGATATCCTCACTCCCTGGAATGACGGGGATGCCGAGATCGGTCAGAGTCCGGCGGGCCGATGATTTATTGCCTGATTTGGCAATGCACTGGGCCGAGGGTCCGATAAAGGTGATGCCCGCGTCCTCGCAGGCCTTTGCAAAATCTGAGTTTTCAGATAAAAATCCGTACCCGGGGTGGACCGCGTCGGCCTTTGCCTCCTTGATGGCTGCCATGATCCTGTCCAGGTTCAGATAGCTTTTATAGCTTAATGCCGGCCCGATATGGACGGCCTCATCCGCAGCTTTGACATGGAGGCTGTCCTTGTCTGCATCGGAATAAACGGCAACGGTGTTTATGCCCATCTCTTTACAGGCCCGGATGATTCTCAGGGCAATCTCGCCCCGGTTGGCAATGAGGATACGTTTAAACGGCATGGCCCCTTCCTTTATATGGCGGCTATTCTTTTTCAATGATTATGAGAGCCTGCTTTTTCATGACCGGGTCTTCGTTTTCCACCAGGATTTCCTTGACCACCCCGCTATATTCGCTGCGAAGCTCCGTAAATATCTTCATGGATTCAATGACGCACAGGATATCCGATGCCTTGACCCTTTGGCCGACCTCCACCAGGGGCGGACTGTCCGGGGCAGAGGCCCGGTAAAACGTCCCCATGACCGGTGAAAGAACCTCATATTTCTGATCACTCATGATTTCCTCCTTGTTCGGGTTTGATGACAATGTATTTTTTTCAAAATATACTTGACATATATTTTTAATCTATGTCAAGTATATTTCATCCGGCGTTAAAAACCTCATAAAAAAGGATGGTTGGACCCCATGGCGGCTCTTGCAAAAATTCACAAATTACCCAGGCAACCCCTGGCCGTTACGGCCTATGAGACCATTGTCCGGAAAATCATCTGCCTTGAATACCAGCCCAGCCAATATCTGGAAGAAAACCAGCTTGTGGAGGAACTGGGCATCGGCCGGACCCCTGTCCGGGAAGCCCTGGTCCGGCTCCAGAGTGAAAACATGATCGAATCCCAGCCCAATAAAGGGGTTGTTGTCAGGCCCATCACCCTGCAAAACACCAAGGCCGTGTTTGAGAGCATGCATATCTTTGAATTCGGCGTGGTGGAGGTGGCCATGATCAAGGATTGCACCATGGCCATAAAAAAGATGAGGGAGTCCAATGAGGCGGTTAAAAAAGCTGTTCTCTCGAATCAAGTTTTTGACCTGGTCCAGGCCAACCATGAATTTCATATGAATTTTGCCCGGTGCTCCCAGAATGAATTTTTGATCCGGGCGGTGAATGATGTCAGAAAGGAAGCCAAACGGCTGTCCTATCTGTCCTATAACAATATCATTGACCCCCAAAGGCCCCTGGAACTTCATTATCAATCCGTTGTCGAGGAACATGACCGGATTATCGAGAGCCTGATCCTGAGAGACGAGGCCGGGCTGAAACAGTTATTGCAGGACCACATTGAGACTTTCAGGCAGAGAATCATCACGTTTATGACGGTTTAATGCCATTGAATGAAAGATCTCCCATATCAACCATACTATAAAGGAAGGGAAAAATGAAAAAACTTTTGATTGGACTCACCGGTGTGATGTTTGCTTTAACCTGCTTTTCAACGGCCCTGGCAAAGACAAAATGGGATATGCACCTGAATTATCCGGCCGGGAATTTCCATACCGAGGGAGCCCAGAGGTTTGCCGATGAAGTGGCCAAGGCCACCAATGGGGAATTGACCATTGTTCTCCATCCCGGCGCAGCCCTCGGGTTCAAGGGACCCGAGCTTTTGAAATCCGTGGCCGAAGGCCAGGTGGCCGTGGCTGAGATTCCCACGGGCATGGTGGAAGGGGACGCACCGGTCCTGGCCTTGACGGCCCAGCCCTTTATTTCCACCAATACCTTTGAACAGCGCCTTTTGTACCAATTGGCCAAACCGGTCTATGCGGAAAACCTGAAAAAATTCAACCAGATCACCCTTTACACCTCGGTCTGGCCTTTTTCCGGCATCTATACCCAGCGGGCCATCAAATCCGAAGCCGATTTAAAAGGCCTCAAGATGAGAGTGTATGACGGCACAGGCCTGACCTTTGGCGAAGCCACGGGCATTGCAGCCCGGAAAATGCCCTTTTCGGAAGTCTATCCGGCCATGAAGGCCGGGCTTCTGGATTCCATGTACACCTCTTCGGTTTCCGGCGTGGATGCCAAGGCCTGGGAAGTCCTCAAATTCTTTACGCCCATCAATATTGTGGGCCCCGTCAATATGATCAATGTCAACCTGGATGCCTGGAACAAGCTGGATCCAAAAACCCAGACCCTTGTGCTCGAGATTGCGGCCCAACTGGAAGATGAAATGTGGAACCTGGCCGGCGACATGGACCGGAAAAGCCATGCCACTTTGGTTGAAAACGGGATGACCATCAGCCCGGTCAGCAAACAGTTCCGGTCCGAACTCAATGCCGTGGGCGAAAAACTGAGGGCTGAATGGGCCGGCAAAGCCGGGGCCGATGCCCAGAAGATCCTGACGGAATATTATAGAATCACAGGACGTTAATCCTTTAAACACATCCCGGCCGCGGGACTTCCCGGCCGGGGCCGTAATCCGGGTGGCGATGATGAATAGACTTATAAAATTTTCCGATGGGCTCAGTGATTGGATGGCCATGGTTTCCGCCGTGATCCTGGGCCTGATGACCCTTTTGATTCTCGTGGAAATCTTCTTATGGAACCTCTTTGAAAAAACAACGCTTATCGCGGATGAATACAGCGCCTACGGCCTTGCCGCCATTATTTTCATGGGCGCGGGATATTGCCTCAAGGAAAAGGGCCATATCCGGATCACTCTGGTTCTGGGGTTTCTGCCCGGATTTGCGGCAAGGCTCATCACCTTTGTCTCCACCGCTGTCACCACGGTTTTCATGGGGTATCTGTGGTGGTATCTGTTGAAGATGGTCCAGTCGGCCATTCGCTATGAATCCACCTCGGGAACCCTGACGGGCACTCCCTTATGGGTTCCCCAGGCCGTAATGCTGGCCGGCGCGGGCTGTTTTCTAATCCAGCTTTTGGCCACCTGCCTGAAGACCTTTGCCGCCATTCAAACCAAAGAGGAGGTGGTGTAATGGAACCCCAATTCCTGCTCATGTCCGTGGTTGTCTTTGGTGTCCTTTTTTTAACCCTGGCAGCAGGGGTCTGGGTCGGATTCTCCCTTTTCATTGTCGGGTTTGTGGGCATGACCCTTTTTTCCTCCCTCCCGGCCGGAAACAATATGGCCTCATCCCTGTGGGCCACCATTGAAAAATGGGAATACGTGGCCCTTCCCCTCTTCATCTTCATGGGGGAGATCCTGTACCGGTCCGGAATTTCGGAAAAATTGTTCAAGGCCCTAGTCCCCTGGCTGTATCGCCTCCCAGGGGGGGCTGTTGCTTATGAATATTGTTTCCTGCACGCT
>JAAUSZ010000203.1 GCA_012031875.1 Desulfobacula sp.
AAATAAATATGTTAAATCATATTTGTACCTGCATTTTCTATTATTTTTTTATCATTCAAGAAGGGCAAAAAACTTGACTATAGGTCAAGTGGTCACTGGTTCAAATCCAGCCGTCCCAGCCTTTCATCCCAGGTGCGGTTGGCCATTGCAAAAAAATCCTCTGGGTTAAAAACCGGTTTTGTGTGATCTGTTCTGTCTCCGGGAGAATCCGGCCTTTTTCGACCACCTCCACCCCCGCCCGGAAAAAAGCCTGATAATGATCCTCCAGAAAGCCTTTTAAACCCTCAACCTTCAGCAGGACGCCGGCAGGCATCAGCAGTTCTCCCACCATCACCCCGTGCCCCATCTCCTCACGAAGCCTGAAATTGTGGCGGAGCGCATCAAATTGTTTCATTTCCGGGAAACCGCAGTTGGATATCAGGACGGTATCATATTTTCTCTTATACCTGGAAGGGTGTTTATAACGGTCGCCCTCTTTCACAAAATGAGGCTCAATGAGCGGCAGCATCCTATCCATAAAGGCCTTCATTAACGAGGTCATGGAATAGACATAAACCGGTGTGGCCAATACCAGGAGATCACATTGGCGAACCTTTTCCAGTAAATTTGCCATATCATCTTTGATCACGCATTTTCCAGGGGTTTTTACCCAGCATCCAAAGCACCCGGTACAATGCTTGATGTTCAATTTTTTCAGATACACAGTCTCTGTCTCGGCGCCTTTGCTTTGTGCGCCCTTAAGAAATTCCCGGAGCATCACATCCGTGTTTCCGCTGCTCCCCTTCGGGCTTCCCTGAATGGCCAATATTTTTTTCATGATTCCCCTCCTTTCTGGTGTTCGTGATACCATATCCGGCGAGGGCCGGAAAAAAGATCCCGGCTATTTGGCCCTGACCTCAAGCCAGCCCTCGAAATTTCTATCCACCAGCCCTTCCCGGTATTCCTTTGAATAGATAGCGCCGTTGGCGGATACATAGGTCAAATTTTTAACCCGTTCATTTTTAGACACATACCCGATATCCACACCAAGGATCCGGTCACAGTCTTCCGGAAGTTCCAGATTGACGGCATCACCGGTCCATCTGGAAATGGCCCGGGATTGAATAAAATCTTCCCCCTTGCCATAAGGAACCCAGCGGATAACACCCTCAAAGGGGCTGACATCCATAAACTCCCGGGTATATACGAATCCGTCCGTGGCCAGGAAAGTCACATCCTTAACCGTCGAATTCCCTCTTTTATCAAAGCTGATGCTGACAAATTCCTTAAAATGTTCGACCTTCAATACCTGGCGATGTTCTTTCCCTCCAAGGCGGGAAGCCGTTCTTCCACAGGCAAAGAAAATCATAGTGATTGAAATGATCCCGATAAGTGCTATGGCTGTTGTTCTGTTCATTTTCTTTACGCAGTCTCCTTAAAGCGGCAACCATCATTCCTCGACGGATCGGCATTGCCCGGTTTTGAATAATATGGGCATGCCTTATCCATTGCCCCTGGAAATTTTCCGGCAGGGGAAAATTAGTCATACCCTTTATTGATGGATTGAATCCTAATCGGCCGTGAAATGTTTTGTCAAGCCCAGGCTATTAATAGTCCGGACCTCTAAACCCAGCATTTTGGGGATTTTGTTTTTGACATAGTCCCCGGTTCATCTTTTTTCTCATCTGTTTTTCCACTGGTTTGTTAAAAATAATGGGCAATGTAAATAACCTGGCCCAGAGGGCCAGGCTTTGGTTTGCCCCTGGAAGGGGCTTTGTTTGCCTTGCCCCCTGAGAAGGCAAGGAAGTTGCCCCTCGATTCAACTTACCTGTTAAACAAGTCTCGCTGTTCCGCTACCTGTTCCTTCTCTTGTTGATATTTTACATATTTTTGGATCATTTCTGCATCAAGCCCAACTGTATCCACGCAATAACCACGTGCCCAAAATTTGTTACCCCAATAGGGTTTTTCCTTCAACTTTCGAAATCTGTTGAAAACCCTTATGGCAGTCCGGCCTTTAAGTGTTCCTACATAATCGGATATCGACACTTTTGGCGGCACCATCGCCAGCAAATGGACGTGATCAATTTGAACGTTCAGCTCAACCACTTCACATCCTTTCTGCTCTGAAAACGCCCGTATACAGTTGTTAACCTCCACCGCTACTGGACCACGCAATATCCTATACTTGTACTTCGGTACCCACACAATGTGATACTGGCAATGCCAGATCGTTTGTGATAACTTTCGAAATCGGCTCATCTGTTACTCCTTGATCTTTCGTTGTGGGGACAACTTGATCATTGAGTAACAGTGAGTCGCACAAATGGCAAAGCCTTTGTACTCTGACCTGGCCCACAGGGCCAGGGTTTCTATAATGGACTAAAATTTTTTATATTTTATTGATTTCATGACCGTTCCGCGATATTGAGATGGTGTTTGCGTAACTAGCTTATAATGGCTGAAAAGCCGGTAATAGACCCGAATTGAAAACCATCCGACATGAAAACCGAACAACAGACAAGAGCGGAACTGATTGATAAACATCTTGAAAAAGCAGGTTGGAATGTCAATGACCCCACCCAGGTGGTTCAGGAATTTGATATTCTTGTTGATCTTCCGGAAGGTGTTGCCGAAGCGCAAACACCTTATCAGGGTCATCAGTTCAGCGATTATGTTCTATTGGGAAAGAACGGCAAACCCCTGGCTGTTGTAGAAGCCAAAAAGACAAGCAAAGATGCGGCAATAGGCCGGGAACAGGCAAAACAGTATTGCTGCAATATTCAAAAGCGGATCAAAGGCTCTTTGCCGTTCTGTTTTTATACCAACGGGCTGGAAACCTATTTCTGGGATCTGGAAAACTATCCCCCCCGAAAAGTGATCGGATTTCCGACACGGGATGATTTAGAGCGGCTGAACTATATCCGGCAGAATCGAAAGCCCCTTACCCGTGAGCTGATCAACACCGGTATTGCCGGCCGCGATTACCAGATCCGGGCCATCCGCAGTGTTCTCGAAGGCATTGAGCAGAAAAAAAGGTCGTTTTTGCTGGTCATGGCCACCGGTACCGGGAAAACCCGGACCAGTATCGCCCTGATGGATGCCTTGATGCGGGCCGGTCATGCGGAAAGAGTCCTTTTCCTGGTCGATCGTATCGCACTGCGGGAGCAGGCATTGAATGCCTTTAAAGAGTATCTGCCGGATGAACCCAGATGGCCCAATGTGGGGGAAAAACTGATCAGCAGGGATCGCCGGATTTATGTGTCCACCTATCCCAGTATGCTCAACATTATCCGGGATGAAACCCAGAATTTCTCCCCGTATTTTTTTGATTTTATTTTTATCGATGAAAGTCATCGGTCCATTTACAACACCTATGGCGAGATTCTGAATTATTTCAAAACCATAAATTTAGGATTGACGGCAACCCCGACGGATTTGATCGATCATAACACGTTTTCATTATTTGATTGTGAAAACGGCCTGCCGACCTTTGCCTATACCTTTGAAGAAGCGGTCAGCAATATACCGCCCTATCTAAGCGATTTTCAGGTCATTAAAATCCAGACAAAATTTCAGGCAGACGGTATCAGCAAAAGAACCATTACCCTTGAGGATCAAAAAAAGCTGACGCTGGACGGCATCGATATTGAAGAGATCAATTTTGAAGGCACCCAGCTTGAAAAAAAAGTGATCAACAAGGGAACCAACACCCTAATTGTCAAAGAGTTCATGGAAGAGTGCATCAAGGATCAAAACGGGGTCCTGCCCGGCAAAACCATTTTCTTTTGTTCTTCAAAAGCGCATGCCAGGCGCATGGAAGAAGTGTTTGACGTCCTTTTTCCCCAATATAACGGGGAGCTTGCCAAGGTCATGATATCGGATGACCCCAGGGTTTACGGCAAAGGCGGACTCCTGGATCAATTCACCCATCAGGACATGCCGCGGGTGGCCATCAGTGTGGATATGCTGGATACCGGGATTGATGTCCGGGAGATCGTCAACCTGTGTTTCGCCAAACCGGTCTATTCATACACCAAATTCTGGCAGATGATCGGGCGGGCACCCGTCTTCTGGAACCGGCCAAAGCCAAGCCCTGGTGTCTTGAAAAGCAGGTCTTTCTAATCATGGACTGCTGGGATAATTTTGAGTATTTCAAGCTGACGCCTGAGGGGAAAAAGATTGATTCCGGCCTGCCCCTGCCGGTCCGGTTGTTCGGCATCCGGCTGGATAAAATCGAAGCCGCACAACACGCTGAAAAAGAGCGCATTGCCGATAAGGAAATTGAAAGACTGCGACGGCAGATCGGCCAATTGCCCGCATCTTCCGTGGTCATCAAAGAAGCGGCCGCCTTGCTGAACGGGTTGAGCGAGGAAAATTTCTGGACCCACCTGGATCAGGAGAAAATGGAATTTTGCGCACCCGGATCAAGCCCTTGTTCAGAACGGTTTCCGATACGGATTTTAAAGCCATGCGCTTTGAAAAAGATGTGCTTGAGGTCTCCATTGCATGGCTTTTAGGGGACAAAAGACGATTTGATTTTCTGAAAACCGGTGTGATCGCCCAGATCGGTGAGCTGCCCTTGTCCGTTCATATCGTAAAACAAGAGCAGGACTTGATTAAGAAATCCCAGAAGGAAAATTTCTGGACAACTGTTTCAGATGATGCACTGGATACCTTGGTGGAAAAACTGGCGCCCCTGATGAAATTCAGGGAAAAAGACAACCCCCTGACACCTGTTGAGCTGGACTTAAAAGACAGGATAAAACAAAAGGAATTTGTGGAATTCGGCCCCCAGCACGAAGCCGTCAGCATTACCCGGTATAAGGAAATGGTGGAGGCCAAAATTCTGGCACTGATGGAGAACACCCCGGTGCTGCTGAAAATCAAAGAAAACCGGCCCGTGTCTGATGCGGATATCCAGACTCTGTCACAGGCCCTGTACCATGCCCATCCCCATATCACCGAGGCGTTGCTGAAAAAAGTCTATCAGCATCCAAAGGCCGGGTTTATCCGGTTCATCCGTCATATCCTGGGGGTTGAGCCCCTTGAGAGCTATCCGCAAACCGTTGCCAAAGCGTTTGACCGGTTCCTTTCGGCCCACTCGGATCTGAACTCCCGGCAACTGGAGTTTTTGAGGCTGCTCAAAGAATTCATTCTTGAACGGGAAAAAGTGGAAAAAAAAGGACCTGATTCAATCCCCCTTTACCGTGATCCATCCCCAGGGCATCCGGGGGGTGTTCAGCCCGGCCGTCATCAATGATATCCTGGCGCTGACCGAGGAGCTGGCCGCATGATCCACAGGAAAACAACCCCCGAAGAACTGGCCCTGGTCCTTGAAGAAGGGGAAGGCTATACCCTGGAATTCAAGCAGAATATCAATGCCGACCTGTCCAGAGAGCTGGTGGCCTTTGCCAATGCGTCGGGCGGCCGGATTTTTATCGGCGTGGATGACAACAACCGGGTCGTGGGGTGTGATTTTTCCAATGAGCTTTTTTCCAAGATTGAAACCATGGCTGCCTCCTGCGATCCGCCGGTGGCCATTTTTATTGAAAAACTGTTGGATCAGAAAATCCTCGTCACCCATGTGCCCGAAGGCGCCAACCGCCCCCATCGCTGTACCAAAGGGTTTTATTTAAGAAACGGTGCCAGCTCCCAGAAAATGAGCACGGCCGATATCACCGCCTTTATCCGGTCCGAAGGCCGGGTCCGCTTTGATCAGCAGCTCCGGCTGGACCTGGACTGGGAAACCGTACTGGATCACTCCCGGTTGGAACATTTCCTTTCTCTGTCCGGAATTACCCAAAGAAGCGATACAAAAAACCTGCTGCTCAATCTGGGTGCCGGGGATGTGAAAAACAACCGGTTTTACCTCAACCAGACCGGCATGCTCTTTTTTGCCAAAGATCCGGCATCAAGACAACCCTTTGTCAATGTGGTCTGCGCCCTTTTTAAAGGCACGGCCAAAGCCTATATCCTGGACCGCAAGGAGCTGAGCGGCAATATCCTGGAAAATGTGGAAGAGGCCCTGCTGTTTTTAAAAAAGCATTTGCAACTTCGCTGGGAAATCACCAAAGACAGCGCCCGGCGAAAAGAGATCCTGGAACTGCCTGAGGTGGCCCTGCGCGAAGCCGTTATCAATGCGGTCTGCCACCGGGATTATTTTGAGCAGGGCGCCCAGGTCATGGTGGAAATTTTTGATGACCGCGTCGAGATCCATAACCCCGGCGGCCTGCCCAAAGGATTGCCGGAAAAGGACTTCGGCAAAAGAAGTGTCTGCCGCAATCCCAATATTGCCGCGTTGCTGCTGCGGTGCGATTATATTGAAAAAATGGGCACCGGCATCGAGCGGATCTATGAAGCCCTGAAAAAAGAGAATTGCCCCCCGGTGAAAATTGAATATACCACCTTGTTTTCCCTTGTGTTTCCAAGACCCAGTTATATAACCCCCTGGGAAACCCGAAAACCTAGGGAGAAAACTAGGGAGATGTCCAGGGGAAAAACCAGGGAGAAAATCCTGGCATTGCTGAGAAAGACACCGGATATGACTACGGCCCAACTGGCGGAACAGACCGGGTTGACCCCCAAGGGAATCGAATGGCAGATGGCCCAGCTCAAGGGAAAAGGCTTGATTGAGCGCATCGGTCCTGCCAGAGGCGGCTCTTGGAAAGTAAAAAAAAATTAAGGAAACACCATGCTTCAACATCATCCTGAATTAAAATCACAGATCGACCAGCTCTGGAACAAGTTCTGGGCCGGGGGAATCTCCAATCCCCTCACTGCCATCGAGCAGATCACCTATCTTTTGTTTATGAAACGGCTGGACGAACTGGACTTAAACAAACAGTCCGACGCTGAATTCACGGGCGAATCCTATATATCCCGATTTGAAGGGGCCTGGGTGCCGCCGGAACACCGGGATAAAAAAGAGGAAGATCAAAAACCCTTTGAGATAGATCGAAGCACCCTTCGCTGGTCCTTTTTTAAGCGAATGAAAGCAGAAGACATGCTGACCCATGTCCAGACCCGGGTGTTTCCCTTTTTAAAAGACATGAACGGTTCGGAATCGGGTTTCACCCATCACATGAAAAACGCGGTGTTCATTATCCCCAAACCCGGACTTCTGGTGGAAGCGGTTAAAACCATTGATGAGATTTTTATCATCATGGAAAAAGATTCGTCTGAAAAAGGCCAGGCATTCCAGGATATCCAGGGGGATGTCTATGAATACCTGCTCTCTGAAATTGCCTCGGCCGGGAAAAACGGCCAGTTTCGAACCCCCCGCCATATCATTAAATTGATCGCCGAACTGGTCAAACCCCGGCTCGGGCACAGGATCGGTGATCCGGCCTGCGGCACGGCCGGATTTCTTCTGGGCGCCTATCAGTACATTGTGACGGACATTGCCCGGAAATCAGGGAGACAGGATCTAACACCGGATGAGGACGGGTTTGTCAGAACTTCGGTCAGTGCGGCATATGACCAGAATTCCAAAAAAACCCTGGATCAGAGCCTTCAGGGCTATGACATCGACAGCACCATGGTGCGTCTCGGCATGATGAACCTGATGATGCACGGGATTGACGAGCCGTTGCTGGATTACAGGGACACCCTGAGCAAGGGGTTTAACGAGCCCAACCAATACCATATCATCATGGCCAACCCGCCCTTTACCGGGTCCATTGACAAAGGGGATATCAACGAGGATTTAAGCCTGTCCACCACCAAGACCGAACTCTTGTTTATCGAAACCATGGTGCGGATGCTCAAGCGGGGCGGCACGGCCGGGATCATCGTGCCCCAGGGCGTGCTCTTCGGCTCGGGCAATGCCTTTGTGGCGGCCAGACAAATCCTGGTGGACCGGTGCGAACTCAAAGCCGTCATCACCATGCCCAGCGGCGTGTTCAAGCCCTATGCCGGGGTCAGCACCGCCATCCTGGTCTTTACCAAGGTCTATGACAAGGAAGATAAAATCACCGAGCCTGCCACCCGGAACGTCTGGTTCTATGAAATGGAATCCGACGGCTATTCCCTGGATGACAAACGCACCAAAAGGGAAGACCACGGCGACCTCCAGGATATCGTGGCCACATTCAACACCCGTGATCCGGAGAGAGACACGGACCGCAAAAAACCCAAAGGTTTTTTTGTCCCCTACCAGGAGATCAGGGATGAGAAATATGATCTGTCTCCTAAACAATATTTGGAACCGGTCTTTGAAGATATTGAATATGAAAAACCATCCCTGATTCTGGACCGATTGATTGCCAATGAAGTCGGGGAAATCGAGGACAAAGATCTGGCTCAAATTCAAGCCGGGATTGTGCGCGAGTTGCTGGAATTGAAGGGATAGTGGGATGAAATATGAACCCTATCACCGAAGTCTTAGAC
>JAAUSZ010000033.1 GCA_012031875.1 Desulfobacula sp.
TCGTGGCTTGCAGACCAGGGACAACCCTTCCTGGTGAGTGTGCTGGCCCCGCGCAACGGCGTCCCTCTGGCCCGGCTCTGGTACAGGGGGCGGTCCCTGGCTACCCGGCTTCGCATCGGGCTTGCCATGATGGACCCCAAAACCCCGGCCTTTCTACCGGCCCTGGACCGACAGCGGGCCTTTGGGCCGCTTTTTTCCACCAGTGCCGCAGGCCTTCGGGTGGCCATCATCGGTGTGGGGGGCCTGGGACTGCCCGTGGCCGAGCAGCTGGCCCGCTGCGGAGTCCGCTCCTTTGTCCTCATGGACCCTGACACGGTTGACGAAACCAACTTGAACCGACTTCAGGGGTTGACACAAAAAGATATAAGTCGTAGAAAAGTAGAAGTTGTAAAAGGCATCATCCAGCGGGCAGGCGCGGCAGTGGGCACCAATCCTAAAGTCACACCCTTTTGTGAGGACGTGTACAATGCCCCGTCCTCACAGCGGGGGATACTCAAAGGGTGCGACCTGATCCTGGCTCTCACCGATGACCATCTGTCACGGATGGTCTGCCTGGAGTTGGCCCTGGCCGGGGGAGCAGAATACCTGCAGGCCGGGGTGGATATCCGCCTGGGATCTGACGGGGCCGTCACCAACCTTGTGGCCGAGGTTACCGGGGCGGAATCAGGCCGCTACTGCCCCCTGTGCGTGGGTCGGCTGGATCCGGGAACTGCCTCCCTGGAGGCCCGTAGATACGTGGGCGGCGAGGTCTGGGACCGCGCCCAAAAAGAGGGGTATATTCCGGAGGTGGCTGCACCGTCGGTGATGTCTCTCAATGCCGTGGCCTCAGGCATGCTGGTGGCCGAGATCCAACGCCGGATCGCCGGGCTTGGCATCACCGATCTCATTCAGATCGATCTGCACACCGGCAGGTCCCTGTTTGAGACCCGTGTGGACCGACAACTCACCGGCGACTGTATGGTCTGCGGCCGGAGAGCTGCCCTTGAAGCTGGAGAATCGAACATTTTCAATCTAAAAGAGGGGTTGAATGGCAGACGGTTTCAGCGCGTTTCTGGAGCGCCAGAAGTCCATACTCAAAACCTACGGGTCAGTGGGGAAACTGCCCCCTGAAGGCTGGGAACCCCATATGTTCTTTGTCCGATGTAAGGATGACACCTTACACCGGTTCACCCATGGCGGCTTTCAGATAAGCTGGGAGAACGGCAGCCACCCGCTGTTTGTGCTGTCCACCCATGAAAATTTCAAACACGACTGCTGCCCTTGCTCATCCAAGCACTTTGACCACAACGCCAGCGCTTATATTCAAAAAGGGTGCCGACTTCACCAGGGCCTGGAAGAGATCCGAAACCATACCTTTATCTTGGACCGCCTCAGGTTTTCAGTGCCCCTGGGCACTGAGTTTTCCACCTGGTTTTCCGGCATGGGCTGCTGGGGGGTGGTACCTGACCACTGCATCAAAGAGGTGACCGACCGATGACAGAATCAGCGCCCTGCTGCCGGAAGCAGCTGTTTTCGAAAAACCTGTCAAAGGGCTGTCAACAAATGCTCATGGACGTTGCCAGGAAAATTTATTACCGGATGGATCGGTATCCGGCCATGGAGGAGTGGCCCTATCCCCAAAAATCCTGGGAGGTTTCCACCAAAAGAGCTGCCCCCCATGGAGATGTGGCCCAGGTCAGCGAATTTGACACGGTGATAGAGGCCATCAGCCAGGATGTCTGGATTTTTCTCAAATCCCGGTATTCAGACAAAAAACCCCTGAACCGGTACCAGATCATAGACGGGTTTGTGAAACATATTCTGGATCAGGCCCGGAAAAAAGACGGTTCCAACCAGTGGCTTCGCACCCAGAAGGCGCTGCGCCGGGCCCTGGGAGAAAGCCCGGAGGTGTACAAGGACGCCAGTCGGCACTGGACCTATTACAGCTATGCCCCCCTGGACAGTTCCGCGGTGATGGATGAGGCCCTGGCCCGTAAACGCCAGATAAACTTCAGGGAATGGAAATCCCCCTGTGTGGATCCCAATGACTTGTTCAACCGGATGGGTCGCAAACCATTGTTACAGATCACCCGGCAGTTCTGGGACCAGGTCTGCATTGTCACCGGAACCCCCCACGGCCTGACCGTGGGGGTTACCCTTGCCTATATGCAGGCCCACTACACCGACCTTGCAGACCGGCAGATGATTGATGAACCGCCCCCCGGGGATCAGGAAAAAATGGCGGAAAAACGCAGTCCGGCATCCCCTGTGAACCAGGACAGCCTTTTGAGCGAAGCGACGGCCTGTGTTGACGGCCCCAAGAAGTGGAGCATCCTCCAGCGCCAGGTGTTCTGGCTAACCGGCCTGGAAAACCTCAAGCCCTGCCACATAGAAAAGATTTTGAACATCAAGCCCCAATACCACTTGGAGCAGACCATCAAAGCGGTGGGAACCCATCTAGAGCAGTGGAACGGTCCCAAGTTCCCCTTTGTACCAGAGTCGTTTTACAAAACCTTCTTGTTGCAAATGGCATCCTATTGTCAAAAAACCGCCCCCTTGACCACGGTCCAGACCCATCGCCTTTCAGAGATTTTAAAGGAGTCCGAAAAATGACCACCCCCCACGACTTTGCCCTGCAGCTGACCTGGGACCTGGCCCAGGAGTCCCGGTGCTGTCCGCCGGACGACATTCTCTTTGCCAGTGCCCGATCGGAAGAGACCCGGCAGCACCTTGACACCTGTGAGTTATGCCGGCAACGGCTGGATGAAGGACCGCAGGAGGCTCTTGATGAACTTACGTCCATTCTTCAGGCACCGGATAATCTGCCCCTCACCCTGCCGGCACCGGGCCAGATCCATGCCATCCGGCGTCAAAAGAGCGGCTGGGGTCCCGGGACAAGGTATTACAGGCCCCCTGCGGTCCTGGTGCTGGAAACCCTGGGGACAACGGGAGTGAGGGTTGCCCAGATCTCCGGGTTTGAGATCTTTTCCTGGCACCATGACCTTGTTTTGGCGGGCAATATTGACGGCATGGTGGAAACCTGGCACACCTACCCCGTGGCAACACGGGACCTTGGCCCCTGCCTTGAAAACCTTGGCAATGATTTTTTACAAACCGTCTTGGACCAGGCCGCCCTGGCGGATGCCGAAACGCGGATCCCCCCTGCGATGGTCCAGCTGTTTAGGCACATGGAGATGGAAACTGCCCTTTACTTCAGCATGCCCGCGCCATGGCCCTGGCCCGGCACCAGGACCAGCAGGCAGACCGGTCTGGCAGGGAACCGCAAGATGCGGGCACCATGATACCGTTTAAACCGCCCCAAAACGCAGTGATCATAGAACCGCTGCATGGGCCGGCTCAAAAAAGGCTGGCTGCGGCCACCCCTGTCATCGAATTTGTGGGAAAGCACGGGTTTGTCTGCCGGGCAGTCAGGGTAAAAGACCAGGAACGCTGGTATGAGGTCACGGCAGAACAGACCCCCAACCGGCAGGCTGTCTACCTGGCAGTTATGGACCAGGCCACGGACAGGGCACTAACATTCCGCCCCAAAGGCGTACAGACCTGGACCGACACCATCAAACTTCAAAGCGGCCAGCGCAAAAAGATAGAGTTCCACCCACACGCTGATACAAACACCAAACTGAACCTGATCATCTGGCAGATTTAGGCCAAATAGCTAACCCAGGAGGAGCATTCATGAAATTAGGATTTCCCGTTTTTGACCAGGACACCAGCAAGGTCCATGCGGTCTGGCTGCGCACCACAGCGGCCATGGCAGAGGCCTGCCTGTTTTTCAACGGCCGCAAACTGCCAGATGCCCAAACAGCCCTGGCAGGCACCGTGGGCCTTGGCCGCCCGGTTCAATCCATTCTGGACCAGGGGTATGATGTTCATATGGATGCGACTATCGACACTGATGACAGCGGTGAAGTACTGTTTTGCGGAGATTCCTGGAAGCTGTGCATGCACCTGATGGAAAAATTTTGCGATCCTTTGGGCCCTGATTCTTCTGACATCCTTATATCCTGTGATATCCAAAATCAGAAGATTCAACCCTGGCGGCATCAGAAACCCAGCCCAAGGCAGAATATGCTCAAAGGGGACACTATGTCCTGATGTTGCATCCCGACGATGTCCAAGACCTGGATGCAAAGGGCATGACGCTACTTTCCCAGGGCAAGTATTTCAAGGCCAGGGATGAGCGAAACAGCCAGGTCCAGACCATTGACGGTTTGGCAGCCCTTGACACAGCCTTTGACTATTCTTTTGTGGCCTGGTTTTCGGACACCATCAATGAAACCGGCCAGGGAGCAGTGTTCAGACTGCCCACAGAAGATTCTTTCCGAGCAGATGACATTGCAGCCAAGCTTGCCGCCCTGCTGGGGATGCATACCCGGAAAAGGGCCCTGCCCGAAGGGCCGGAAGAGACCGATATCACCTTCCGGGATTTTTACACCAGTATCCTGCCCTCTATCAAAGACGACAACACCAGTGACGGGGCCAAAGACCTGGCCTTCCAGGAATTTATGGAATCCCCGGCCATTGCGGCCAAAGCAGATCTCAAACTCTACCGGGACGGGGTGCTGGAAATGGCCATGCGGCCGGACAATTTCAACCGGCTGTTTGCCGATGAAGCCCAGGAACACCACCCTGGGTCCAATGTACTTCTGGCTGGGCCCACTGGTTGCGGCAAAACTGACCTGGCCATGTCCCTGATCCTCAACGAGGTACTGGAAAATGAAGGCATGGCCATTTACGTAGGCCCCACCCGGATGCTTGTCCAGGAAGTATATGCCACCCTGGTCAACATGCTGCCCGAATCCTCAGGAGAATTCGGCCAGCGACTGGACAAAGCCAAGGATATCGTCCTGTCCACCGGGGAGGACACTGACGGCGACTGGAAATCAGTACGGGCCACTTTAAAGTGGCCTGTATCATCAGTGAAAAGGCCAACCAGTTCCTCCAGCAGGATTCGGTCCTCAACAGCCAGGCTACCCTGGTGGTGGTTGATGAACTCCACATGCTGGCCAACCCCACCCGGGGCGGGGTGCTGGATCTGCTGCTGGCCAAGTGCCGCAGAATTGCCCGGAAACGGTCCGAAACACCGGACAGCTTCGGGCGCAGACTCAGGGTGCTTGCCATCACTACGGAAACCGTTGCCGGTACAGATGGGTTTACACAATACTTCACGATTTCAAAACACTACGACACCGAACAGGTACCGGCGGTGACCATCATCAGCAAACAGCGGCCCATCACAGTCAACCATTATATCCAGCTCCATGGGGGTAAAACAGCCTACGATAAGATCCGCCTGGCCAAATACCGGAGCAATGAGGACCTGGCCCTGTCCCAGAATATGCGCAGGTCCATTAAAAATAAAATAGACAAGGCGAAGAAATCAACCGGCCCAACTTCTCTGAACGAAATCAGCCTTCAAATCATGAAACACCATCGCAAGGTGATTGTGGCCATTCCCAGCGTACACAGCCTGTACTCCCTTATCGAATGGTTGACCAGCAAAAAACGCCAGCAAAAAGACGAGGCCATCATCCCAGGCCTTGCTGACGATGCCCTGAACCACTTGCCTGACCTGGAGACCCTGCTGGCCCGTAGCACCATCAGCGACAAGGACCGGACCATTGTCTTGCAGGGGGCAAAACACGGGGTGTTTGCCCACTACTCCTACCTGGATGCCGATGTCCGGCACTGGATGGAAACCGCCTTCAAAACTATCCATCGAAACGGGCAGTGGCCGGTGGTGCTGTGCGCCACTGACACCCTGACCTATGGGGTGAACCTGCCGGCCGACTGCCTGCTGCTCCACGGGGTTCTATGGACCCGGGAAACCCCGGATACCGAGGAACTCAAACAGACCCCGTTGACCTACAATGAGTTTCACAACCTGGTGGGCCGGGTGGGCCGTTACGGCCATGTGGCGAACAATGTCCATTGCGAAGTGGTGGTGTTCAGTTCTACCAGTGCCACAGGCCATGATACGGTTGAAAGCATCCTGAAGAACTACTACCGAAAAGACCCGCCCCCGTTAATGCCGGCCACCATTCTTCCCAAAGATAGAGAACGGCTGTCCCAGGGCACCCTTGAAGGCCTCTCCGATGTCACCTTCCCCTCCTTCCGCAGTGTCATGGACACCCTCAGGTTCACAGGGGCAACCGCCACCGGGGCCAAGCTCAGCGAGGTCCAGGCCGCTATGTGGGACACCTATCTGTGGTCATGCCATTCCCCCACCACCGCGCCGGCAGACGGTTTTGCCCCGGCCCAGAGCGCGGTGAACCAGCTGGTGGAAAAAATCCTTGAATTTGCCAGTGAATTTAAACCGGAAATCGTCAAAAAAGCAGCGGACCGGGGAAGGCCGGCCCCGGTACTTTCTCAGGGAAGAGGGGGCCGCTCTCATCGACACCGGCACAAGACCCCAGTCCGTGAGCCCCATGCAGGAGTGGCTCACCAGCATCAAAGAGATGGAAGCTGTCAATCCCCCGGTGGAACTGCTGTTGCCGGGCCTGGTGGCCGCTCCGGACCTGTGGAAGATGCTGCGGGTGTTCTGTATCGAAAGCAAAGGCAAAATTTTCGAAGGGGTGAAAACCCGGGAGGAAAGGGCAGCCAGCCGGCTTTCAAACGAAATCAGGCGCCTTGGGCTGCATCCCCCCCAGACAAACCAATTCATGGCCCTGGTGGACAGCTTTATTGAAAAGCATTGTACCTCATTGACCGCAACCGACGAACCCCGCCGTGAAAAGGCCAACGACTTTGTCAAAACCATTTTTCTCAGGGTTACCACAGCCATGTTCATGTGGCTGCGGGGGGCCGATTACAACGAGATCAACAAGCTGTCCGTCCATGACCTCGAGGCTGAAAAAGAGTTCATCTGTCCTTTAAGGGAAACCGCTACCTACAAGGCCGGATGGCTGGCAACCATGTGCCTGCGTTTTTTCAGCAAGGTGGTGGACACTCCCCTGCTCAAAGACCATGAACGGGAACTGCCTCGGCTGGCACTGAGACTGAAGCTGGGACTTCCGGCCAAGGCCATGCCCTTTATGTTCAAAGAGGGTCTCAACCGCCTGTTCACTCGCAGTGAGGCCATTTTTCTGCTGGATAACAACCTGACACCTGCATCTATCATGATGCAAAAGGACCCATCGGGTATGCCCGGACTCAAAGAGGCCCTCAAACACTTTACCCAGGAGGAACAGAGCGCCGGCGACACAAATCTTCTCCAGAACCGGGTGGAAGACCTGGTAAAGATCTGCATGAACTACTACCTGGCTGACGGTATCCGACTGATTGCGGTGCTGGCACGAGATGACAGAGCAAAGGAGGAACCGTGGCACAAGCTTCAAAACAGCATAGAGAATCTGAAAAACGCCACCACCCTGGATCAATGGAATCACGGGGTGATCCAGGAAATCGCTTCCTGCCTTGCCAAAATTCTGGATCACGACCACCTGACCTGCCGCTTGGATGACCGCCATGACAAAACCCTGTTCATTGCCCAGCAGAATCAATCCCCGATACGGGTGAAATTCGTAGGGCCAAGGGAAACACTGGAACACAATCCTGAATTTTTCATGGTGATCCGTGCCCCTTGGGCTGTTTCCCATGAGCAGCACAATGTGACCCTGTCGCTTTTCGGAGGCATTGCCCTGCTCATTACCCTGCGCCGGAGATTTTACGGCATCCAGGATCTGCAGCCGTTCCATGACTGGAAGAACCGTAAGGCCACCGAACGGTTTTACCCGGTTCAGGAGATCCTGCCAGCAATGGGCAAAAACATGAAAGATATTCCATCACCCATCCAGGAACAGTTCCATACTCTGGACGAATTTATGCCCATCCCCAGAGACACAGGAGACGCCCCCATATTCTAACTATATTGGGTAAGCCCCCGGCTTTGCCGGGGAGACTCCCAAAGTTTGACATTTACGGGAATAAACGAAAGTCTCCAACAATGTGAACCGCTCAAAGATCACAGAAAAGGAGACTTTCGATGAACAACTATAGGAAATTAAACCATACAACATGGGATTGCAAGTATCATCTGATTTGGATTCCGAAATATCGGAAGAAGATGATATACGGGAATCTTAGAAAATACCTTGGTGAAATATTTAGAGAACTGGCGTTGCAAAAGGAATCAAATATAATAGAAGGACACCTGATGGGAGATCATGTCCATCTGTTGATATCAATTCCGCCAGAATATTCAGTATCTCAGGTTGTCGGCTATATCAAAGGAAAAAGTGCGATACATATTGCCAGAACATATGAAGGTCGGCGGCAGAACTTTACAGGCCAAAGTTTTTGGGCTCGGGGTTATTTTGTGTCGACGGTTGGCCGAGATGAAGAAACAGTAAAAAAATACATCAAGAAACAAGAAGAGGCTGATCGGAAAGACGATCAGTTGAAATTATTTTAACCACCTTTAGGTGGTTCCTGGTTTTATGACCGCTTTGAGCGGTTCACAATACAAGCCTCCGGCTTTGCCGGAGGTCACTGACTTTTTTAACAGATGCATATGCTTTTATTCAACATCTCTGACAGAAGTTTTTCCCTCAGTTGAAATTAATGCTTCTTGTACCAGGTAAATAAAAAAACGAGAGGGGAAAAATGAACAATCAAGATAATAATTCTGAGGTTTGGAGATAAAAATTTGGACCCATGATTTTATTTTCCAGTGCTCACTATTTGGCCTGGCTAAATGTTTCGGATTTTGCAACTATCATGAACTTTTCCAAAACTCAACCATTCTTATTTTTTCATAAGATAATACATTCCGGTTCAGTGAATGGCAACCACAATATATAGTGTTGTCTGTCCAAATGCCAAAATTCAACTCTTTAATATATTTATCAGAAATCCAGGACTCTAAATCTGAAGCCCTGTCCTAACCGTCGGCCAATGAAATGAAAAGGAGCCCCGCGCTAAAGCACGGAACCCCCGGGTGAGAAAAACGGCAATACCGTTCAATAGTTTTTTCCGGACGTCCCAGACCTGGTTGGCCGCAGGCAATACCGGGATGTATTTGAACCATTGATGGGTTTTCATATGTTCCGGGTCCTGCTGAAGTTTCCGGCCTCTCCCCGAATCGGGAAGAGAACCGGAGCGTTATCTTACCTCGCAGATCAAAATAGGGTTCTCCATATCATTTCATTTTTGTGAGCAATTTCTTCAGTTCCGGTCCGGTCTGGGGATTTTTCTCCATAATGTCTTTCCAGCCTTCATCATAGGCCACTGTTAATAATTTTTGGGCTTCCGCAGGAGCAAGGGCAATGGTTTCAATGCCCTCTTTGGCAAGCAAAGGCCGTTCGTTTCTTTCTAAGTCCTCGAAAAATGCGACCACCTTCTGTTCGGCTTCTATGGATGCTTGGGTGAGAATATCCTGGATCTTCTTGGGCAGTTTATTCCAGGTGCCCAGGTTAATTAAAAGCGGGTTGGGAACCTTATAGAAGCCCGGGTCCACAACGTATTTTGTTTGTTTTTGCCAACCCCAGTTCTGGATGCCTGTGGAAGGCCAGCAGTAACCGTCTACGACGTTCCTTTCCAGAGCGGCGTAGACTTCCGTGGGTGGTATGACGACAGGATTTCCGTTCATCCCTTTTATAGCCTGCAGGTACATGGGGGATACGCGAATATTCAACCCTTTCAGGTCTGCGTTTGTAATGGGCTTCTTGAGGTACAAATGAAAATTGATACCGAGACCGAGTCTTGCCAACAGATGGGTCCCGATCTTTTTTTCGTGGAGGGTGTTCATATACGCATAAGCGCCGTTTGTCCGCTCTTCGGCCGGCGAAAAATCCGATAATTTATAAGCGTCCACTTCGGGTAACACGGAAACATAATACGCAGTAGTGGTGTATACCATGTCCACCATACCACGCTGCAAGGCCTGAACCTGATCGGGCGACTTTACCGCTTCGGGTCCGCCGATAAATTGAATCTTCAACTCACCGGGAGCCTTTTCCGCCACCATCCGTTCCAATATTTCGGTAAACATGGTGAAGGCCTTGAACTCGCCGGCTGTTGCCGGCCATGCGGTCACTGCTTTCAAGGTGATGGTTTCCGCCTTTGCGGGGCCGCTCATGATTCCGCATACCAGAAAAGTGAATAGACCTGCCAAAATAAACCGAACCATTTTTCTTTTCATTGCCAATCTCCTCCTGTTAATGGATAAACCTGTTTTACCTGGTCATTCCCATGAGTTGCGGCACAATGGTCGCAGTACCGGGGAATGCCATAATAATGCCGATGCATGCCAACGCGATAATGACATAGGGTGTGACCGCCTTCCATATATCAACCATGGTTATATCAGAGGGGGCTACACCCTTCATGACGAAGAGAGTGACGCCAAAGGGAGGGGTGATCAAGCCCGTCTCCAAAGCGATGAGCATCAATATGCCGAACCAGACCGTATTATACCCGAAGGCGTTGATAACGGGAATATAGATAGGGATCGTGATCATCATAATTGCTACTGTCTCCATAAAACAACCCATAATCAGGACTACAATCAGCATGCCGATTACGATCACCATCTGGGGAACGGCAAGATTGGTGATAAAACCTGTCAGACCTGCGGCGGAACCCGTAAAAGCCAGTATTTCTCCATAGGTGCTGGAGACAATAATGATCATGAATATCATCACCGTGACCTTTACAGTGCCCATGACCGATTTATTGAAGATATCCCAGGTTAACCGCCGGTAAAGAAGGGCTAAGATAAAGGAGCCTAATGTGCCCGTGGCCGCCGCTTCCGTCGGCGTTGCCACACCCAGGAAGATCAGGCCGATGACCATAAAAATGATAAAGCCCAGGGGTAAGAGATATTTTACCGTGGCCATCACCTTTTCCTTCACGGGGACATGAGGCACATCATACATGGGCGCTTCATCTGGAAAGAGGTGGCACCACGCGACCACAAAGACAAAGTATAAGCCGGACATGATAATACCCGGTACGATGCCGGCAACGAGGAGTTGTCCCACATCGATGTTGGCGAGGCTGGCGAAGACCACGGTGAGCGCATTGGGGGGAATAAGGGCGTCAACGGTGCCCACCCCCATCAGCGGGCCGAGGCTCATGTTTTTGCTGTAGCCTTTGGCCAGCATCTGGGGCAGCAGGATAGTGCCGAGGAGAGCGCATGTTGCGATAGTTGATCCGCTCAATGCCCCGACGATGACCCCCATAATGATTGCGAGAACAGAGAGCCGGCCCTTGAGTTTGCCAAGCCATTTATCGAGCACGCCCACGGCGTCGAGGCCGAGACCGGAATGAAAAATAAGCTCCCCCATCAGGATAAAAAAGGGTACCGGGAGCAAAGTAAAGGTCGTAATAGATGTGAAGACACCCGTTACAACACCGATGAGGCCCGGTATTCCCCCAAGGAAAAAATAGGCGGCAACCATGTTGACGACAAGAAAGGCAAAGGCAATAGGTATGCCCGTGAGAAGCATCAGAACCATGCCGCCAAACAGCAAGCTGATGATTACGTACCATTCCATGGGCTACCCCTCCGCCTTCGTGCCGGCAAACCGGTTAAAGGCCATCCTGAAAAATTGAATGGCAAGGAGCATGCTGCCTAAGGGGATAATGCTGAAAACGGTCCATTTCGGAACGGTTACCGCCCTGACGTCCGTTACGTTGTTTACAATACATTCATACATATAGCTGCTGCTGAAATAAAGCATAATCATACAAGATGAGCCGCCAACGACAAACATGACGCAGTCGAGATAGCGCCTGGTTTTTTCATGGATATGAGAATGGATGATATCCGTAATGATGTGTTCTCCGTCTCTCAAAAGCCGGGTGGTGGCCAAAAAAACGATCCACAGGAGCGCATATTCGGTTGTCTGCATAATCCAAATCGTGGTGGAATTGAACACATACCGCATACCGATCGTGTAACAGACGGCAGCACAGATAAAGACGAGAATTACCCCGGCCATGGCTGCCATGATATCTAAGAGTCTATCGAAATTCTTCCAAAAAACATTCATCAGCTACCCCCTGTTTTTTTTGGAACATATAGCGGAGCGTATCCTGTCCGTCTGTTCCGGATAGACTCTGATTGCGCACGGAAACCGCTTCCGGATAGCCCGTTTCCATAGCCTTGGGTATCGCTTTGTGACCTGCTATAGTAGGTAGGAAGCTGCTTTTTGTCAAGAAAACTATGAAAATTATGCAGACTTGAACTATGAATCCATCTGAGCCTGAAGCCCTGTCCTATCCGTCGGCCAATGAAATGAAAAGGGGTTCCGCGCCAAAGCACGGAACCCCCGGGTGAGAAAACGGCTATACCGTTCTAGAGTCTTTTCTGAACGTCCCAGACCTGGTTGGCCGCAGGCAATACCGGGAGGTATTTGAACCATTGATGGGTTTTCATGTGTTCCGGGTCCTGCTGAAGTTTCCGGCTGTGTTTCAGGATGGGCGGCACAATCTGCTTGATGTCTCCGGCCAGATTTTTGGATATGCCGAACCGGGTGGCTTCGCCGGCCAGGTCAACGGCCTTCTGGCTGTATTGCTGGGAAGAGGCCAGGGTATCCAGGGCCTTGGCCGGATTATGGAATCCCACGGAGTTTTCCGCCGACACATAATCCCAGAAGAACTGTCCTTTCCGGATCATCTGCTGGGCCTGGATGATGAGGTCTTCGTAGTTGGGCGCTTTTTCGCCGGTGTATTCCAGGGCCAGGCGGACGGCCTCATGGGCCTTGACCGAGACATCCTGGGCGATGAGCAATTGGTCAAAGGTTTTTTTCTGGGTAAAGAGCACCCTTTCCTTCAGGAATTCCGGGGTCTTGTCGGAATGGCACTGGCGGCAGGCCCTCATTTCGGGATCTTTCAGGGGCGAGGTCCACCAGTGGGAGGAGATCTTCTTCTTGTCGTCGGTCCGGACATAGGCCATATGGCAGTCGGCGCAGACCACCCCGGCGGCCCCGTGGGTGCCGTTGACCCAGTTCTCGTATTCCGGGTGCTGGGCCTTCAGCATGGGGGTCTTGGAAACCGGATGGGTCCAGTCCACAAAATTGCCCTCAAAGCCTTTGACCTGGCATTCTCCCTGGTTCTGGTAATAGGTGAACATATCTCCGGGGTTAAACCCGTTGTCCCAGGGGAATTTGGGTTTCTTGGCCGGGCCGAAGGATTTGTCCAGGAAATAATATTCCACATGGCATTGGCCGCAGACCAGGGCCCGTTTTTCGTTCCGGGGCAATTGGGCAAAGTCTTTGCCCTGGGATTTCAGATAATCCTGGAGCGGGACGCTGTATAAACGGAGTTCCATGGTATCCGGCGCATGGCAGTTGGCGCAGCCGATGGTATGGTCCTTGATGTCGAGCTGATCCCGCATGGTATTGACATCCTTGGCCCAGAAATCCTCGCCCTGGGCCTTGACCCATTCCAGCATCTTGGGGCCCTTGCAGTTCCAGCAGGTATTGGGGAGCCCGCCTTTTTCATCGTAGCGGTTGATGCGGTCGATCTTTAAAAAATCCTCCACCGCATAGGTATGGCCCCTGGCGGACCGGTATTCATAGCTGAAGGGATAGCCCAGCCAGAGGTTCTTGAGATAGGGCTGGGCATGTTTATAGCCTTCGGGCAGGGGGTCCACGTTATTGTGCTTGTTATAATTGACGGAGCCGTTGTATTCGGTCATGACCTGGGTTTCATCGTTGCGCAGATAGGTATTGTACTGCAAGGGGAATTCCTCTTTGAAGGCGCTGTTGCGGATTTCCTCGGCCGGCAGTTTGGTCTTGTACACCGGCGGGGTCAGTTCCCCCACGTCGGTGCAGCCGGATAATAGCAACCCCATACCCAATAAACTTCCCAGGATTATCCTATAAATTGAAAACGTTTTTTTTAGACATCGCCCACACTCCTTGTACTGACAGGTTTCATTCTCATATGCTGGACATTCCGGTGGCAGTCGGTGCATAAGCCTTTGGCGTCCATGCTGGCCACGGTGGTATTGGTCATGTGATGGCAGGTTTTGCAATTGGCATTGACCACCAGCCTTGTGTTCTCCCCGGCCTTCAGCGGCATTTCGATTTTCCCAAAGGTATTGAAAAATACGTCCTTGGTGCCGGCGACAGCCTTAAAGGGCAGCTTTTCAACCAGATTGTGGGGGGCATGGCATTCATTGCAGGCCAGTTCGGCATGGGCCGATACCTTGTGGGTGACCGCGGCTTCGTTCATGATGTGGCAGCTTGCGCAGAACGGCCGCCGGTCGCTGATCTGCATCCCGACACCGGCGCCTACCGTGAGGATGCTTCCGATGATGACCCCGAAAATCCATAGCCCCAGTTTCGGAGACCCGTTTTTCGGATTTTTCAGATTTACCGTCATAAATCCCTCCTCATACTTCCTCCTTGTTTCTGTCTGGTTGATGATGAAGCGTTTCACAAGCGATTGCTGATATGGACCATAATATGCCGGGACATCCGGAATCAAGTCTTTTTTTGGGTATTTGACTCGCTATAGTTTTTTTTGGGGCTATTGTTGTTTAGACAGAGGTGGTGAAACTTCAACTTCTTTTGGAACATTGTTGTTGACAATGTCTTTTACTGTGAAACCGCCAGTGGATCCACTTTCACGCAAAATGCTTTGAGCTTTTTCAGCATGCTCTGCGGCTTTCTTTACTTCTTCATCTGGGATAATTTTCCTAATGGTTTCCAAAGCTATTTCGGCCTTAAGTGAAGCCTCTTTGGCTTTGCCTTCCGCTTGTTTTTTTAAACTCTCTGCTGTCGTTGGATTTTTCTCTGATTCCGCTTGTTCTGTTAGATTCTGCGACTCCTTTGCCAATTTTTTGGCCGCGGTCGCTTTTTCCTTTGCTAAAGCTGCTTCAGGCTCTTTTTGTCTGATGCGACGCTTTCAACCGTCCGGCAGATAATATCGTTGATTCAGTTGATTGATTGATCAGGCTTAATTCATTTATCAGGCTCTTGCCCTTTCTTATAGAGTCCATTTTCCATTTCCGAATAGCTATTACAACATCATCCAACTCAACATTTTTTGGTAAGGTATTTATATCCACCCCGATAATTTGCGGAATTATTTCTGTTTCGATATTATCGATTTCTGCATTAATGGTTGCAATATTTTGCAGTATTGTTCCAAGCGTATCCTTATTAATCTCTCCTTGAAACCTCGGCAGTTTAAGAATAGTATTGTTCTTAATTCCGATAACTTCAATCTCAGCATTGATGCTTCCTTCTTTATTTTTAGCGTGAGCAATAAGGCTTGGGATGTCTGGGACAGATAAAGTCCCTTCATTGGATTTAACACTCGCTTTAATCCTTACGGCAACTCCTATCACCAATCCGACCGGGAATGCCTCTGGCGTATTCGATGTTTTGATGTCAAGTTCAGCCGGGTAACTCAATACATGGTCAATTACGATATAGTAATCTTTGATTTCTCCATTGAACCTGAGTGTAAATATTCAATTTTTCCCTCTCGTGAAATTGATATTGCATTGTTTTTGATCCGATATTGCAAAGATATTTCAAGTTGGGGTCGGGTCCTTTTGAATCTTTGTCACGAGGGATCGGGTTAATTGTTATGGGGTTGATTGCATAATAGCCATAGATTTTAGGTCCGGTTTTGCCTTCGCTCTCGAATGGCCTTGTTGGCTCAAGGGGTACACAGGCATTTAGGGCGATGATTAATAAAAAGCAAAAATAATACGCGGTTTTCTTTGAGATGATCATGATAGTCTCCTTTTTTTATGGTGCTTTAATGGACGGGATATCCGTATAGGGCTGATTCAAAACGGTGACCGGCTGTTGCGCAACGGGATTCTGGCCAGGCCCCCATATTTCGAGGAGATATGGCCCCGCAGGAACGTTAAAGAAAGAATATCTGCCGTCGCGGTCTGAATAGGCAGGGGCGGATCTCTGCTTCGTGGAAGGGGAAAAAGGGTGAGGCGGACATTCACCGCCGGATAGGGACCATGAGGACCGACCCGGACAAGGTTTCCGCGAACCATCTTGGTATCGGCGGAAAACATCAGGGTGAGGGTGGTAAAAAAAAAATATCCCCTGCGATGAGTAATGACTTTTGTAGTTTTCTCATGATTGACCTCCTGGATATCTTTTCACTTGTTTTGTTTTTTTTTAAGGATAAAGGATCGGTGATGACCACTTCTTTGAGAAATTTATGGTATTTTTTGTTGTACAGAGGCAGGCCAAAGGGATATTCTTTGGTGGATGTATCTATGGGGATCATTTCATATTCGTCGCTGGGATGATCAAGGATAGCAAAGGCCAATCCGGTTCACCGGTGGTTCCCGGCTTGACGAGAATATCCACGCTGAATTTTCCGTCCGGATTGACTTCCCACAGCGGAGGCCGGATGGAAACCAGGATATTTTCAATTTCAGCGGGCGACGAGGTGTCTTCCAGAGCGATATGTCCTGTAACATGCCAGATCTGGCATTTTTCCCTGATTCGAAGCTCAATAAACCCTAATACCACCAGGACTACCAGAAAATATCCTGCAAAGGCTCCCGTCAATTGGATATTCAATCCCTTAAACGGTCCCGTAACAATGGTTTTTCCAATGGGCAGGGCCTTGTACAGGATATAGGCGGGAATAATCGGCAGGAGTATGGCGACCATAATAAAAATAATGATTTCGAAAAGATACATATTTTCTCCCTTTTTATTGATATCATTTACCGCCCCATCGGCTTTCAAACCAAAAAAGGTAGCAGTCCGGCGAAAAAATTACAGGCATAAAAGAATTGGAAATTTTTCAGGAAAGAGAAGGGAGGGAGAAAAGACGGCTCCGCCTTTTCGACTACGGGAGGTTTGAAAAAGACAGGAGAGATAGGAAGGCTGTCACTGAACTTATACAAAAAAAGATTGGAAAAAACAATCAGTGAAAACCCTGAATTTTTACAAAAAAATATAGTTTTTTGTTTAAGGCTGACTCGATAAGCTCGTCTGTTGTGCCTGTTGACAAAAAAAGCGGGCCGGGCGTATAATCCGGAAAATTTACATATCATGGAAGAATGCGGATATATGACAGATGCAATGAAACAGACGGTTTCTCTGGTGCTGGGGAGCGGCGGAGCCCGGGGCCTGGCTCATATCGGGGTCATCCGGTGGCTGGAGGAAAACCGGTTTGATATCCGGTCCATTTGCGGGTGTTCCATGGGAGCCCTCATCGGCGGCATTTACGCGGCCGGAAAGCTGGATGATTACCAGGACTGGGTCTCGGCCCTCCGGAGAATCGATATCGTGACCCTGCTGGATTTTTCCTGGAAAAGAAGCGGGTTTGTCAAAGGGGACAAGATCATCAATACCCTGGTGGAGCTGGTGGGCGACAGGATGATAGAGGATCTGCCCGTTTCATTCACGGCCGTTGCCGCGGACGTGGTGAATGAAAGGGAGGTCTGGCTGAATTCCGGAAAACTTTTTGACGCCATCCGGGCCTCCATCTCCCTTCCCTTTTTCTTTACGCCTTTTCTCTGCGGCGGGGTCCATCTTATTGACGGCGGGGTCCTGAACCCGGTTCCCATCGCCCCGACCTTTGGCGACGCCACCGACAGAACCATTGCCGTTAACCTGGGCGGTCCCGCGGTCCCGATGCCGAAAACCGTGAAGCCCATGGAACCCAAGGCGGAGTCCTCGGCCCTGCAGGCCAAGGTCCGGAACTATATCAGCCGGTTCAAGCTGCCGAAAAAGGCGGATGCCGGAACGGACTGGGGCATGTACGAAATCGCGAGCCAGGCCTTTGACGCCATGCAGAACACCATTGCGCGGCAAAAGCTGGCCGCCTATCCGCCGGATCTCATCATCGAGATTCCCCGGAACGCCTGCGGCACCCTGGAATTTTTCCGGGCCGCCGAGATGATTGATCTGGGCTATCAGACCGCCGGGGCCCGGCTGGGCCACCTGGTGTGAGACCGGGCAATTTACAGCCCCCATGCGGGGAGCAAAGGAGATCCCATGAAATACGGCGCCATGAATTTTCCGGTCAAGCCGGTGATGGAAGAGGTTCAAAGAATTTCAGACCTGGGCTTTGACTATGTGGAACTGGCCCTTGATCCGCCTATGGCCCACTGGGAGATCATCCAGGGCATGGAAAAAGAACTGGCGGCTCTCCTTGCCCGAACCAGGCTGGATCTGGTCTGCCATCTGCCCACCTTTGTCTATACGGCGGACCTGTGCCCGGCCCTTCGGCAGGCCTCCCTGGATGAAATGGGCCGGTCCCTTGAGACCGCGGCCCGCCTGGGCGCAAAAAAAGCAATTCTTCACCCGGGCATGATCAGCGGACTGGGACCCTTTGTCATGGAGACGGCCAAGGCCCTGGCCCTGGAAAGCCTTCATATGATCGTGGACAAAGCCTCGTCCCTGGGCATTCCCCTCTGCCTTGAAACATGTTTCCCCGGTATCTGTCCTGCTTTGAGCCAAAGCATTTCAAGGCGATTTTCAAGGCCTTTCCCTCCCTGAACCTCTGCCTTGACACGGGCCATGCCAATATCGACGACCCGGAGCAAAAACGCCTGTCCCGGTTTATCCGGAAATTTCCGGATAGAATCAGCCATATCCATATCAGCGACAACCACGGGAAAAAGGACAGCCACCTGGGGGTGGGGCAGGGCGCTATAGATTTCAATAAACTGGTCAGGCAGATAACGGATGCCGGGTTTGACGGGACCATGACCTTTGAAGTCTTTTCCGAGGACCCCAGGGACCTGTCCAAAGCCGGGATCAAATTGCATCCTGGGTCGGATCTGCTCACTAACCCACTGCGGAATTCCCGGCACGGGCGTGTATCGTTCTATTGAAAGATATCCTCCATGGCATCCACCACCATGTTGGTGCCGATTGCGATCATCAGAATGTCCCCGGCCACCCGGACATAGCGGTGGTTGAGCGGCGGGACAGGCAGCCGTATCACCAGCTCATCCGGCAGATCATAATATCTGTCCCTGAGCGGATACCCTTTTTTCCATTTTTTCGCCTGTCCCGGAGGCCGGCAGCCGTTGCCCTTTTTTGCCAGGCCAGGCGGGCAGTCTCCCTGGCGTACCTGGGCGCCGAAATAGTCCGTGACGATGCGGCGGTCATCGCTGCCAAAACTGAAGGCCACCGACGCATCCTGCCGGTTGCCCTCATGATCCTTGCCGCTGCTTTTTTTCTCAACCTTGTTTCCCTTGGCTTCCTTATTCTTGCCGTTTCCTGGCGGGACCGGCTTTTCCGCGAAGGCGCTCCCCACTGCCAGGGACAGGAAAATGCCGGTCACGGCTAATCCTATCCATGATTTGATATTGGTTTTGGTCATGATTCCTCCTGGTTATTCTTTTTCAGTTGATGGATATTCTTCCTGCCGCCGGCAAGCGCCTGCTAGAGCCGCTGGATCAGATAAATAAAGACCGGCACGCGGCTTTTCTCCTTTATGCTGTAAAACCGCGGCAGGAGTTCTCTTTTTTTTCGGGCTGTCTTTCAAGGGGGATAGATACACGGCCCCTTTTTTCTTTTTTGTCATCCGGGGATTCTCCAAAAGGCGGGCCAGGGACTCGTCATGCCCGGGGGGCAAATCCTCCCCGGCGATGAAATTGCAGGTGACCTCTATCTGCTCAAAGGTTTCATTGATTTCGAGCATCTTCCCGAATGCCGTTTCAACCTGCTTTGCCGTTATGGGTTTGCCGATCCGGTCAAGGGTCGCCTGATCCGCGGATTCAAGCCCGATATTGATATAGGTATGGAAGGGCAAGCGATTCAACTGCTCGAACAGGGCCCGGTCCCCGGCCAGAAAGGAGCCCACGCTGCCGAAAAGATACAGAAAGGGGGGGCTGCCGGCCCGCGGCCTGAACCCCAGGGCCTCATAGGCCGCTTCTGCGGCAAAGCAGATCAGGTCCTTTCCGGCGGCCAGCCCGTCATGGTTGCCGAGGAAAAGCGCGTGATAATTGTCCAGATCCGGGCCAAAATATTTTTTAAGGGCGGCAACCTGTTCCAGGATATTCTCCTTTGACCGTTTTTGGAATTTGCCGTCCGATTTAACACAGCAGAATTCACACTGGTAGAGGCAGCCGTCGGCAATGTTCAGCGGAACGACATCATAATCCACGTGCCGCGTATCCGGGGGAAGCACGGTGATCCTTTGGCCGATGATGTCGTTCAACCGCCGGGAGCGTTCATGGAGAACCTGGTCATTGTTCGCCAGTATCCGTTGGATCAGGTCCCCTGCATGGGGATACAGCCCCTTTGACGCCGCCATATACAAATCGCCAAACAATTGGGACCATTCGGCCATGGCCCCCATCACAACGGGATTGGAAAAATAGTTGACCTCCCATACCGGGTTGCCGGCATAGGGCAGGCAGGGGAGATAATATTCCCCCATCCAGGAGACAATCCCTTCCCCGCCGCTTTTATCCCCCACCGTATAATACACCCAGTCATTGCCCAGGGTCCGCTTGAACTGCTCCGCCGGATGGGGCCAGTCCGGCCTGAGCCCCCGGATGGATCTGATTTCGCCGTTCAGGTTAAAGCAGAACTCAAAATCCCGGGTCCGGATTTCCGAATACCGGCCGGGCCTCAGGGGAAAACTCTGCTTGACCAGTTTGTCCGGCCCGTTCTTTTCGACACTGATCATTAAGTGCCGCGGCTGTGAAAAATCCATTTCAATCATTCTCTCAGCTTTTCCAGGGCCAGACCGGCTTGGGGCGCCAGTTTAATAAAACCGGCCAGGGTATCACAGATATATTCATGGCATGCTGCGCAATGATCGACATTTTTAGAAACACAGCAATGGCGGATTTCGCAGTGGCCGCAGTGGAAAAATCGGGTGCCGCCTGATTTGCAGCCGGTGCAATGGATTTGTTCAGGCTTGATGTCATGCTGATACATCTTGGACCATTTTTGTGCGGTTTCGATTCTTTTGGCCTCGCTGTTTTCGACGGTGGCGAGATATGCGTCGCATTGGGCGCAGTCTAACCCGCAGTATGCAATCATGATGTCTCCTTGTATAATCGTTTTTAAATCAGGTTTAAAGAAATAATACCTTTTTTAGGGTAAATCAAATAAATTTCATCGACCGGCGGACGAGCCTATGATTTATCACACCCTGCCAGCGAGGGGTCAGAGAATAGTATTGTCATTTTTTTCTTGGGGCTGTATGGTATAACCTATGGAAATGAATGAACATACGAAATACTGGATCGATAGTTCTGAATAAATGTTCAGAGGCTTTCACCAAAGAATGGATTCATAATATCAAGGAGTTCAGGGAATGGATAAAAAAACGGCTGTCCGAATAGCCGGAGAATATGTTGAATTCATCCGGAAAAAAGACCCCAGTATAAAAAAAGCGTATATTTTCGGTTCATTTGCAAAAGGGACGGACAGGGAGGACAGCGATATTGATCTGGCCATCATTTTCAAAGAGTTAACAGATCCCTTTGACATGCAGGTCCGGTTGATGAAGCTGAGAAGGCAATTTGACACCCGGATTGAACCCCACCCGTTCCGGGAGTCCGATTTCCGGATGTCCAACCCCCTGGTCGATGAAATAATGAAAACCGGTCTTGAAATTATTTAGCCTTTAAACCGAGTTGGGATTATAAAAAAAGGGATTTGCGGGGCTGATGAGTTCGAGTTCAACTCCATAGGCGGGCCATAAGCATAAGGAGACAGCGGATCAGGTCCGGGGTTTTCACAGTTCCGAAAAATGTTTCCAGCCCCTGGGCATTGAAAGGGCTGGCATGCGGTTTGTTTTATGTGAGTGGAGTGATGAGGCTGATTTGACTTTACAATCTGTTTATCCAATAATTCTGGCGCTTTTTCTGGTGCATGATTGCAACAATGATGATTTCTTCGAGGTCAATTTTATATAGGATGCTGTATGGGAAATAGGAACCGGATTCCCTTTAACATCTCTCTCGCATCACTGAAAACGGCCTCGGCCGGTCTGCTTGTTATCGTTCCTGCTTTGTACGCTTGATAGCGTTTATCCGCCTCTTGGGCCCAGAGTTCTTCACATTCAGTTTCATCCAGTTCGTCAAGGCTGGAAATTAGAGTTTCGATTAACGCTGCACGATCTTTTAGGGGCAGACTCTTGGCCTTATTTTCAAATTCTTCTAATATTGTAGGCATATCCAGGTTCCCTTATTTAATTTTGCCATATTCAAATTTATACGTTATTGAAAAACAAGACAAGCCCATTCAGCATTTTCAAAAATTTAACATGACCATGATAAGGGCGTAATCCTTGACAATACAAGGGTGTAAAAAATCAGAATCGCCATTCCGATGAGAATATATTGGATCGGATGAACCCTTCTTTTGTTGATGACCTCGGAAAAGAAAAAAGCTGAAAAGGTGAAAACCAGAAACATGATCGAGTATTTTGCAAGCCTCATGGATTTCTGATAAATATCCGCCGTCAGTATCAATTTCACCCCAAAGGCCGATGGGGTAACCTTGTATTGAGATCCTTCCCAGAACTGAGGGTAGTTTCTGTTCAAATGCAATATATTCCAGCTTGCGGAAAAGCCGTCTTTTTTCACCTCCCGGGCGGCAGGCAGGAAAGCCCCGTTAAAACTGGGTGACGGCCAGCTTGAATTTATCTTGACGGCATTGGATTCCCCAACGGGAATAATGTTGACCTGTTCGCTGCCGTTCAGGTTCAGATCAAAAGAAAACGCATGGGGCTCATTGGGTGTCAGGGGGCTGATCATCGTGCTGACCCCGGCTTCGGCCAGATCGGCCGATTTTAACCCCGGCTCGGCATTATAGACGGCACCGTTGAAATGAATGATAATCTTGTCCTGTATGCCGCGCATATCGGTAATGCCCAGAGATAAATATGCCTTGTCCCAAAGGATATGATCGGGATCCATGTTGAGTTGGGTCATGGACGGCAGTTTGAAGTTCCCGCTGAATTTGAGTCTGATATTATAGAGAACCGCCTCGAAAAGACTCCGGTACCGGACATCGGGTTTGATCTCGCCCGTTACATCCAGGGTTTCAGGCAGGATTTGCAGGTAACCGAGTTTAAACTGAGTCTTGCCGTCCGTGTCTTTGAAAAATGTCTTAAAGGGAACACTCAGGAACGGGCCTGTGATCGTCTGAAGACCTCCCCATTTCTGGCTGATCTCCTGCACTGCGGCATCACGCCGGTTCTGCCTTTCACTGATCAGGTTTTTTATCATCCCGGCCGGATGAGCAGCAGCAAGATCAGGATGCCGATGGAAATAATTTTCAGGGTAATGGATTTCTTGACATAATTTGCTGTTTTTTTAGCGACATCCTGATGGTTTAGCGCTGAAGCTCCAATAATCCATCAATGGATATATCCTCATCCAGCAAAGGCCAATGTATTCCATATCCGGAAGGGGAAATGTCAAATGAGCCTCGCTCGTCATCGGATGCCTTTTCAAGAACGGGTGATACCTGATTCAAAGGGAAGCTTTTTCCCCGGCCGTCAATGGTGATCAAAAGATTGCCATCCGCAAACCTGATATTTTCAATCTCATGATGTTTTTTCATTTTTACGCGCTCGTTTCGATTCACCCCTTGCCTCATTGATATGCACACTGCATTATCAAGATACCATTTCAGTTGAGTAAACACTTCAGGATTCTCACCTTTAAGCTGGCACTCCCAAACGATGAAATAATTCCAGCCGCCTTTAAGAAGAAAAGAGTAATTCTTTTGGTCTCGTTTGGCATTCTCCTTGATTTTTATTTCCCAAAATTTTTGGTTTGTTTTAGGCCATTTAAAATATGTACAGTCATGCAGATGCCAAAAACATCCATGCACAAAAATTACTGTGTGGTATCTTGGCAAAACGATATCGGGCTTACCAGGAAGGTCTTTTCTATGAAGTCGGTATCTATATCCGTTCGTCCAAAGCCATCTGCGAACCATCATTTCAGGTCGGGTGCTCTTTCCCCTGATTCGGGACATGTTAAAGCTGCGTTGTTCAGGCGAGTGGACATCCATTATTGAGAACCCATCTGTTGTGCTGCTTAAAGATTAATAAAATGCTTAAAATCTATGTCCGGTTGACCTTGACGAGAATAATATGTTGAGAAACGAGCTACGATATCCTTCACAAAAAATGGTGAGATCTGAACCGCAGGTGTTTCAAATTCCTCTTTAAACTCTTTGATTGCCATAGTTGAAACTTTTCTGAAATTCAGAAAGCCCCCCTCAAAGAAATCTGTTTTAGGAAGCCAGTGATAATAGGTAGATTTATTGTTTTTGAAAGCTTTTTCGAGATTTTTCTTCTGCTCCTTGGTGAGGCCCGTAAGTGGATAGTCTGGAAACAAAGATATCTGTGGGTCAATTTCTATGATGAGAATTCTATCGGTGTTACATTGGCCGTTATTGCGGATAACAAGGTCGCATGCTGGATTCATAACAACCAATTTCTGGGCCTTATTTTTTTTGTTAACAATGCTGCCAGTCTTGATTCCCGTGGTAAGAGGAGGCGATAGATAGAATTCCTCTGGAAAACAGCTTTCCCCGTCATCATCAAGAAGCTGTAGTAAATGATTTAGAGCATGTCTGAGCAAAGCCTTTTCAGTACGAGGAGAATCATTTTGGCCATACTCTTCCCATTTATTCCGATACTCTTCTGGCAGTAAGTTTTGTTGGAATACCTTGTTCAGAGTCTCTTCAATAATACCTCTTCCCCCCATGATACGGGTAAGCCCGGTATTATGTATCCTCCAGAAACGGTCCAGCAGATCATCATATCCTGTTCCTGGATCTCCCTTTTTAAACACCCCTATATAAGTGAGGGCATGATCTACTGCATCAGGTGTTCCGGTAAGGACAGCTACTGGAATACGGAAATGAGTTTTTTCGATTTCCAGAATCACCTGATTACCTTCATCGCCTTGGTCGGCAAGCCTCAGGTCTATAATTGCGCCGTCAATTGAGTTGTTCAGCTTGGCTCGAAAGTCTTCAATAGTTTTACATTCTACAAGCTCTACATCGCGTTTTTTTTCATCACTATACCTCGCAACCGTATCTCTGCAAGTGGCTATCTCCTCATCTTTATCTTCAACAACCATAAGTTTGAACGCGCACATATTATTCATTCTCCGTTTTCGGCTGTAATCTGAACCAAGCTCCCTGTTCAGACTCAAAGGCTTTCAGTTCAAGACCGCTCCGAGCAGCAGCTTCTCCAGCAATTGCCAGACCCAAACCAGTACCGGACGGTTTTGTTGAAAATTGGGGTTCAAAGATCGCTTCGCTCGCAATAAGGTCGGGTTCAATGCCAGGTCCGGTATCGCGATAATCTACATGCAATAGTGATTCACCCTCTGCTACCACTTCAATGGTAATTTCCTGTGTGGTAATTTTCTTCTCATTCATCCAATATAGGCTGTTATCTATAAGATTTGTAAAAATAGCATAGATATCCTGTGGCCAAGATGAAAACTTGAAGTTATCCGGTCCGTCAACTTTAGCCATTACATGGTGTGTCTTCATTTCTTCTTCGAAGACTGACAGAGTTTTCCAGATTGTTTTTTTAAGTTCAAGAGGTTTCCTGGAGGTTCTTTTTCCTGCGGCGAGAGGATCAAGTCTACCGAAAAGTTTAACAAATACTTCTGCATTTTGGCTAATGCCTTCGACAATAGACAAAATTTTTTCAAGCTTTCCAGAATCACTTGTTTCTAAAAACGAGTCATGCCAGTAACGCAAATTTGGTATCTGGTTCCGGAAATAATTCAGTGGTCTCCTGCCTTCATGCAGGATGACATTGATGATCTTTCCCAGAGTCGCCTGCCCCTGATAGACAGCTACTGTTTGACGGATTTCTTCGGCCACCTTATTTTTATCATCTGCATCCCGGCTAATAATATCGATGATTTCGTCAGCAGTCTTTTTGTCAATGCCACCCTTCGCAAGCTTTGACCGGATATCCCGTTTCAGAACATCAAACGAAAACAGTCGTTCCAGTTCCCGTTCCACCTTGAGCAAGGGTCTGCTTAACCCCGCGTTCTTCCTATAATAGAATCGTCGCTCTTCAAGTTTGGCAATGACTAATTTAGTGATTTCTTTTAATCGGGTAAAAGGGACATTCTCCCGTAGCCCATCGCGTGCACTTTTTTCCACCAATCCGGACAGATCGTCCGACTGAATCTGCACATATCCGATAACTTGGTTGCTGCCAATCCGAAGCGATGGGTTCTGAACACGCTGTTCATTCAATTTCAGCCAGTCAAAGTCCGCATCTCCCAGGGGGCGGATGCGGAATCCGTTCCGGTAGACGCCGATGCCGTTGTAATCATTCAGAAGCTGTCTGGCTTGAAGTTTTCCGACATAGTTACCCAGTTCATCTTTCAAACCTCGACCTATAAGGGATTCAATGGCTTCCTTTTCACGATCGTACACACGGATATCGAAAAATAGCTCCCCGCATCCGGTAGGCCCTCCTGTATCGAACCGGATTATCTCTTCAGTGGTGTTGCGGGCTTTTTGTAGGGAATATGATAGGTTGCCTTTACCATCAGCATCGATTCTGCCAGAGATCCGGTAGTCGAAAAGATCAAATATTGGATAAGGTTTGATGGTTTCGGAGATGTCCTGTACATCTGGAAAACTATTGACTGTGAGCGAGATGCGGAAATCATCACGATGCTGCTCGTCGCGGATGGCCACACTCACAGGTGATATCAGTTTCTTAAGCTCAAAACGGAGTTTTTCGAATTGTTTTTTATTCCATTCAGCAAGAAGCACATGGTCGCCAGTCATGGTAAGCCTTGTGCCAGATGGTTCGGTTACTTTGGCTGTTTCAATAAGAATATCCACATCATCCAAATACTGAGCAGCTTCGAAGGTATTCCATTCGACCAGAACTATGGTTTTTTCACCTTCGGAGGTAACTGTTTCGAGCAGCAGGTCAGTGCCGAGAATAGATGCAGCATATCTGCCCACCCCTTTGCGGCCCTGCATGATTCTGCCGGAAGGACTCATCCGTCGGTCCAATTTATCCCGGGTGGAAGGGACCATCCATTTGTGAATGACGGTATCCCGGGACATCCCATGACCATGATCAGCAATGACGATTGAATAGCCACTCTGATCTGGTTTTGTTCTGAATTCGATGTTCACATCTGGTGAATCGGCATCATAGGCATTCTTTACCAGTTCAACAATCGCTGCATAACAATCCTGAATCAGATCCCGGCCAATAGTCAGAATGTGCCTGCCAGCCGGCCTTATTTTGTAGGTTCCGCTTGTGCTCACAACCAAACTTCCTTCAACTTATCAGCTATTTTTCGGGACAGAAGAACAGGCACTGCATTACCGATCTGGCGGAAGGTGGGTGTTCTGCTGGGAATTCCATTGCTGCTTTCAAAGTAATAGTCATCAGGAAAAGTTTGCAACCGAGCTGCCTCCCTGGGTGTAATCGAGCGGTTCTGATCTATGTCCGGATGAATGTAGTAATGACCATCCTTGGCAATATGTGCAACCACTGTATGAGAAAAAGGCAGATCGGAAGCGACGACTTTAAATCTGTCAAGGAAGGAATCCCGTTGGCGGTGTGTCTTCAAATGCTCGGGCAGAGAGTTGTAATCTAATCTCATTTTTGCTCTGTTCCAAAGATCCACCGCAATCCGATATATTTCAAGATCCTGGTCGGTATGTGGTCTTGCTTGGTGCCAAGTGACCGGGAGGTCTTCATTTCTGATGCGGGCTTCAATTTGCCAAGTCCCATGATATGGCCTTACGTGGCATGGTCCGGGAACACCTTCACCGGCTCCAATTTCAGGAAGATCGCAAAAGGCTTCTTTAACCATTGCTTTAGGATTCCATTTGTCTGGCTCTGGATAAAAGCCTGTAGTTTTGCCCCTCCTTCCGACAAGAATTATTCTTTTTCGGTTTTGTAGAATTCCATAATCCTCTGCTGATAGCGTCATGAACTCAGTTTCATAGCCGCATTCGAAGAAGAGATCCCTCATGGCATTGAAATAGAGTCTACCATCCTCATCCTTTGCTGAAAGAAGACCAATGACATTCTCGAAGACGAAATATAAGGGTTGATAGCGTTTCAGGAATTCGGCGTAATATAGATAAAGGTAGTTGCGTTTATCGCCCTTCATTTGATTCCCATCACGCGATCGACCAACGATTGAATAAGCTTGGCATGGGGGGCCGCCGACAATTAGATCAAGCCTCCTGTTTTCCAGCAAAGAGTCAACCTGTCGGAAGATATCCAATATTTTTAACGCACCGATCTCGGCGTTAATTACCGAGCCAATAACTCGCTCTGGGATCTGTTCGTAGAACTTCGTTCGACTGATGCAGCCTTTTAAATAATCCGCATATAATTCGACATGTCCACAAGTATTCAACCAATGATACGCCATACGTGTGCGCAAAGTAAAGCAGGCAGCTTGATCTGATTCAACATGCGCAACAGGTTCAAAACCGGTCCCAATGAACCCCTCGGATAGTCCTCCTGCACCTGCAAAAAGGTCCAGAAATGTTAAATTCATTCTTTCCTTTGCCCTTTGTTTTTGATGCAATTTTCTATTTTTTTCAAGGCAATGTTCTCTATCAGACTCTAAAACATATTAGTATCATAGAAAAAGTTACTGCAAAGCCTGAAACAAAATGGAGCCATATCCAATTCCATCAGGTTGAAATCTGTAGAAAGAGTCGTATCAGGATTCCAGGTAATTGTAAATATGTTTCAGGGAAAAAAGGGGGGAATCCCAGCCCCGGATTCTTCGGGGCCGGGGGAATGGACTATTTGTATTTGTCCTTGATAAAGGCCAAAGACTCGTCAATGGCTTTCAGGGTCAGGTCCAGGTCTTTCTGGGTGTGTCTGTAACTGATATAGCCGTGGTGGAAGGGTGTGAAGAAAAAGCCTTTGCGGATGAGTTCGGTGTAGAAATCCGTTCGTTTGGCTTTGTAGGCCCCGGATTCGTCGGCTGCAAAGGTGATATAGAACATGGGCGGGATGCCGGTGAGTTCGCGCCCACGCCGTGCTTGTCGATGAGGGCCTGGATGCCGTTC
>JAAUSZ010000204.1 GCA_012031875.1 Desulfobacula sp.
GCTGGAAGGCTCATCCAGAACAACAATTTCAGCATCCTGAAAAGGCCCTCGAGATGGCCACCATCTGCCATTGCCCAATACTCAACTCCTCTCCGCCTTTGAACCATTGGCCCAGGAGGGTATCATACCCCAGAGGAAAGCTTGCTAATTTTTTGTCTATATCGGTTTGTTCGGCTGCCTGCTTTATTTTTCCTATATTGTCTTTTCCATTAATATCACCCAGATAGATATTTTCCTTTGCCGACAATTGGTATCGGATATGGTCCTGAAAAACAACGCTGATTTTTTTTCTATACTCATCGGCTTTAAAATTCTTAATATTCCGGCCATCTAGAAAAATTCCTCCCCCCCGAGGGTCATATAGTCGTGTTAATAATTTTACAATGGTGGATTTTCCAGACCCGTTTTCTCCGACCAGGGCAACTATTTCTCCTGGCATTATAGAAAAATTTACACAATTTAATACATTTTTTACATTATTTTGGTAAAAAAAACTCACATTTTTAAATTCAATGCCGGTTAAAATTTTTTCCGGAACCTGGCTTGGAATTTCAGGTTCAAGAATTTGGGGTTTGATTTTCAAAAAATCATAAAAATGGGAAAGGAAAAGATTGTCCTCGTACATCTGAGCACTGCTTTCCATAAGGGTTTTAAGATATCCAATCCCCCTTTGGAATGCCTGGAAATACATCACCATATCCCCGATGGTAATATTACCTTGGGCTGTCTTATGTGCAATGTACACAAAAGAGACAAAAACACCTACGGTGGAGCTTGACTGAGCAATTAAATCGCTTAGGGCTCTTTTTTTTTTCGAACCAGAGTTTTTCATTTTTAAGTCTTTTTCTAATGACCTTAAACTGTTCAATAAAGTGATTGCCAAGGTTGAACAGCCTGAATTCCTTGGCGTGCGCATCGCCCGTCAGCATATAGTGAAAATAGTAGGCTCGTCTTTCATCCTCAGTGCTTTTGAGTTGCCAAGAATAGATTTTTTCGGAATATTTAAGACGCAGCAAAACGCCTGGAATTGATACAGAGATGATCAGAAATGGGAAAAAAGGATTAAGCATGAACAAAAGCCATATCACCGCCGCAAAGGAGGTGCAGCTCTGGCCCGCTGCAAACAACCCCTGCACAATGCTTGTGGGTCTGTACGGGCCTTCCTGTTGAGCACGGTGGAGTAAGTCTTGGTACGCAGAGGATTCATAATTCTCAAGGTCTATGGTCGCTGATTTTTTGTGAAGTTCAGAAAATATATAATCTGCAACCGTAAGGGTTTGCGCCTTTTTCAGATAGTCTGATAAAAAATTAAAAAATGACATTAACAGCCCGACGATGCAGGCAAATCCAATATATATCAGAACATTTGAAAAGCCTTTTTCTGAAATGCCATTGCCGCCGTTGAAAACCAATTGGGTAACAGAGTCGATGATGAGTTTTAGGAGATATAAGGAAAGAATTGGGAGAAATCCCAGGACCACCAAAATTATGCCGGATAAGCCCGCATACCTGGGGGATGCCTGCCATACCAGTTTTATGGCTCTGTCTATGCGGGCGGCATTCCGAAGCTTTGTGTTTAGCGAGTTTATATCCATCGGGTATGATTATACATAAAATGAAAAAAAAGACAGAGAGTATTGTAACTCTCTGTCTTTATAGTAGAAACTAAAGAAAGGACATCAGCGATCTTAGGATCGTTTTCTTCCAGCCACACTTATTCCCAAAAGGCCGAGTCCGAAAAGAACCATGGTTGCCGGCTCCGGAACGGCTGAGGTATCAGTGTCAAGGGAGAAGATCAGGTCTCCGGTGAAACCGCTGGCAAAGGTTAATGTCAATGCACCCCAGACATCAAGCGGATTTGGTTGAGTCTGGCCGGTTACTTCAATTTCGTCGCTGAAGCTCCAACTAAAAGCAATTCCGTTAGTGGCACTATTATCAATATAGTAATAGCCGCCATTTGCATTATAGGCTAAATATCCACCGCCGGAAGATGCGGTGCCGCTTTTGTCATTGGCATCCCACCAGCCCTGCCTTGAGTCAAAAGTCCCAAAAGATGAAGTGATAATATCAAAGACGATACCGGCGGAAACAGCGTTGATGGTTATGCTGGAAATGTCTGTACCGGATAGGGTCCACCAATTCATCATTGTGTCGTCATATCCGGGATAATACCGTTCATTGATCAAAGACCACTCATCCCCTTGGACACCGCTTACTCCTGAACTATCACCCCCGATATCATCCCACAATTGTTGAGCTGTAGAGCCATCTGAGAAGGTGATTGTTACCGCCATCCCATCCATGTCATTGGCTTTTACGGCAAAGCCTGAAATCCGGTCTATGGTGCTTGAAAGAGCAAAGGATGGAACAAACAAAATTGCTAACAGCACCCATAATAAATTGATTTTTTTCATAATTATACCTCAGAAAAGTAAATTTAACTGTTGGCCCAGCTTTTTGCATTGCCGTTTGCTTCGGTGCAGGCGCCTGCCTGCTTGCATGCCGACAATACACTCTCTTCAGGTCGGCACCGAATGATGATAATCAATTCGGGTTTTTTCCAGGTCTTTTTTTTATCCATTTTTCCCTCCGTATGATTCGGTTTTTATCTGAGATTAAATGCAAATATAGTGCCACAATCTTCTTGATTATAAATTTTACAAATATTATGGCATATCGCTGTTAAAATAGGAATACCTTTTCAGAGCAGTATCGCAGAAATATGGAGCAGGTTTGTCCAGCTCGCCTGTTTCCAGGTCCGAATGGGCCGGGCACCACATGCAAAGGTGTACCAAGCTGCAGCTTCCACAGTGCTTTTTAAATAAAGGGTCTGCGGATTTTTTCATTCTTATGTGTGGCGTGAAATTATTCCAAGCATCCGCAAGGGAACCATTTTTTAAATCATAGATACATTCTTTTCTAACCAGAGATGAACAAAGCTTAAAATTTCCATAGCAGTCTATACAACCTGAGTTAATCCCGGCCCGGCACCGGAATATATCTTCATCCTCCTTTAAATCATCAGTGCCGGCGGACAGGCATTGTTTTTTAATGGCGGTTGAGCGATTTTTATCCAGTTTTTCCAATTCGATTATTTCTTCAACACTCAGCCGCTCTTTTATTATCCGGCTGTTCTTCCGAAGATTCCTGTCTAACCGGAGAGTTAAGAAAGGATCAAATTTAAAAGGGCGGTTGGTGGCTTTCTTACAAAATTCAGAGATTTGTAAGAATTCTTTGTGATTGGATTGCATAACGGCTGTTTTTAGTACAAATGACAAAGGACTGTTAATCAGCCTCTCAATGCCCTTCATGGTGTCGGTGAATGTGTTTTTCCGGGTTATCCTTTTGTGGGTTATTTCAGATATGCCGTAAACTGATACTTCAATATCTCTCGGCGGGTATTTTTTGAATACTTCTATGTGCTCCTTTGAAATAAGTGAAGCATTTGTAAAAATAGAAACGAGAAAGCCTTTTTCCTTTAAATAGATATAAATATCACAAAAATCGTCTCTTAACAGGGGTTCTCCCCCACTCAAAAGAACCCAGAGGGTTTCCATAGAAAAAGCCTGATTCACTATGTCTTTTATATCCTCAAAACTCAGCTCATTTTTTTTTGCTTTTTTATCATTGGCCGACAGGTTAATATAGCAATGCACACAATTGTTATTGCACCTATGGGTCAATTCAAGGGCTAATGAAAGCAACCGCCTTTTTTTTATGGCTTTATTTAAAGCGGAAAAATCAGACAGGCTGATTAGTTGTGGATCATTTGATTCAGACATATTTTGTCTTCAGTTTTTTTATGCAGACCAGGAAACGGTTGAATATTTTTGTCCGGGAACCGATTGCAATGATATAGTTTATAAAGGGGTTGCATCTATAGTTGAATTTTTTTTTAAATACGGCCTCTACAATTCCCATGACCTCTCTTTTTTTGAACCAGCCGTCACAGTCCGCAAGGTTGTCTCCTTTCAGCAATAAAGATCCGTCTTTGATCCTGATGATCCTATGAATGATAATTTTTTGTTTTGACAGGAGGACAACGACAATATCACCAATCCTTAGATTTCTAATAGTGTTGAGGGGTTCGATGACAATGGTATCGGAATCGCTAATGAAAGGGCTCATGCTGAATCCTTTACACGGGATTTTAACTCTTTGTGCGTGCTTTTCCCCAAGCAAAATGTCCAGCAATCCACTTAAGTTATCCGGAGATAAGCAGAGTTCTTTCAAACAGGTCAGCCCTTTTCTATTTTAACAATCAGCTTTTTTTGAAAAAGCTGATTCAAGAGAAGCAAAACATCATTTTTGACTTCTTCAAACGATGCATTGAATTCATCAGCGAGAGAGGAACAGACAAAAGAAACGGTTCTATTGGGAGCCAGCTTTTCCCAAACCGCCTGACCTGTTGCATTCAATGAAAACATTGAATCGTCCAGATCAGCAAGCCCGTTTTGAATCGGAATGATGATCAGTTCATCTTCAATTTTTCTAGCGACAACTTTGCTTGATGGTATATATATTGACTCCAGATCAATTTCCATTTTCAGCCTCTTTTAATCTTTTGATTAAATTAAACACAGTACCACTTTTATCAAATTTTAGATTCCAGCAGGGGATTTCATTCGATACGGACATAAGAATATCCAGTGAATTATCCCACCAATCCAATGTTCCGACCGGCCGGATAAGGCAGGCAAGCAGGGTTCGGAGGATATGTTTTTTATCGTTTATCTTGTCAAGTGCATTACATTTTGATTGCTCAAGAAAAAAGATCGCTTTTAACGGTGCGGAATTAGAGGAAACATCAGGAACATCTCCGTGGCTCCAAGTTCCAAATAATTGGAAACAATTATCGATTTTTCTGATGATATTCCTGTCATCACAAAGAATTTCAGAATCCTTTTTCATCATACCGGCCATTGTTGATTTGCCTGCACTGGAATGGCCAACGAACAGATATCCCTTTCCATCCAGTATGATGCCCAGCGAATGGATGATACAACCTTGCCGATAGGCCATCAGTCTTCCAATCAGAATCTGGTCACTGGGAAATAAGGTGAGGCTGGTAAGAGATCCTTTCTCAAATATTTTTTGTAATTTTGGGTGGGTAAAGATATCTATTTTTGTATGACTATTGTTTGCAATGGCTTTTCGATTGCAGTTTTTATATGGAGGGTCAGCTTCTATCCATTTGTAGATAATATTGCCATCTTTCTGATAGATGGCCCAGGGGGGGCGAAAGTATATCGGATCATCGTGATCCTCTGCCATTGAATTTTCATCCCAGTAAAATGATGGTTAATAATAATGCAATCATTTTCCGGGAAATCCACCTCAAAGATTTTGAATTTTGGGTGGAAGGTGTTTTCCAATATCGGAAGGTCAGAGTTAACCTGAAGGGTAATCCCTGCTATTTTATAGTATTTGGTATAAGTCAGCATTTTTTTCAGTTATCTCCCCGCACCGGTCAGGACGGCCCGGGCAGTCAGCACAAGGATCTTGAAATCATTGAACAGGGACCAGGTGTCAATATATTTCAGGTCCAGTTTCATCCAGTCTTCAAAGCTTAAATCATTCCGCCTGGGCGCAATCTGCCACAGGCAGGTCATGCCGGGTTTCATAGACAGTCTGCGCCGGTGCCAGACCGAGTACTCATCCACCTCCTTGGGGATGGGGGGGCGCGGCCCCACCAGGCTCATTTCTCCCTTAATCACATTCAACAACTGAGGCAGCTCATCCAGACTGGTTTTTCGTAAGAAAGACCCCACATAGGGAATAATCCGCGGGTCATTTTTAATTTTAAAAGCCGGGCCGTCGGCCTCATTCATTTCCGCAAGCTCTTTTAACAGTTCGTCGGCATTTTTAACCATGGTCCTGAATTTATAGACCTGGAAGCGTCTGCCGTTCATCCCCAGGCGTTCCTGTTTGTATAAGACCGGCCCCTTTGAGAATATTTTTATGGCAAGACCGATGATCATCAAAAAAGGCGATAGGATGAGGATCAGAAAGGCGGCTGAAACAACATCAAAAGCATTTTTGATCAATAATTTCCCCTCGTTCTGGGGGGTGGATTGAAGGGCCATGTTGTAAACCCCTAGAAATTCTTCAAACTGGATGGTGGCGATGCCCGGCCGGTACATCAGGTAATGCAGTTCCCAGTCCGGGATAATCCTGACCTTGATGCCCATGCTTTCCGCCAGAACCATATACCGGTCCCCCTTTTTTATCTTTTTCAAAGGCATGGCAAAAATGAGTTCGTCCACAATATTGTTTCTCAGATAGGTTTCAAGATCCCGGATCAGGCCGATGACTTTATAATCGCCATAAACCGGTTTCCCCAGATCTTTTTCTTCCAGCTCAAAGCACCCCAGAACCCGGTAGCCCGTGGCCCTGTATTTTTCAACCGCTTCAATCACCTGGCAGGCCCGGTCCTCGCTGCCCACAATCAGAATATTCCGGGTATTGAAGCCATCGGTCCGGATTTTTTCCAGGGTCTTGAAAATGATATATTTGAACAAGGTCAAAAGGCAGATATCCAGTATGAAAAAGATCCCCATCAACAGACGGCTGACTCCCTGGATCCGTGTCAGATACATGGCCATGCCCACAAGGGCCATACCCATGCAACAGGATTTCAGGATGACCACAAAAAACTGCCAGAAGGCTTGCTGGCGGTAGGACATATACATGCCCATCCATTTGAAGGAAATATACCAGGCAATCACAATCAACAGCAGGACGATATAGTAGTTGGGATCATTGGACAGCTCGCTCAGCCCCTCGGGCAGAAGATTCCGTTTGATAAAATAGGCGGCAATAAATGAAAAGCCCGTAATGGCAATATCAATGGCCTTTTGCATTTCAAGGATTAAGGATCCCTTCTCTTTAAGCATCTTCCCCTCTTATTGTGCAAAACAGCAGACGGCCCGGCCTTAAAAAATAATGAACAAAGGACAGATATGCAGGCACGGGAAAATACAACCATTCCTTATCCGTCGGCCTGAACATCAGCCTGAGCGCATACCGGATTTTATCTGTAAAAGAATCCCTGATATGGATGTGAAATGATGAAAACCGGTCAGAGAGATTTTCTTTCTGATCCGGCCCGGGGTTAAACAAATGGTCTATAACCTTATCGGCGATGGCTAATATTGTTTCATTATTATGAATGGTCAGGCGAATGGGATCAGGCAGGGGGGCCTTTAAAAGATTACCGGCCAGGCATAAGCCCAGAGAAAGCATGTTCCTGCATTGCCAGTCCGAGGATAGCTTTATTATTTTTCCCAGTCCAGGTCCGGGTTTGGTTCAGGACTTCCGTTACACAGCAGATCTGCTCCAGATGTTCCCACCCGTGTTTGGCGCCGTGAACACAAAGATACAGCAACAGCGCTTCAGATGAAAGACAGGGAATTGATGCGTTGCTCAGGGTTCCGCTTGTGATGTGCTCTTTCAGGCCGGATACGGTTAAGGGCTTGGATAAATACAAACCGGCCATATCCCAGTGAAGTTCTACGGTGATTTTTTTTTGAGGCTCACAAAATGAGAAATGATCTTCATCATTTATATATTTTTTGAACTGAGAGGGGCTCAATTTAAATTGTGGAGTCAATCCCCTGTTTTTTAACAGGTCAAAGGCCGCAACGGCATCGGATTTATCCACCAAAACATCAAGGTCAGAAAAGGGCCTGAAAATAATATCCTTATATATATATTCGGCAAGAACCGGGCCTTTAAAAGGCAGGATGAAAATACCCTGCCGGGTAAAGTCTGCAACAAGCCTTTGCAAAAAGACGGCAAACATAAAATTCCGAGTGCCCGTTGATATGGCCAGCTCTTTTAATTCAGACAAAAAACCTTCAGGAAGGATTTCTTTAAAGGGTTTTAAATTGTGGTAGACAATCACATAAACCCGGTTCTGGACAATCAGGCCCTTTAAAAACGACCAGTCAATCCGTTGCGTACACAAATATTTGACCCGTTCGAGATCCTGATCTTTGATCGTTATGCCGGAACATAAAAGCGCAATCTCAATCTCTTTGGAAAATGAAGGGCCGGGGAGGGTATCCATTAATGATAGGTCTTATTAAACAGGAGCTGTTTTAAAAAATAAAACACAAATCTCGGGTTATGTTTTAAATATCTTTTCCAGAGCCTTTTCGGGTCACTGCCCAATCGAAATATCCACTCCATCCCAGCCTGCTGCATCCAGCGGGGGGCATGTTTTTCTGCCCGCTGAAAAATCAAAAGCGGACTCCGACCCCGATCATGACACAATGAAGCTGATCTTTATGGCTTGCATCATTT
>JAAUSZ010000205.1 GCA_012031875.1 Desulfobacula sp.
CCAGCAGGAAGGGTCAGGTTGTCAAATCCAGGATTCATTCCGTGGTGGAAGAACCGGGAACCGACAATCTCATCCTGAACTATGCCGATGAAGAAGGCCGGATGCAGAAGGAAGTCTTTGATATGGTCATCCTGTCCGTGGGCCTTGTGATTCCCAAGGAAAGCGTGGACCTTGCCAACCGCATCGGCGTGGACCTGGACAAATATAATTTTGTAAAAACCCAGGTCTTTAACCCCTTGCAGACCTCCCGCCCCGGTGTATATGTCTCCGGGTCCTTCCAGGGACCCAAGGATATTCCGTCTTCGGTGACGGAGGCCAGCGGCGCGGCCTGCGCCGCCGGCATCAAACTGGCCCCGGCCCGGAATACCCGGACCAAAACCGTGGCCAAACCCCAGGAAAGGGATGTCCTGGGCGAAGAACCCAGAATCGGGGTCTTTGTCTGCAAATGCGGGATCAATATCGCCGGGGTCATTGATGTGGAAGATGTGGAAAATTATGCCAAGACCCTTCCCAATGTGGTCTATACCGGGGGGAACCTCTTTACCTGTTCCCAGGACACCCAGGTGTCCATCAAGGAAATCATCAACGAGCATCAGCTCAACCGGGTGGTGGTGGCCTCCTGCACCCCCAAGACCCATGAGGGCATTTTCATGGACACCCTGGAGGATGCGGGCCTGAACAAATATCTCTTTGAGATGGCCAATATCCGGAACCAGGACTCCTGGATGCATTTCCACGAACCCGACAAAGCCACAAAGAAGGCCAAGGACCTCATCCGCATGGCCGTGTCCCGGGTGGCGACCCTGGGGCCCCTCCATGACAAACGGATAAGCGTCATCCCCAAGGCCCTGGTCATCGGCGGCGGCGTTGCCGGCATGACTTCGGCAAAAGGCCTGGCAGACCAGGGGTACCACGTCACCCTGGTGGAAAAGGAAACCGTCCTGGGCGGTCTCGGCAACCGGCTTCATCATACCATTGAGGGGGCCGATATCCAGGCCTATCTGGCGGGACTGGTCCAGTCCGTGGAAACCCATCCCAAGATCGATATTTTGAAGCAGGCCCTCATCGTCGGGTTCGGCGGGTATAAGGGGAATTTTTCCACCACGGTCCTGGTGGGGCCGTCCATGGAAGAAAAAATCATCGACCATGGGGCCATGATTGTGGCCACGGGCGCCGTTGAATACCAGCCCACGGAATACCTGTACGGGCAGAGCGAATCGGTCCTGACCCAGCTCGAGCTGGCCGACCGGATCGAAGCAGGCAAAACAAAGGACCTGGACCGGGTCATCATGATCCAGTGCGTGGGGTCGCGGAACGAGAAAAACCCCAATTGCTCCCGGATCTGCTGCCAGAATGCCGTGAAAAACGCCATTGCCCTGAAGGAGCAGAACCCGGAGACCGATGTGTTCATCCTTTACCGGGATATGAGAATGTATTCCATGCTGGAGGAATTTTATACCAAGGCCAGGAACCTGGGCGTGATCTTTTCCCGGTTTGACGTTGAAAATCCGCCGGAAGTGGTCAAGGGAGAAGACGGGAAAATGGCCGTCACCTTCACCGACCATGTCCTGGGCTGCAAGGTGGAAGCCGCAGCAGATCTTGTGGTGCTGAGCGCCGGGGTCCAGGCTGCGGATACGGAGGAATTGGCCACCATCATCAAGACCGGCCGGAACCGGGAAGGTTTTTTCATGGAAGCCCATGTGAAGCTGAGACCTGTGGAAGCGCCCACGGAAGGCATTTTCATCTGCGGCACGGCCCATGGTCCCAAGCTCATCACCGAGACCATCAGCCAGGCCATGGCCGCCGCGTCCAGGGCAACCACCTTTATTTCCCAGGAATCCCTGACCCTGTCCTCGGTAACGGCCGAGGTCATGCAGGAAAATTGCGCCTCCTGTCTGGTCTGTGTCCGGTCCTGTCCCTACCATGTACCGGTCATCAACGAGATGGGCGTCAGTTATATTGATCCGGCTTTGTGCCAGGGATGCGGCGTATGTGCAGCCGAATGTCCTGCCAAAACCATTAAACTGAACTGGTATGAAGACAACCAGTTGCTCAGCAAGGTGGATGCCTTGCTGGAGGGGGTAATATAATGGAAAATGAGTTTGACCCGGTCATCCTGGCCTTCTGCTGTAATTACTGAGGGTATTCAGCCGCGGACCTGGCAGGTTCCATGCGATTGAAGATACCGGCGAATTTCAGGATTGTTAGGGTTCCCTGTACCGGAAAGGTGGATATCATCCACATTCTCAGGGCCTTTGAAAAAGGTGCGGACGGCGCCTTTGTGGTGGGCTGCATGGAAGGGGACTGCCATTATAACGAGGCAATTTCAGGGCCAGAAAGCGGGTGGAACAGGCCAAGCTCATCCTTGACAAGGTGGGCGTGGGCGGAGACCGGGTGAAGATGTTCAATCTGTCCTCGGGTGAAGGCCCCCTGTTTGCCCAGTATGCCATTGAAATGGACAATAAGATCAAGGAATTGGGGCCCAGCCCCATTCGTCTGGCAAAACGGAAAAAAAGTGCGGCATGACGCATTAACCATAATTAACAGTATAATATGAGGTTTGCTGATGATCATAGCAAAAAGAAACCCATTGAAGAGATTATCGGGGAAGTGGAGAATTTTGACCGCATCCTGATACTGGGGTGCAACGAATGCGTCACCGTGTGCGAAGCCGGGGGCAAAAAGGAAGTGGAGATCCTGGCCTCGGCCCTGAGGATGAATTTCATGGCCCAGGGCAGGGAAAAGACCATTGACGAGCGAACCCTGGAACGCCAGTGCGACCATGAATACCTGGAAGAGATTCGGGCCGACATCGACAAATATGACGCCGTTGTCTCCCTGGCCTGCGGCGTCGGGGTCCAGTTTGCCGCGGAGAAATACCTGACCACGCCCCTGCTTCCGGGCGTCAACACCGTATGCCTGGGGGCCAACGAAGACCGGGGCCTCTGGACGGAACGATGCCAGGCCTGCGGAGCCTGCATCCTGGCCCGGACCGGCGGCATCTGCCCCGTATCCCGGTGCGCCAAACGGGTCATGAACGGCCCCTGCGGCGGCTCCACCAACGGCAAATGCGAAATCAGCAAAGACGTGGACTGCGCCTGGCAGCTCATCGTGGACCGGCTCAAAGCCCTGGACAAAATGGAAGATTATGAAAAAGTGGCCCCCATCAAGGACTGGTCCACGGACCGGGCCGGCGGCCCAAGAAAGGTGACACGGGAGGATGTGAAGATATGAGCGCATTAAATACCCACAGCAGACTGGAAAAGATATTAAAGGCCGGACACCTGGGCGTAACCTCGGAATGCGGCCCCCCCCGGGGAAGCGATGCCGAAGAAGTGAAAAAGAAAGGCCTCCTCATCAAAGACTATGTGGACGCCGTCAACGTCACGGACAACCAGACCGCCATGACCCGCATGTCCTCCCTGGCCGCCTGCATCCATTTAAAACTTCTGGGCATTGAACCGGTCCTCCAGATGGTCACCCGCGACCGGAACCGCATCGCCCTTCAAAGCGACATCCTGGGGGCCGCCTCCTTTGACATCCCCAACATGCTCTGCCTGTCCGGGGACCACCAGAGCTTCGGCGACTGCAAAGCCGGCCAGAACGTCCATGACCTCGACTCCATGCAGCTTGTCCAGACCGTCCGGTATATGCGGGACGAAGGCAAATTCCTGGGCGGAGACGCCATCAAACGCCCTCCCCAGATCTTTGTGGGCGCCGCTGCCAACCCCTTTGCCGACCCCTTTGAAATCCGGGTGCCGCGCCTGGCCAAAAAGATCGCCTGCGGGGCCGAGTTCATCCAGACCCAGTGCATCTACAATATCGACAAATTCAAGGAATGGATCAGACGGGCCGCGGACCGGGGCCTCACGGAAAAGACCTTCATCATGGCCGGCATGACCCCCATGAAATCCGTGGGTATGGCCAAATACATGAAAAACAAGGTGCCGGGCATGGACGTGCCCGATGAAATCATCGCCCGCCTGGCCGGGGTTCCCAAGGACAAACAGGCCGAAGAGGGCGTTAATATCTGCGTGGAACATATCCAGGAACTGAAAGAAGTCAAAGGGGTTTCCGGCTTCCATATCATGGCCATTGAATGGGAGGAAAAGGTCCCGGAAATCGTCCAGAGGGCCGGGCTTTATCCCAGACCCCAAATTTGAACCCAATCTTTAAACAAGGACGGAAAAAACAGTGGAAACTATTTCAAATCAAAACAAATTCGGCGACGTCATGGTGGTGGGCGGAGGGATCAGCGGGATCCAGGCCTCCCTGGACCTTGCCACGGCAGGATATAAGGTATACCTGGTTGAAAAATCACCCACCATCGGCGGCCATATGGCCATGCTGGACAAGACCTTTCCCACCAATGACTGCTCCATGTGTATTGAATCCCCCAAATTTCTGGAATGCAACCGCCATCCCAATATCGACATCCTGACCATGACCGAGGTGGAAAGGGTCCAAGGCCAGGCCGGCGATTTCACCATCACCCTGGTGAGACGGCCCAGGTATGTGGATACGGATAAATGCACGGGCTGCACCAGTTGTGCGGAATATTGCCCCGTGACCGTGCCCGACCCCTTCAACCGTGACATTTCCAGGAACAAGGCCGTACACATGTATTTTGCCCAGGCCATTCCCCTGATCCCCTATATTGACGAGAAATGCATTTTCCTGGAAGATAAAAAATGCACCATCTGCATCGGGGCCTGTAAAAACAATGCCCTGGATTTCAACCAGGAACCCGAGACCCTTTGTATCCATGTGGGGGCCGTGGTCCTGTCCCCCGGCATTTCCGCCTTTGACCCGTCCACCCGGGAGGAATACCGGTACAGGGAATATGAAAACGTGGTCACCAGCCTGGATTACGAGCGCCTCCTCTGCGCCACCGGACCCTATGAGGGCGAGATATTGCGGGCCTCGGACAAAAAGCACCCGCACAAAATAGCCTGGATCCACTGCGTGGGGTCGCGGCGGGTCACCGAGGGCGACCACAGCTATTGTTCCGCCGTATGCTGCACCTATACCCAGAAACAGGTGATCCTCACCAAAGACCATGACGCCGACGCCCAATGCACCATCTTCCACAATCATATCCGGTCCTACAGCAAGGGGTTTGAACGCTTCTACCAGAGAGCCGAGAGCCTTCCCGGGATCCGGTTTGTCCGGAGCTATGTGTCCGTGGCCGGGGAAAACCCGGACACCAAAAACGTGATCCTGCGCTACAGCACCAACGATGCCGGGGTCAAGGAAGAAGAATTCGACATGGTGGTCCTGTCCGTGGGCCTGGAACCCCCGGCCGGGTACAAGGGCCTGGCCGATCAATTCGGCATTGACCTGAACGCCCACGGGTTTTGCAGAATCTCTGAAACCAACCCCGTGGAAACCTCCCGGCCCGGCGTTTTTGTCACCGGCGCCTTCCAGGGCCCCATGGATATTCCCGAATCGGTGTTTACCGCCGGCGGGGCCTGCGCCCAATGCGGCGAGCTGCTTTCTTTTCGACGGGGCAAACTGTCCAGGGAAAGGGTCTATCCCACGGAACGGGATGTTTCCGCCGAAGACCTGAAAATCGGGGTCTTTGTCTGCCATTGCGGGGCCAATATCGGCCGCATCGTGAATGTCCCGTCCGTGGTGGACTATGCCCTGAGCCTGCCCCATGTGGTCCATGCCCAGGAACAGCTTTTTTCCTGCGCCACCAATTCGGCCCAGGAGATCACGGACACCATCCGGGAAAAGGGCCTCAACCGGGTGATTGTGGCGGCTTGCACGCCCAGGACCCACGAGCCCGTATTCCGGGACACCCTCCGGGAGGGCGGGATCAACCAGTATCTCTATGATATGGTCAATATCCGGGAACATTGCTCCTGGGTCCATTCCAAGGAAAAAGACGAGGCCACCCAAAAGGCAAAGGACCTGGTCCGGATGTCCGTGGCCCGGACGAAAAACCTGGAACCCCTCCTGGAATTCGATCTGCCCGTCAACAAGACCGCCGTGGTGGTGGGCGGCGGCATTGCCGGCATGACCAGCGCCCTGAGCCTGGCCAAACAGGGTTTTGAGGTGCATCTCCTGGAAAAGGAAAAGAACCTGGGCGGCATGGCCCGCCGGCTACACACCACCCTGGACGGCATGGATGTCCAGGCCTTCCTGGATGACCTGATCCAAAAAATTTACCAGAACCCCCTGGTCCATGTCTCCCATGAAGCCGTCATCACCGATGTCTCCGGCTATGTGGGCAATTTCACCACCACGGTTCACACCGAGGGCCGGGTTTTAACCCTCCGGCACGGGGCCGCCGTCCTGGCCACGGGTGCGGCGGAATACAAACCCACGGAATACCTTTACGGAGAACAGGACCAGGTCCTGACCCAACTGGAACTGGAAGAAAAAATATTCACAGGGGCCCCGGAACTGACCCAGGCCCAAAACCTGGTCATGATCCAGTGCGTGGGCTGCCGGAACGAGGAAAGAAACTATTGCTCCCGGGTCTGCTGCACCCATGCCGTCAAAAACGCCCTGAAACTCAAAGAGATCAACCCCGGCCTGAACATTTACATCCTGTTCCGGGACATGAGAACCTACGGGTTCAATGAGGATTATTACCGGAAAGCCTCGGAAAAAGATGTGAGGTTCATCCGGTATGAAGCCTGTGACAAACCCGTCGTGGAAGCCGTAAAAGAAGGCGGAAAAACCGTTTTAAGGCTCATGGTTCCGGATTATGTCCTGGGCAAGCGCCTGGAACTGGATGCGGATGTCCTTGTCCTGTCCGCCGCGGCCGTGCCGCCGCCGGACATCCAGAACACCGCCGGGCTGTTCAAGGTGGCCCTGAGCCCGGAAGGATTTTTCCAGGAAGCCCATGTCAAACTGAGACCCGTTGATTTTGCCGCAGAAGGGGTCTTTCTCTGCGGTACGGCCCATTATCCCAAGCATATTTCGGAAACCATCAACCAGGCCTATGGGGCCGCGGGCCGGGCAGGGGTGCTGCTTTCCCGGGATACGGTCACGGCTTCGGGTTCCGTCTGTGCTGTGGACGAGGACCGCTGTATTTCCTGCGGAGCCTGTATCACGGCCTGTAGCTATGGCGCCATTGAATTTTATGATACGCCCAAGGGCAAAAAGGCTAAAGTCATCCCGGTCCTGTGCAAGGGAGACGGGCTCTGCAACGCCAAATGCCCCACCGAGGCCATCCAGCTCAAGCACTATACGGATGAAGAAATCTTATATCAACTGGATGCGGCGTTTTTCGATCTTGCTGAGGCGGACCGGTAAACAAAACTTCCCGGATTTTGAAAGGAAAATATAAAAATGGAACAAAATTTCAAACCCACCATCATCGGTTTTCTGTGTAATTGGTGCTGCTACGGCGGCGCAGATCTTTGCGGCGTTTCCCGGTTTCAATATCCTCCCTATCTGAGGGTGATCCGGGTCATGTGCTCGGGCCGGGTGGACCTGAGATTTCTGGTCAAAGCCCTTTTGAACGGGGCCGATGGGGTCTTTGTGGGCGGCTGCCATTTGAACGACTGCCATTATAACCCGGAGGGCAATTATGACGCCCTGGTCAATTCCCGGCTCTGCAAAAAACTTTTGGCCCATACCGGGGTAAACCCGGACCGGCTGAGGCTGGAATGGGTGTCCGCCGGCGAGGGCATCCGGTTTGCCGAGGTCATGAATGATTTCAGCAAAAAGATCCGGCATTTGGGACCCCTGGGCTCCTCGGAAAACATGGGCAAGGAGGACCTGACCCTGAACCTTGAAGCGGCGGCCAGGCTGGTTCCCTATATCAAACTGGTGGAAAGGGAGAAACTCAGACTGCCGGTCCGGACCGAAGCCGGGGTCCATGAATTCCTGGAAAGCGGAGAGCTGGACCGGGTCTTTGACGGGGCCATCGCTGAAAAACTGGCCATGAGCCGGATCATCGGGCTTTTAAAGACAGCCCCGCTGTCCACGGGGGCCATCTCGGAAAAGCTGGGCCTGGCCCCCTCGGATGTATCACGGCATATGATCACCTCCAGCCGCCACGGCATGGTGCGGTATGATACGGCCGGCCAATGCTATACCCTGGTCCGGGCATGATACGGATTTTATAAGGAATGCCTCCCATGCAGAAAATTGTGGTTTTCCAGCAGAACGGGTCCGGGGAAAGCAAAATATCGGGGATCAACCGGTTCGGCAACTCCCGGTTTGCCGTTACCATCATCAATATCGACGGGGACCTGCCTGCCTTCATCGATGATCCCTTTCCCTATCTTCAGGATTCCATTGAGGCGGACCTGGTTCTGGATTATCT
>JAAUSZ010000034.1 GCA_012031875.1 Desulfobacula sp.
ACAATCGTTTTGCCATGGGGGTCTCCTTATTGATGATGGGACAAAAGATCAGGGGTTATCCCTTAGACGCCTTTTCCGCGGCCTCAAACCCCATGTCAAAGGCCTTGATATTCATGGGAAGGAAGTCTTTTTTGGTTCTTCTTTTGATGGCCTCCAGCATGGTTTCCCGGGTAAAGCCCAGGCGGCCGGACTGGACCAGGGCGCCCAGGAGTACGATATTCACGCTCATGGGGGTGCCGGCTCTCTGGCGATCTTCATGGCGTCGATGGCCACCAGGCTTTTGCATTTTTCCCGGAGGAGGCTTTTGATGGTGTCGATGGGGGGGTAGACCCCCTTGCCGATGGCCACGGTAAAGGGGGGGAGTGTTGCCGTATTGGTGATGACGATGGTGTTTTTGTTGGCACGGTTGATGGCTCTTAAGGTCTCAGCCGGTTCAAAACCGAGAAGGATGTCGGCTTCGTTGTCGGAGATGATGGAGCTTTCGGCCTCTCCGAATACGATGGCCGATTCCACCACGCCGCCTCTTTGGGCCATGCCGTGGATTTCACTCATGCGGACGGGGACTCCTGAGATCAGGGCTGCCTCTCCCAGGACCTTGGAGGCCAAAAGGTTACCCTGGCCTCCCACTGCTACGATGATCAATCGGGTTGTTTCCATAGGGATATCCTTTATTGTTTGATGGGAGTGATGGCGTTTTCAGGGCAGATCTGGGCGCGAGGGCGCAGCCCACGCAGGTGTCGGCATCGATGTTGACCCGGCCGTCTTCGATGTAGAAGGAGGGGCAGGCAATGGAATTGATGCAGTCTTTATGGTCTTTGCATTTGTCCGTTACCCGGAAGGGCCGGGCTTTGAGGGCCTTGATGCTCTTGGCGTAGAGCATGCAGGGCTCCTGGGAGATAACCACGGATACCCCCTTAAAGGCCAGGGCCTTCTGTATGGTGTCTATGCTTTTCTGACCTTAAAGGGTTTGATGACGGATACGTGCTGGACCCCGATGGCTTTGACCAGGGCTTCGATATTGACCCGGCCGTAGCCTGAAAGCCCGAACTGTTCCATGTCCGCGGCCGGGTGGGGCTGGTGGCCGGTCATGGCCGTGATGCCGTTCTCCAGGATGACCAGGGTGAAATTATGGTTGTTGAACACGGCGTTGACCAGGCCTGTGATGCCGGAATGGAAAAAGGTGGAGTCCCCGATAAAAGAAATCACTTTCTGGTCCGTGGCCTTGGAGAACCCGCAGGAGGTGCTGACGGAGGACCCCATGCATATGACAAAGTCTCCGGTGCTTAAAGGGGGTAAGAAGCCCAGGGTATAACAGCCGATATCATTGGGGCAGATAATGTCCATGCCCTTGGCGGCCTGCTGGACCTCGTAGAAGGTGGCCCTGTGGGAGCAGCCCGAGCAGAGGTTGGGGGGCCGCATGGGGATGGGGGGGAATGTTATCGGTATTGATTTTGGTTGTGGGGGTATAGGGGACCTTGAAAAAGGCCGCGGTTTTTTCCCTCACCATGGCCGGGTCGTATTCGTAGAGTCTGGAGAAGAGGGTTTTGGATTTGCCCTGAATGGGGAGGGTCATCCCCTCTTCCTGGGCAAAGGCCTTGACGGCTTCTTCCATGAAGGGTTCGCCTTCTTCGATGACCAGGACCTTGTCACAGCCTTTAAGAAAGGCCTTGATCTTTTGTTCCGGCAGGGGGTTGGAAAAGCCGATGCGCAGGATTTGGGCGTCAAGGCCCAGGTCCTTGACCGCATCCCTGGCATAATAATAGCTGACGCCGTTGGTGATGATGCCGAAACGTCCTTTGCCTTCAATGGTGTTAAGCGGTGAGGTCTCGCTGATGGCTTTGGCCTTGTCCATTTTTTCCAGGACCTTGACATGGAGCTGCCGGGATACGGCCGGGACGGTGACGCATCTTTGGGGGTCCCGTTTGAAATAGCCTTTGGTCTTTGGGACTTTTATGTCTCCGAAGGTGACATAGGCATTGGAGTGGTTGATCCTGGTGGTGGTTCTCAACAGGACAGGCTGGCTCAATTGTTCGGACAGGTCAAAGGCGTATTTGATCATGTCCCTGGCTTCGGGGACCGAGGAGGGTTCCAGCATGGGCAGGTTGCCGAATTTGGCATAATATCTATTGTCCTGTTCGTTCTGGCTGGAGAACATGGAGGGATCATCAGCCGTCAGGATGACCATGCCCCCCGTAACGCCCACATAGGCCAGGGTCATGAGGGGATCCGCAGCCACGTTAAGGCCCACGTGCTTCATCATGCAAAAGGTTCTCAATCCGGAATTGGCGGCTCCGGCCGCCACTTCCAAAGCCACCTTTTCATTGGTGCCGTATTCAAAATAAAGATCCGATTCCTTTGACATCTGGAACAGGTTCAGGGATATCTCCGATGACGGGGTGCCCGGATAGGTCGTGGCAAAGGCCACTCCCGCCTCTATGGCCCCCCGGGCGATGGCTTCGTTCCCCAAAAGCATGATCTTCTCTCCGGGGCTGTCCTTTAATAATTTATGCATGGGTCTCCTTTTTACGAACCTTGGGTGCTGTGCTAAGAATATAATTTTTCCGCTTCTTCCAGGGAGGAGGCATACCCCTTAAATCCCTCAACCGCTTCGCAGGAATTAATGGTGACGGAGGCAAAAAAGCCTTCCACCATGGTGACGGCGCCCTGCCGGATCAGGGCCATGAAAAGGACCGGGACAAGGCAGATACCGCCCTTGCCCGCCTGAACGGCAAAGGTCGGCGGGGTTTGAGTCTGATAAACGGCAAAGAGGTCTTTCTGCACCGGCATCAACTGGACAATCTCCGGATGGTCATGCCCATGGGTATGGTCGCTGGTCTGGTTACACATGAGTACCGCCTTTCATTCTATTGTTCGGCAGACCAGGGGCCTGCCTTTTTATTGGATTTTATGTTGTAAATACCCTATCTGCAAAGCGCCGTCAATTCTTCCCTGGTAAACGGATACAAAGAATTGCAATGATGGCACCGGACCTCAACGGGAAAAGGTCCCTTGGCCGCCATATCCTCTCTTTCCGCCTGGGAAAGGCCCTTTAAAAACCCTTCCATCCTCTCCCTGGAGCAGCGGCAGAAAAATTCCACCCGGCTGCTGTTCAGGATTTGGGGACCAAGAGCGGCAAATTCTTCAAGAATCACCTCCTCCGGGGTTTTCCCCTTGGCAAAGGCCTCGCCCAGGGAATGGATGCCCTGGAGAATGTTCTCTGCCTCGACCAGCTTGGCCGGATCAGCGCCGGGCAGGGCCTGGAGGAAGATCCCGCCGGCGCCCCGGACCTCTTCCGCCTCATCAAAAAACACGCTCAGCCGGAACCCCGTGGGAATCTGCTCGGACACCAGGAAATAATTGGCCAGGTCCTCGGCCATGCTGCCGTGCTCCAGGGCCACCTGGCCCGAATAGGGGACCGGCGCGTTTTCAAGGTATTTGGTCACGGTCAGAAAACCGGCCCCATAGAGGGAGGACAGGGATTTCAGTTTTGCCGGAGCCTTGACCTCGATCCGGCCGGTTTTCAGATACCCCCTGACTTCCCCGTATCCGTTGGATTCCACATCCAGGCCCTGGATGGGCCCGGAACACCGGATATTCAGGCTGACCCGGTCGGTTTTATCCTTAAACCCCGAGCACAGGAGGCCCGCGGCAATATAGGCCTGGCCCAGAACCAGGGTCTCCAGGGGCTCCAGATCATGGTTGGCTCTCATTTCTTTGACCATGCGGGTGGTATGGACAATGGCGCCCTTAATGGTCCGGTCCGCCAGGATAAACCGGTATACCCTGTCCCTGGCCGAGGCCCTGAACTGTTCCCTGACATCCTTGTTGAAAATATCTGTTTTAATCATATTCCTGTTCTTTTTTTATATGGTTCACCGAAAACTCCGAAGCTGGATGGCTTCGGCCATATGGCGGCGTTTGATGTCCGCGGTATCATCCAGATCGGCAATGGTTCTGGCCGTTCTCAGGATGGAATGGCAGGCCCGGGCGGAAAAGCCCAGGATATCCACTGCCTTTTCAAGAATCTGTTCACATTCCGTATCCAGGCGGCAGAACTGTTTCAAATGCCGGCCCTGAATCATGGAATTGCCGGCAATCCCGGATTTTGAAAACCGGGCCGCCTGCATGCGCCGGGCCCGGTCCACCCGTTTGCGGATCACCGCGGAGGCCTCCCCCCTTGACCCGGAGCCCAGGTCCTTATAGGGAACCTTGGGCACCTCAATCCGGATGTCGATCCTGTCCAGGAGGGGCCCTGAAATCTTGGACCGGTATTTTTGGATCTGGGGCCGGGTGCAGGTGCATTTCCCGTGGGGGTCCGACAGATAACCGCAGGGGCAGGGATTCATGGCCGCCACCAGCATGAATTTGGAGGGATACACCGTGTTCATGCCGGCCCGGGCAATGGAGACCTTCCCGTCTTCCAGGGGCTGGCGCAGGACTTCCAGGACATTTTTTTTAAATTCCGGCAATTCATCCAGAAAAAGGACCCCGTTATGGGCCAGGGTGATCTCCCCGGGTACCGGCTTTGACCCGCCGCCCACAAGGCCCGCGTCCGATATGGTGTGATGGGGGGACCGGAAGGGCCTTGCCGGTGAAAAGGGCCGCTTTCCATCAATGAGGCCCAGGATGCTGTAAATCCGGGCCACCTCTATGGCCTCGGGAAAGGTCATTTCCGGCAGGATGGTGGGCAGGCGTTTGGCCAGCATGCTTTTCCCCGATCCGGGCGGCCCGGTCATCAAAATATTGTGAAACCCTGCCGCGGCAATTTCAAGGGCTCTTTTGGCATGAAGCTGGCCCCTGACCTCGGAGAAATCAATGCCGTGGTCCGCAAGCCCCGAAACCGGTTCCGGCTTTCTTTGATGGGGCTTTAGATCGGAAAACCCTGAAAAATAATCCACAATCCGGGACAGGCTTTTAACCGGCAGGACATCGATTCCCTCCACCAGGGCCGCCTCGTCCGCATTCTCAACCGGAATGAAGATCCCTTTAAACCCCTTTTCCTTTGCCGTCAGGGCATAGGGCAAAACCCCTTTGATGGGTTTAATGTCCCCGTCAAGGGACAGTTCCCCTGAAAAAGATAGGATTTGAGATGATCCGGCGGCACCGTGCCGGAGGCAGCCAGGATAGCGAGGGCAACGGGCAGGTCAAGGCCGGTGCCTTCCTTTTTCACATCGGCCGGGGCCAGGTTTACCACCACCCGGTCCATGGGAAAGACATACCCGGAATTTTTAATGGCGGTCCTGACCCTGTCCTTGCTTTCCCGGACCGATACCTCGGGCAGGCCCACCATGTTGAACAGGGGAAGACCGCCGGAAATATCGGCCTCAACCTCAACGACAAATCCCTCGATCCCCGTTACCGAACATGAGCTGACCTTTGCAATCACCCTGGCTCCCCTGGAAATTCCGCCCGGCTATCATTTAAACATTATTTTGGCCGGTTCCGTATCCCTATCTTTATCAAAAAACCGGATGAACCAAAGATATTTCTCATTTACTTTGCTTTGCATATTAAAATCAGCTATATAGCAATCTAAAAACAAACAAGGATAAAACATACTGAATATACAGCATATGACCGGTTATATCACACAGACCACACTGGCACAAAGCATCTCTTTTTCAGGGGTGGGGGTCCATTCGGGGAAAATCACCCGCCTGACCCTCAGACCCGCACCGGAAAACCACGGCATTAAATTCAGGCGGGTGGACCTTCCCGGCACCCAGGACATCCAGGCCCTGTTCAAGCTGGTGGTGGACACCAGCCTGGCCACCGTGCTGGGAACCAACGGGGCCATTGTCTCCACCATCGAGCATCTCATGGCCGGGTTTTCAGGCCTGGGCATCGATAATGCCCTGGTGGAAATCGATGATTATGAAATTCCCATCATGGACGGGAGCGCCAAAATCTTCACCCAGATGATGGAGGCCGCCGGCATCGTCCGCCAGGAGGCACCCAAGCATTATTTTATTGTGAAAAAACCCGTTGAGCTGGTTGAGGATGATAAATCCGTATCCGTTTACCCTTCCCCCTGTTTTAAAATCACCTGCCGGATTGATTTTCCCCATCCCTTGATCGGGAAGCAGGAAATCACCTTTGACAGGGAAAAAGACAATTTTGAAAGGGACATCAGCCGGGCCCGGACCTTTGGATTTATAAAAGATCTGGAACTCCTTAAAAGATTCAGCTTGGGCAAGGGCGGAAGTCTTGACAATGCCATCGTCATCGATCAAGATAAAATCTTAAATGAAGAGGGGTTAAGATACCCGGATGAATTTGTCCGGCACAAACTTCTGGACAGCCTCGGAGATTTCTCCCTTCTCGGCATGCCCATCAGGGGCCATATCATCACCCACAAATCCGGGCACGCGCTGAATCACCTGTTTATTAAAACCTTTTTAAAAAACAAGGACGCCTGGGAAACCGGGCCGGCAGCATACAATGACTCCCCGTAAAAAAACAAGATCATTTCCCCTGAAACACGGGCTGATTTTTTTTATCCTGGCGCTAACGGCCCCAGGGTGTCTTTTTCCCTCCCCTGTCCTTGCCAAGGATGTGGCTGAAATCCGGGATATCCGCCTCGTGAATACCAGGGATGACCTTTTAACCTATTTTGAAATCACCAACGCTTTTTCCGACAAGATCAACCAGGCTGTAATGAACGGCGTGCCCACCACCTTTTCCTTTTATATCGCGCTTTATAAAAACGACAGCTCCTGGCTGGATAAGAACATCGCCGATATCCAGATCAAGTCCACCATCAAATACAATTCCCTGAAAAAGGAATTCTCCGTGGTGAGGCCCTGGAAAAATGAAGCCCCGGTTGTCACCCAATCCTTTGACGAGGCCAAGGCCCTGATGACGGAAATCGACAATCTGGTCATCATCCCCCTGAACCGGCTTGTGAAAGGGGACAAATACCAGCTCCGGATCAAGGCGGAACTGGACAAGGTCACCCTGCCCCTGTCTCTCCACAATATTTTCTTTTTTGTTTCTTACTGGAATTTTGAAACCAACTGGTATCTGATCAATTTCTCCTATTGACGGCATCATGATCCAGTCCCTTGGGAAAAAAGAGCAGATGGCCGATTCAACCGATCATAGCCCCGAGCGCAAGAGAAAGAAAAGGGAAGGGATTCTCATCCTCGCCATCCTGATCGCCGTGGCCGTCCTCACCTTTATCGAAACCCGGATCACCCATTTCGGCAATGATTTCCCCTTATCCAGCACCGTACTCATGTTCATCCTCATCAATACCAATCTCCTGCTGCTTTTGGCCCTGCTCCTGCTGGTCTTCAGAAACCTGGCCAAGCTTTATTATGAAAAAAGAACAAGATCCTGGGGACAAAGCTTAAGACAAGGCTCATTGCAGCCTTTATCGTCCTGGCCCTCCTGCCCACAACGGTTCTTTTCTTTTTCTCCATCCAGTTCATCTCCACCAGCATCGCGTTCTGGTTCAATGCGCCGGTGGAGCAGACCCTGGACAGTTCCATGACCGTGGGCCGCAAACTCTATGAATACATTGAAACCGAGAATGAATTCTCCGCCAAAAGGGCGGTATTCCAGATCGACTCAAGAAACCTGCTGGACAAGGAAAATGAAACCAAACTGACCCGGTATGCCGAGGTCATCCAGAGGGCCTTCAACCATCATGCCGTGGAGATTTACACCCCGGATGCCCGGCGCGTCAGCCTGTCCCTTTCCAATGAACTGGAAGGGCTTCATTTCGGACTTCTGACCAGTAACGAACTCACCGATATTCCAGAAGACCGGCTGTCCAACACCATTTCCCAGGATATCCGGGAAGGGGAACTGCTCCGCACCATTGCCACCATCCCCTTTGCCTCGGACCCCAAAAAGGCCGAGGCCTTTATTGTCATCTCCACCCTTCTATCCCCGGACCTGTCCTGGAATCTCCAGTCCATCTTAAGGGGCATCGAAGAATACCATCAGCTCAAGCTGTCTAAAAAGCCGGCCCTGACCTTCTATTATACCGCGCTTTCCGTGGTGGCCCTGCTCGTGATCTTCTGCGCCATCTGGTTCGGATTTCAACTGGCCAAAACCATTACCATCCCCATCATGAAATTCGCGGAGGGCACCAAGCGGGTGGCGGACGGGGACCTGACCTACCGGATCGATTTTGAAAGCGACGATGAAATCGGGACCCTGGTCAAATCCTTTAATTCCATGACAAAGGAGCTGGCCTCGGGCAGGGAGCAGATCGCCCTTTCCGGGGAAATGCTCAGAAACCAGAATGCAGAACTTGAAAAAAGCCGGCAATATATTGAAATCGTTTTAAAAAATATTTCCGCCGGAGTGATTTCCGTTGATGATGCCGGGACCCTCATCACCATCAACAAGGCCGCGGAATCCCTTATGAATATCAACAGCCGGGACATTTTACAGAAGAACTACAGGGATGTCCTGAAAAACGAGCACTTGAAGCTGGCCGATACTATTTTCACCCAGGTGACCCAGGGACAGGAAACCATTGAAATGCCTCTTTCCGTGATGGTTTCAGGCACTCCCAGACATTTTTCGCTGACCTTCACCCTGTTGAAAGATGATTCAGACCGGAACCTGGGTGCGGTTCTGGTTTTTGATGATGTCACCGAACTTGAGAAAGCCCAGCGGGTGGCTGCCTGGCGGGAGGTGGCCCGGAGGATCGCCCATGAGGTGAAAAACCCCCTGACCCCCATCAAGCTCTCGGCCCAGCGGCTCAAACGGAAATACGCCCACCAGATCAATGATGATATTTTCACCAGTTGCGCCGACACCATTGTGGAGCATGTGGATCTCATCCGGAACATCGTCAATGAATTTTCCACCTTTGCCAAATTCCCGGACGCCAATGTTGCGCCGTGCCGGATTGAAAACATCATCCTTGAAACCATCGCCCTGTACCGGGAAGGCCTTGAAAAAGTGGAGATCCGGTCCAGTTTCGCCCCCAATATCCCGGTTCTGAAACTGGATCACCAGCATATGAAACAGGCCTTTATCAACCTCTTTGACAATGCCGTATACGCGGTGGATAAAAAGGGGGAGATCTTCATCGAGGTCGCCTATGATGAAATACTCAAAATCGTCAGGATTGAAATAGCAGACAACGGCAAAGGGATTTCAGACAAAGAAAAGACCCGGCTGTTTGAGCCCTATTTTTCAACCAAAAAATCAGGGATGGGGCTGGGTCTTGCCATTGTCAACTCTATCATTTCAGACCATAATGGTGTAATAAGGGTCCAGGACAACAAGCCGGCAGGGGCAAAATTTATTATTGAGCTGCCGGCCTGATCATTCATAAAAAAGGAGAACAGGAGAAAAGACCATGTATCCTGCAGTATTGATTGTTGATGATGAAACCACGATTATTGAATCTCTTGAGGGCATCCTGTCCGATGACGGATTTGAAGTCATCCATGCCTATAACGGGTATGAGGCGTTAAAGAAGATTGAAACCGCCTCCCCCGATATTGTTCTCCTGGACATCTGGATGCCGGGCATGGACGGGATTGAAACCTTAAAGGAAATCAAAAAAATCGCGCCCAACCTCCCGGTGGTCATGATCACCGGCCACGGCAGCATTGAATCCGCGGTGGACGCCACCAAATCCGGGGCCTATGATTTCCTGGAAAAGCCTTTGTCTCTGGACAAGGTCATGGTCACCATCAGCAATGCCCTGAATTTCAGAAAGCTGGAAGAAGAAAATATCTATCTGCGTAAAAAAACCATCCAGAAAAATTCCATTGCCGGCTCCAGCCCGGCCATTCAAAAACTATACGGTGAGATCATGAGCGCGGCCCCGTCCGACGCCTCCATCCTCATCACCGGAGAAAACGGGACCGGAAAGGAACTGGTGGCCAAGACCATCCACCAGTTCAGCTCCAGACCGGAACAGCCCTTTATCATTATCAACTGCGCGGCCATCCCCCCGGAAAATCTGGACAGCGAACTCTTCGGCCATGAAAAAGGCGCGTTTGAAGGAGCCCAGTCCAAAAACAAGGGCAAATTCGAGCTGGCCTCGGAGGGCACCCTGTTTCTGGATGAGATCGGGGACATGGATATCCAGACCCAGGCAAAAATCCTGAGAGCCCTGGAGTCCAAGACCTTTCAGAGGATCGGCGGCGGAAGGACCCTTCACATGGATGTTCGCCTCATTGCCTCTTCCAACAAGGACCTGGAAAAGGAAATAGACGCCGGAACCTTCCGGCAGGACCTGTATTTCAGGCTCAACGTCATCCCCATCCATGTCCCGGCCCTAAGGGAAAGAAAAGAAGACATCCCCCTTTTGGCGGACACCTTCCTGGGAGCATCCTCCAAACCCATGTCGGGGAAAAAGAAAACCTTAACGCCAAAGGCTTTGGCGCTTCTTACGGCCTATGACTGGCCGGGCAACGTCCGGGAGCTTAAGAATCTCATGGAAAGGCTTTCCATTATGGTGGGACCGGATCTCATCGACACGGCCGATATCCCCCGGCCCTATAATCCGGAGGTAAAGCCCCAGGATCCCGGCCGGAACGGATTTTCCTGCTATGAAGATGATTTGGAGCAGGCCAGAAAACGCTTTGAAAAAGAATACCTCCTTCAGAAACTGTCCATGGAAGGGGGAGATCTCGTCTCCACGGCCAAAAAACTGGGAACCAGCGTGAAATATATCAAAAAAGCCATCTCTTAATCCTGGCCCATGAGAGTCATCAGCGGCATCAGGAAGGGCAAAAAACTTGCCAAAATCCAAGGAGAGCGGGTCAGGCCCACCTCGGACCGGACCCGGGAGGCCCTCTTCAATATCCTGGGGCCTGCCGTCCGGGGGGCAGGGTCCTGGACCTGTTTGCCGGAACCGGGGCCTTGGGGATAGAGGCCCTGAGCCGGGGAGCGGATCAGGCCGTCTTTGTTGATCTTGACTGCGATATCATCCGGCAGAACCTTCTGCTCTGCCGGTTTGAAACCCAAAGCACCGTCCTCTGCCATGACCTCATCCGGGACCCCCTTCCCGATAGCCTCAAAGGGCAGGTTTTTGATCTTGTGTTCATGGATCCGCCCTATAAGACCGGATATATTGAGAAAACCCTGGAAAAGGAAGGGGTTATGGATCTCCTGGCCCCCGGCGGCATGATCATTGCCGAACATTCCGCCAAAGAAAGTCTTCAAATAAGCCTTTCAGGCCTTGACATTTTCAGGCAAAAAAAATACTCAAAAACCATGATCTCATTTATCACAAAAGGATGACGCACCCATGGCCAAAAAGAAAAAAAACCGCCATCTACCCCGGTTCCTTTGACCCCCTGACCAACGGACATATTGACATCATTGAACGCGCCCTTGATATTTTTGATGAGGTCGTCATTGCCGTATTGCACAACCCTTCCAAAAAAGCCCTGTTTACCATGGAAGAACGGGTGGCCATGATCCGGGAAAGCTTTAACGGCGAAAAATCAGTCGTTGTCGATTCCTTTGGCGGGCTCCTGGTGGATTACGCCAAAATGAAACACGCGGTTGCCATCATCCGGGGCATGAGGGCGGTGTCGGACTTTGAAAATGAATTCCAGATGGCCCTCATGAACCGGAAACTGAATAAGGAAGTGCAGTCGGTTTTTCTTATGACCGGGTTCCGGTGGATTTTCACCAGCTCCTCCATCATCAAGGAAGCGGCCCAGTTCGGCGGGGACATCAGCGACATGGTGCCTGAGGCCGTCAAGCTCAAACTCATGGAAAAATATCCGAAAATGAGCGCCTAAACAAAGGAAGGCCCATGGACCTCTGGCAACTGAACATATTTGTGGCGGTGGTGGAGAACAAGAGCTTTTCCAAGGCCTCCGAAGCCATCAACCTGTCCCAGCCCACGGTGAGCAGCCATATCAAGGAACTGGAAGACTATTTCAAATGCCGGCTCCTGGACCGCCTCGGGAAGATCACGGAGCCCACCAAGGCCGGGGATATCCTGTATCAGCACGCCAAAAAAATATTATCCCTCAAGGACCAGGCTGAAACCGCCATGCATGATTTCCTGGGAAGGGCAAAGGGAAGCCTTGTCATCGGCGGCAGCACCATCCCCTCGGGGTATATCCTGCCTAAAATCATCGGGCCCTTTTCCAGGGAATTCCCGGACATCCGGATTGAACTTTTCAGCGGTGACACAACCCAAATCATTGAGGAGATCAAAAAAGGAAGCATCGAGGTGGGCCTTGTGGGCGCAAAGACCGATGACCCCCAGATCTTTCAGGAAGAATTTGTGACCGATGACATGCGCCTCATCGTCCCCTCGGGCCACAAATGGGCGAACAGGTCCGCCGTGGGCTTTCAGGAGCTTCTAAAAGAAACCCTCATCGCCCGGGAAAAGGGCTCCGGCACCTGGCAGTCCATCCTGAAAAGCATGGCCAGGGCCGGATTTGATCCCAAAACCCTCCATGCCCCCGTCACCATGGGCAATACCGTGTCCGTGATCCAGGGCATCCTCCACCAGGTCGGCGTTTCCATCCTGTCCACCCTCGCGGTCCAGGACGACATCAACAGCGGCCGCCTGAAGGCCCTGACCGTCACCGGCCTGGACCTGAACCGCTTTTTTTACCTGACCATCTCTCCCAAACGAGCCCTGTCCCCCATCGGCCAAAAATTCATGGAGTTTGCACGGCTGGCCCGGTAGGCGGGCCAAAAGAATATTCGGCAAGCCCTGTTGCTCGTTAAAAATATATTGCCATAATTGATTTTTCACGATATTTGTAACCCCATTAAGATCCTGTCTGATTCGCTTCTCTTTTTCACCGTGACGCCGAAACCTGATAATTCAGCCTCCAATATTGAAACAAGCCCTTTGGGAGGAAAATCATGCTTACTGCAAAACCCTATCCTATGGTGACTATTTTGAGGGGAATGGCTGATTTTGCCGTGGATGGACTGGCCATTCCCTACCCTGAATTTGTTCCCCGGCTGTATAACCTGTGCATCCGGCTCGGTTTCAGAAAGGGCCTTATCATGCCGTCCAGGGCCTTTTGTTCCGACGAGAACCAGGGGATTCCCATCATCCTCCTGACCAAACATTTTGGAACCTTTCCCTTCAACCACGGCCGTGTCGGCGGGATCATGGCCATCGACCGGCACGCGCCCCATGCAAGCCACGGAGAAGACTCCGTCATTGTCCAGGCCAGCCATGTGGGATATGACCCCGATACCGGCGTTTACGGAACCTTTCGAAGGCCAAAGTCGGCTGACAAATCCACCTCGGTGTCCTGCGGGAAGCTCTCCCATGTGATCACCCCCTATCTTGAGCAATACCGGTTTGCCCGGGACCGGATTTTCCTGTCCCGGCCCGCATCAGGCGCATTCCTGATCTCGGTAAAGAACTCCTTTATCGATTTTTTTACCCATCCGGTCAAAAACGGGCTGGTCTTAAGATTGCAGAACATCGCAAAAATACAGGAGGGCGGAGTCATCCGCCCGGTGGGGGCGTCCAGCACCATGCAGTCCTTTGAAGTGACCGGAGAATTCAAAAAAAGGATGGACCTGTCCGGCTATGAATGGAAATCCGGGAACGGCGAATGCATGGGGGACCGCCTCACCGAGGATCTCTTCTTTTTCCGTGAGGATTTTCATGAAACCGATGAAAGCATCCTGCTGGAACGCAATATCATTGATTTCATGCCCCGGATCGTCACCTCGCGCAATCCCCTGCTCAGGGCCGCAAAAATCAATATCCAGCATGAGTTTGCACGGGCCGTTGAATCCATCCGCCGGGGAACGGAATACGCAGGGAAAAATCTTCTTTACATTGCCGGACTCAATATCGACATATCCGAATACCAAGACTATCCGCCCACCACCTATTTTGTGCCCTGGGCCGCCCATATCCAGCTCAGGGAAACAGCCGGGGCCGATTTCCGGTATCCGGTGGAACAGCAGGCCCTCTTTGACCTGCTCATGGCCCAGAGCACCCGGAACCCGGACGAAACCGATCTCAAGGAAGAAATCAAACGCATGCTGGCCTCCCCCCGGTTTGATATCCGGTCTCCCAAATAAGCTGGGCCGGCTAAAGTCCCGAAGATTTTGCCACCAATAGGGTATCCACATAGTTCAACACGGGTCGCCCGTCTTGATTCCTGAGCGTCAGGCGGTTTTTGACCACTCCGCGATCGGGTTTGGATGCTGACGGACGAATCTCAAGGCATTCACGGGAAAGGGTCAAGGTATCTCCGGGCCGGGCCGGACCCAGAAAACGGACCTCATCCCAGCCTAAGCCGGCAAGCACAGCAACCTTTGGCTGGTGTGTAACCAGATGAAGAACCGTAATCGCCATGAGATGCGTTCCGGCTGCGGTAAGCCCCTGGAAAAGAGATTTTTCAGCAGCCTCGGGATCGATGTGAAAAAAATGAGGATCCCATTTCTCAGCATATTCTATAATCTCTTCCTGGGTGAGAGAATACTCCCCCACCGTTTCAATTTCACCCGGAACAAAATCTTCAAAATATTTCATTTCAGCATCCAATCATAATCCTTTCAATAGCAATACGGCCAACCCATGCGGCCCGACCCTTCAACGCTGCGCTTAACCGGCTGCCAAAAGCTGCAAGCTAAGCGGCGCAGCTTTCAGCAATCCGAGCTAATGCTGTTGTTCGGCAATTTTTTTTACATTTTGCTTGATAATTGGAATTATGGATCTTAACGCATCATTGATTGCCTTTGAATCTGAAAAGTATTCAGCCACATCAGGATCAATCACGATTACATTTGTCCCTTTATTATACCGCTCAGCATACTTACCACGAATGCCCTTGCTAAAATCATATTCATCAAGCATGTCTTGGTCATCATTGATTTGACTCATAATATGCCCTCTCTTTCTGGGTAGCCTTTCTCGCACTGATGATTCTAATATTATCACCTCTCTCGGTATGAATGACAATTAAAAATCTATTTTTGTAAGATTTACCTATTAAAACAAATCGTTGCTCATCATCCGAATGTTTCGGATCATCAATTGTTAATGAAAAAGGGTCGCTAACTCCGGCCCCTATTTTTTTTAGGGATCACCGTAAGGAGTATTTTTTCTTCTTTCTTCATAGCTGCAAAATGAACCCCCACAATTGTTAATCCCGCTCCGAGAAGGATAAGAGGTGTTAAAGGTTCATGCAATATAAAAAATGTTCCCGCCAACGCAAAAACGACTTGAAGCAATGAGAACGGAGAAATTTTATTTACTCCATGCTTCGAGATAAGGTTTTGCCACAAAGCCATTGATAAACTTAAAATAATAACCTGATAAAAAAGAACACCTCCAAGTGAATATAGATTCACCACCCCCCAATCAACCCGTTTCTCAAATACAAACGAAAAAATAAGTAAAAAGGGTGCAGAAAAAAGGTGTGTACCTGCAATATAAGTTGCTTTATTAATCTTAGGTGTTTTCTTCATTAGAATCTGTGTCATTCCCCAACAAAAACTTCCCAGCAATCCTAAAGAAGGACCGACAAAATTTAATTCCGGGATTCCATAAATTAACAAAATACCTATAATCGCAAAAATAATCCCAAAAGATTGCTTAAGAGACATTTTTTCCTGTAGAAATAAATAGCTTAAAAAAATAGCAATTGGAACCTGACTTTGCATAATAATTGCAACTGCACTGCCAGGAAGAATAGACAACGCAACAAAGATAAACCCATAATGGCCGACATTAAAAGTAAGGCCTATTTTTAAAAGAGAAAAAAGATTTTTGCGATCAAATTTTGCAAATGGAAGGAAAATGAGCCCAGCTAATCCAAACCGTATAGAAAGGAGGAGAAAGGGAGGTATCTCAGCTAAACCAATCTTACTAATTGCAAAATTTAGCCCCCAAGACAAAACCACCAAAATTGAAAAAATCTGATGCTTCATAAAAAGGCTTTTGTTTCCAAACGATTGCACAATATGTGTTCGATTTTAAGCAAACTCTTTATATTTTTCTAACATACACTGTCTTGCGTTAACGAAGTTAGAGCACTGCATTTCAAAAATTTAAAAGGTATCTATCTTCAGTCAATTTTCTATCCCGTGGCCGGGGGCCAGGCTAACGAATTCTTGGGCCGTCCTTGACATCCCCGCAATTCGAACGATATCCGACCGGAACTGTTTTAAAATTCAGTTCGTTACAGTCGTAGCAGGATTAAAAATCCATGTAAAGAACTATTCAACATATTTGGCGGGGGTATCCGGCGGGGAGGCGGGAATGGGTTGCAGGGAATAGTTGAGCGGCTTTTGTACAGGGTCTTGACGCAATGGAGCGGCAGGACCGGCAATTTGTCTGAGCAAAGCGAGTTTTGCCGGTCAGCGGAATGGACTGTAGAAAGTCCGGTCATATGAATCGCAACCCATGCCGGACAACCAATGCGGGCTCAGGCCTGATCAAAATCGGCCCGTTAAATAATGCCCTTGAGCTTCAACGCCTCAAGCGTGATCTCTTTCCGGAAGGGAGCCTCTTCCATTTTCGTCATCTCCATATTGGTTGCAAAGAACCAGACCCCTTTTCCGGACTCGACATAGCCCACGATCCAGCCAACCTTTTGGGACCATCCTGTCTTGGCCCGTATGGTGTATTCAGGGGTGGTCTCGATGATCATCAGCTTTCTCAGGATCTCGTATGAGCCGGGGCAAAGGGGTATTCCCCGGCATGGAGCTTTTTGAGAAAATCAATCTGTTCCACGGCACTGATCTTGAGATCCCCTTCCAGCCAGAAGGCGGTGAGTTCGGGGCCGGCCTGTTCATTGCCGTAGGCCATTGTTTTCAGCCATCGGGTATATTTGTCTTTTCCGACCCGCCGGGCAAGCTCTTGGTAAAACCAGACACAGGAGGAGGAAAAGGCGGATTCCATGGATTGGTCTTTATTCCAGGACGGCATGCCCCTTTCCCTGCCGTCCCACTTGATGATCTCCTTCTCATCGGCCACCGCGGATTCCTGAAGCGCAATCAGGGTATTCGGGATCTTGAAGGTGGAGGCGGGAACAAACCGGGTCCTTGCCCGTTCATCGTTATGAATATAGGTTTTGCCGCGGTCAAGCGAGTAGATAACGATTGTTCCGGTGAGACCTCTGTCATGGAAAAGTTTTGCCATATCCGGGTCTTCTCCATAGGCCGATGACACAAAAGCAAACATCAACAACAAAGCGGCGCATTTCATGATCCTGTTCATCGGCTATCCTTCGATAAACAGTCCCATGGATTCAATCTGCTGCACATCTTCGGTTTCCATGACCTGAACGATGCCTTTATGCATCCGTTTTTTCAATTCCCCGAAAATCCCCCGTTTCTTGGTAAAGGTCCGGGCAAAGGCCATGGCGTCTTTGATGAGTTCTTCCTTGTCGCTGCTGGCCTTGACAATCACATGGCTTTCATAAAGTTCCTCGGCTCCCACCCGCTTGCCGGAAAGGATCATTTCATTGAATTTATATTCGGGGATGGCTTTGCGGACAAATTGAATCATGCCCGGCAAAAAGGGGATGCTGATGTCCACCTCAGGAAAGCAGAAGAAGCCCTTGTCCTTTTTCATGAACCTGAAATCGCAGGTACAGGCCAGCATGGCGCCGTTTCCAAAGGCATGGCCGTTGATGGCGGCAATCATGGGAAAGGGCATGAACAAAAACCGTTTGAAAATGCCGTTGATCCCGTGCAGAAACGCCTTGATGCTGTCAAAGTCCTTCTCACCCATCCTGCCGGTAAGCCATTCGATATCTATGCCCTGGCAGAAATTCTTTTCATCGTCGGAGGTCAGGACAAGGGCGTAAACCTCCTTATCCGCCTCTATTTCATCCAGGCACTGATTCATTTCTTTGACAAAGACAAGGTTCTGCTTGTTGGCAGTGTTGCACATCCGAATAACGGCGACGGAGCCGTCTTTTACCCATTCCATAACCGGCATATATCAATCTCCCAGTATCTATATGTTTAAAATAACCACGGTTTGTTCATAAAATATCCCGGCTCATAATTCAAGCTAAAACCGGGGCCAATATGTAAAACCAGGGCAGATATCAAAAGAAAATCTAATTGACAAGCCCTTTTTTTTCTGACAAGCTCCCCTATGATAAAAAGCCCGGATATGGGCTGTAATCCATACGGACAGGGGAACGCCATGATTATTGGAATAGATGTTGGCGGCACGCATACGGATGCCGTGCTTTTAAGCAGCAGCGGCATTGAAAAAAAATCAAGGAGCCCACTGATGCGGCCGACCTTTTCCATACCATCCTTGCTTGCTTTAAAAAGCTCCTGGACGGTGTCGACCCCAAAAAGGTGGAACGCATTGTCATATCCACCACGCTCACGACCAATGCCATCGTACAGCAGGACATGAACCCGGTGGGCATGGTGGTTTCGGCCGGCCCCGGCATTGATCCTGAATTTTTCAGGACCGGGGAGCATTATTACTGTGTTTCAGGCTCCATCAATCACCGGGGAAGGGAAAAGGCCCCGGTCAATACCATGGAAATTGAGGATGTCGCCCGGAAAATGAAAAAGGCCGGGCTTGAATATGTGGGGGTGGTCAGCAAATTCTGCGTCCGGAACCCGAGCCATGAAATCCTCATCAAACGAATTCTGAACAAGCATTTTAAAAAGGTTTTCCTCGGTCATCATGTCTCCGGGAACCTGAATTTCCCGAGGCGCATCGCCACCACCCATCTCAACGCGGCCGTGTTTTCCCTTCATAAATCCTTTTTCGAAGCCATTCAGGACTCCCTGAGGCAAATGGGGCTTTCCATCCCCATCCATATCCTCAAGGCGGACGGGGGCACCATGTCCCTTGAATCCTCCATCTCCTTTCCGGGGCAGACCGTTCTCTCAGGCCCTGCAGCCAGTATCATGGGCGCCATTCCCTATGCGCCCAAAAAGCAGGACTGCATTGTCCTGGACATCGGCGGCACCACCACGGATATCGCCTTTCTGGTCAATAAGGCCCCGCTGCTGGAACCCATGGGAATCCAGAGGGGAAGCTACAAAAGCCTGATCCGGTCTCTTCAGACCGATTCAAAGGGCATCGGGGGGGACAGCGTGGTCCGGGTCAAAGACGGGGAACTGGTCATCGGCCCTGACCGGAAGGGTCCTGCCATGGCCTTCGGCGGTCCCGAACCCACCCCCACGGATGCCCTCGTCGTCCTTGGGCTTATGCCGGAAGGCAGCAAGGACAAGGCCTTTGGCGGGATTCACCGCGTGGCCCTGGAACTGGGTCTCAGTGATGCCGAAGCTGCGGACAAGATATTTAAAAAATGCTGCTCCATCATTCTTAAAAAAACCTTTGAAATGATCGACAAAATCAATTCCCAGCCGGTGTACACGGTTCATGAATTCCTGGAAAACTATAAAATCAGCCCCCGGAAGATCCTTCTTCTGGGCGGCCCGGCCCCCTATTTTGCCAAAAGATAGAAGAACTTTATCATATCAAGACCATTGCCCTGCCTGAATCTTCCGTGGCCAATGCCATTGGGGCGGCCCTGGCAAGGACCACCTGTGAAATCTCCATGAATGCGGATACGGAACAGGGAATCGTGACGGCCCATGAAGAAGATTTTGCCGAGCCCATTTCCAAGGCCTATTCTGAAGACGATCTCATTGAAACCGCCCATGCCCTGCTAAAAGAAAAGGCCCTCAATTCCGGGGCCGACCCGGACAATATAGACGATGTGGAGGTGGTTGAATTTCAGAAATTCAATATTGTCCGGAATTTTTCGCCCAAGGGGAAGATTTTCAGAACCAAATTACAGATCAAACCCGGGCTGATCAAAGGGTTTGAATCTATTTTGCCCCATCCATAAGAGGTAGCCATGCTGAAAGCATTAAAAAAAAACAGGTCTTGTATTTTTCCCCGCCTTTGACTGGGCCATTGACCCCACCCACCCGGAAAGGGAGGAAAGGCTTCTCTACACCCAGGATCAGGTCATTGAGGAAGGCATCTTTGATATCAGCGGAATTATCGAATACAAACCCGAGCTGGTCACCCCCCAGGATATCCGTAGGGCTCATTTCTGTGTTCCGGATGAAAAATCCATCACCACGGAATCCCACCTCATCAGCGCAGGGGGCGCCAAAGCCATTGCCAATGCGGTTCTGAATAAGGAAGTCAAAAACGGATTCGCCCTGGTCCGGCCGCCGGGGCATCATTCCATGAGGGTTTCCCATGGCGGCCGGGGATTCTGCCATATCAACATTGAAGCCATTATGGTGGAGTATATCCGCTCCCAATTCGGCCTCAAACGCATCGCGGTGATTGACACGGACTGCCACCACGGGGACGGCACCAATGATATTTTCTGGCATGACCCCGATGTCTTGTTCGTTTCCCTTCACCAGGACGGGCGGACCCTGTATCCGGGGACCGGGTTTACAGGCGAACTGGGCGGCCCCAACGCCCGGGGCTCCAACCTGAACATCCCGCTTCCTCCCGGAACTTCTTCCGAGGGTTATCTCTATGTCATCAAGAACTGCGTACTGCCCATCCTGGATGAATTCAAACCCGACCTGATTGTCAATTCCGCGGGTCAGGACAATCATTACACCGACCCCCTGACCAATATGAATTTCTGCGCCCAGGGCTATGCCATGCTGACCTCCCTGCTCAAGCCCGATATCGCCGTCCTGGAAGGCGGCTATTCCATCGAAGGGGCCCTTCCCTATGTCAACCTGGGCATCATCCTGGCCATGGCAGGACTCGATTATTCAGACGTTGTCGAACCCGACTATGATCCGGAACGGCTGAAGCAATCCGTCAGTATTACAGATAAAATCAAAAAGACTGCGGATATCATCAATTCCTATTGGAAAGAAAAAGAGGTCCTCCGGCAGAAAGCCGGGACACCGGGAAGCTTTGAGATCCGGCACCGGGAAATCTTTTATGACACGGACAATATCTTTGAACGGCAAAAGGAAAAAATCCGTATCTGCAGGATTGCGGCGGTTGCTTTGAGATAGACTCCTCGGCCTCGACAGGCAATCATCTCCTGGGGGTCCATATCCCCATCAATGCCTGCAAGGCCTGCACCGAAGAAGGATACCGGCTTTTTGACCAGGCGGACAAAACCAAATTCAACCGGATCATTCTCCAGGACAGAACCAAAGATCTCTATGAGATAAAGTGAACCCCGAAGCCCGTTTCAAGACCATCAGGACAAGATCCCTTGTGATTCAGGCCATAAGGGATTTTTTCAATCAGAACAATTTCCTTGAAGTGGACACGCCCGCGCGGTGCCCCAATATTATACCCGAGGCCCAGATTGATCCCGTCGGCTCGGAAGGATTTTTTCTCCAGGCTTCCCCTGAACTCTGCATGAAGCGGTTGCTGTCCAGGGGATGGGACAGGATCTTCCAGATCTGCAAATGCTTCCGGAAAAACGAAAGAGGCCCCCTTCACCTGCCGGAACTGACCATGCTGGAATGGTATGCCAAAGGCCATACCTACCTGGATCTCATGGATCAATGCCAAGCCCTGGTCGGGTTCATCGCAGCCAGGCTGAAAACAGGCAACAGACTTGCCTATCAGGGAAAAACCCTCCACCTGGACCGGCCCTGGCAAAGGATAAGCGTCAGCGAAGCCTTCCGCCTGTATTCAGACATTCCCCTGCCTGAAGCCATGGCCCTGGACCGGTTTGATGAAATCATCGGGTTTTTAATAGAGCCCCGCCTCGGCAATGCCACGCCTGCTTTTTTATATAATTATCCGGCCCCCTTTGCCTCCCTGGCGAAACTTACGGCTGGAAACCCGGACTATGCGGAAAGAGTTGAATTTTATATGGCCGGGATCGAACTGGCCAACGGGTTCACCGAACTCACGGATGCCGAGGAACAACGGCGCCGTTTTTCCAAGGAAAATATGATCCGGTCGGCCCGGGGCAAACCCTTTCTCCCCATGCCGGAAAAATTTTTAAAAGACCTTGAAACCATGCCGGATTCAGCCGGCATGGCCCTGGGAGTGGACCGGCTGGTCATGCTTTTCTGCGATGCGAAAACCATTGACGAAGTGGTTTTGTTTACGCCCGAAGCCCTTTAATTTTTCCTCCTTGATGTGGGCGCGGATTTCCGTTAAAATAGAATCATCCGGCAACCTTACGATCGTATGGAATTAACAGGATAATCAAGGCGGGACTATGGATCAGAAGCCATTATACGAATCCGCCGGGGTGGAAACCCGGCCCCGGGAAACTCCGCGGATGTATTGAAGGATGTTGAAAAAATCAATTACACCCTTTATGACATCTCCAATGCAGTCAATACCACCCGTAACCTTAAAGAATTATATCAGTCCATTTATACTTCGCTGAACAGGCTGATGCCGCTGCCCAATTTCTATATAGCGATTTATGACCATAAAAAGAAAACCATTCATTTTGATTATTTCATCGATGAATATGACGATGATTTTCCCATCATCGAGCCCCTTGAAAAACCCGGCTGCCTTACCGGGGAAGTGATTCTTGCCGGGCGGCCGCTTTTTTTAAAGGAAAACATGCTGATGGAATGGGCCCGAAAAAACAGGATTGTGGGAACCGTCCCCAAAATATGGCTCGGCGTTCCCCTGATCATCCAGGGCTCAGTCATCGGTGCCATCTGCGTTCAGCATTATTCAGATCCCGGCTATTTCTCGCACAGGCAACTGGAAATCCTGGTCTCCGTCTCCGACCAGATCGCGGTTGCCATAGAAAGACGGCAGATCCTCGATGCCCTTGAAAACAGCCCCGGCCGGAAAACAGACCCGGCCGGGACCGGGAACCTTCTTCATGACTTCAACATTCTCCTGACCGGAATCATGGGGTCTCTTGACCTGCTGAATCTTGATCAGAAGACCCTGTCCGAAAGCCAGAAGGCTCATATTACCAGCGCCCTGGCGTCCACCCGGAACGCCTTAAGCCTTCTTGGGCAATGGCGGGACCTGAATTCATCCGAGATCCCGGCGCCTTTAAAGACCGCCATGCCGGAGCAGGAGACCCGGGCAGACGATAACGAGAAGGCGGGCGGACAAGGGGCCAAAACCGTCCTGGTCATTGAGGATGAGGATATGGTCAGGGATATGGCCGTCAAGGCATTGAAAGCATTCGGGTACCATTCCCTTGAAGCCTGCGACGGCGAAGAAGGGCTTGAGGTTTTCAAAAAAAACCAGGCCTCCATTGATGCCGTTCTTCTGGATATCATCATGCCGAAGAGATCCGGCGCGGAAACCTTCAGGGAAATGCTGAGAATAAACCCCGATGTCAAGGTCATTGTGGCATCCGGGCATGTCACCAACCAGGATCAGCAAAAAATATTCGCCAAGGCCTGGGCCTGCCTTGAAAAGCCCTACCAGATTATGGAACTCAAACAGACCTTGGAATCCATTTTTCAGAAGTCCGCCTGAAAAGAAGGGCCGGAACTTGGTCTTCTATTCGTCCCAGCCGTGCTGGCCGATTAATTTGACAAACCGGCAGGCCCCCAGATTGACTGATCTGATGCCGGTCTCAGTTTTTTCAAGCTTCAGCAGCTCCTGGGAAAAGGTCCCTCCCACCGGCATGACCAGACGTCCCCCCATTGAAAGCTGATCAATCAGGGGGGGCGGAATCAGGCGTCCCCCTGCAGTGACCATGATGGCATCAAACGGACCTTCCTCTTTCCACCCCTGGGTTCCGTCTGAATAACGCGTGACTATATTATAGTATTTTAATTTATCGAACAGCTTTCGGGTCTGCAAGAACAGGGTGTTGTTCCTTTCAATGGTATAGACCTTATAGGCGATCTGGGCCAGGACCGCGGCCTGGTATCCGGACCCGGTCCCGATTTCAAGAACCCTTTCATGGCCTTTCAATTCAAGGCTTTGGGTCATCTCCGCAATAATATAGGGCTGGGAAATGGTCTGACCCTCGCCGATGGGAAGCGGAAAATCCCCATACGCACTATCCACCAGGGCCTCGCTGACAAACAAATGCCGGGGGACCCTGGACATGGCCTGGATGACCAGGGGGTCGGTCACCCCCCGGGACATAATCTGTTTTTCCACCATTTCACTTCGCCAATGGGCGAATTTCTTGGGTTCGTCTTTCATGCCCCCCTTAATACCAGCAAGACATGCATCCGTCAAGACGGCAAAATCCTTTCAGACCCTGCAAACTCATCTTGATTTTTATCCGGAACATCAGTATTGATGAGCCCATGACCAGACTTCAACAAATCATCACAGCAGTCCTCGTGTCCTGGGTCATCTTTTTCATCGGCATATCCGGGTATATGGTGATCGAAAAGTGGAACCTCCTGGATGCCGCCTATATGACGGCCATCACCCTGGCCACCGTAGGATTCATGGAAGTCCATGAAATGAGCCCTGCGGGGCGGATATTTACCATTGTCCTGATATTCTTCGGTGTGGGATATTTTGTTTATATTGCCGGGGTCGTCATACAACTCATTGTCGAGGGGGAAATACAATCCATATTGGGGAGGAAAAGATTGGATAAAAAGATCAGCAATATGAAAAACCACTATATCATCTGCGGCTACGGACGCATCGGAAGGGTTCTATGCCAGCTCATCAGCGAAGAGACAAAGGATATTGTCGTCATTGAGGAAAAAGATGAGCTGATGGTCGTGCTGGAAAAGGATAAAATGCACTATCTTCACGGGAATGCATCGGATGAAGACCTCCTGGAAAAAGCCAATATTAAGAATGCATCCTTCCTGGTGGCGGCCCTGGGAACCGACGCGGCCAACGTTTTCCTTGTCCTGACCGCAAGGCAACTGAATCCGGATATTTATATCCTGGCCAGGGCCAGCAACCCGGATGTCAGGAATAAATTGCTGATTGCCGGGGCCAACCTTGTGGAATCCCCCTATGATACAGGGGCCATATCCATGGGTCTGAAGCTCTTAAGACCCAGTGTCAGCAGCTTCCTTGACATTGCCCTGTCTCGGAAAAGCGAGGCCATTCAGATCGAAGAGCTTTTTGTTCCAACGAGTTCCCAGTACACCCAGATCGCGCTGAAAGACTCCAAGATCCGGCAGGATTTCAACCTGATCATCATCGCCATAAAAAAAGCATCCGGCGAGATGCTCTTTAATCCTCACTTTGAAACATTGATTGAACCCAGGGATACGGTCATTGTCATGGGAAAGACGGCTGATTTGAGAAGCTTCTCTAAAGCCATCAACCCCGCAGGCACCTGATATCGAAATCCAGTGGATTCCGCTCCGGCCGGGCCTGAACCGGATGATCCCTAAATTTTATAAATCACCCGCTGATCCGTGATAATGATATCCACGCTGTATTTCCGGGATTCCATCTGAATCTGATCCACGATCTGTTCCTCATAGGCCAGGGCCACCTTCCGGCATGTTTCAGGCAGCCGGGTAATGAGCTTGTTATAGAAATTGTTGCCAAATCCCACCCTGCCGCCCTTATCATCAAAGGCAAGCCCCGGGATAACCGCGATATTGATCTCATCCAGGGATACCTTTTTGCACCGCTCAATATCCGGCTCCAGAATATCATTGGCATTCCTGACCAGGTCCTTGCCATAGCTGCCGATCTTATAAATATTGATGGCATTTTTTGCATCCGTGAAAACCGGCAGAGCGATTCCCTTTTCAATCTGAAGTGCTTTTTTGATAATTCCCTCGGTGGGGATTTCATTGCTTACGGGAGTATATAGAAAAGCCAGTTGGGCCTCCATGAAATTAGCAAATTCAAACAGCCGTTGTTCTATCTTTCCGTACTTGGCATAAAGTTCTTCTTTTGTAAGATTTTTCAGGCGTTCAGCCACAACTGCCAGATTATTGGTTTTTACATTTTTCATATCATCCATAACTTTCATTCCTCTGATTACAAAAAAAGTTTTTCCAAATATTATACACGTGTCCCAAATTGTCAACCTGCAATAATCATTGACTGTTTACACCCTGCATGCTATCAGGTTAAGATCGTTGAAGAATCTTATAAATGAAGTAAACAGCTAACTTTAGTAAGGAAAAAATAAACAAAAATGCTGGATTTAAAATTTGTCAACACCCACCTGGAAACTGTAAAAACAGCCATGAATAAAAGAAGGGCCAAAATAGATTTTGGCCTTCTCACGGATAATGATGAAAAAAGAAAGGCATTGCTTGTAACCATAGAAGAATTGAGACATACCCGGAATACGGTTTCAGATGATATTGCAAAGTTAAAAAAATCAGGAGAAGACGCAGCGCCCCTGATTGAAAAAATGAAGACCGTGTCAGATACCGTCAAAGCCCTTGATAAGGAGCTTGCCGCCATAGAAACGGCCATCCAGGACTTTCTCATCTCATTGCCGAATCTTCCCCATGAAGATGTCCCTGTGGGCAAGGATGAGACCGAGAACCGGCTTGAAAAAAAGTACGGGGTCCCGGGGAAATTCGATTTTGAAATAAAAGCCCACGAGGAGATCGGTGAGGCCTTGGGTATTCTTGACCTGGCCCGGGCCGGAAAACTGGCCGGGGCCAGATTCCCCCTGTATTTTGGAAACGGGGCAAGACTTGAAAGGGCCTTGATCAATTTCATGCTGGATACCCATATTTCCCGGCACGGCTATACGGAAGTCCTCCCCCCCTTTATTGTGAACCGGACCACCATGACGGGCACCGGCCAATTGCCCAAATTTCAGGAAGACCTGTTCAAGCTTGAGGGCTGGGACTATTTCTCATACCGACCTCCGAGGTTCCCATGACCAATATTTATGCAGGAGAGATCATTGACGAATCCCTTTTGCCCTGTAAATTTACGGCCTATACCCCCTGCTTCAGGTCCGAGGCCGGCTCCTACGGCAAGGATACCAAGGGGCTGATCCGGCAGCATCAGTTTAATAAGGTGGAGCTTGTCAAGCTGACAACGCCGGAATCCTCCTTTGAAGAGCTGGAATCCCTGCTGGCCAATGCCGAGAAAATCCTTCAACTGCTTGAACTGCCCTACCAGGTAATATCGCTTTGTACCGGTGACCTTGGTTTTTCCGCGGCCAAAACCTATGATATTGAAGTCTGGATGCCCGGCCAGGATAAATACAGGGAAATTTCTTCATGCAGCAACTGCCTTGATTTTCAAGCCAGGCGGGCAGGTATCCGGTTTAGAAGAAAAGGCGGGAAAAAACCCGAATATGTCCATACCTTAAACGGGTCCGGGCTCGCCGTGGGCAGAACCTTTGCCGCCATCCTCGAAAATTATCAGACCCCGGACGGCTCCGTCATGATCCCGGAGGTACTGATTCCATATATGGGAGGTCAAAAAATTATCCGCCATGATGCCTGATTATTTCCCGGAAGACATAAAGCCCCATATCATACCCGGAGCCAAAGGGGAATTGTACTACCAGTGCCTTGGATGCGAGGCCCAATACCCCATTGATACACTCTTATACGTCTGCCCTGCCTGCGGGGAGGTTCTGCTCATCCATGACCGCAAGGCCCCGTCTTTAAAAGAAATCCCGGGGCCGGTCTGGCAAAAAATCTTTGATTTCCGGAAAATGCTCAAAATCCCGGCCCTTAAAGGAATCTACAGATATCATGAATTCATTGGTTCCTGTATTCCTCTGGAATCCGTCATCTATCTTGGAGAAGGCCATACCCCGGTTGTGGAAGCCAATGACCGGCTGAAAGAAAAAGTAGGCCTTTCCTTTTTTTATAAGAATGACGGGCAGAACCCCAGCGCCTCCTTCAAGGACCGCGGAATGGCCAGTGCCCTGTCCAGCATCAAATACCTCATTGATCAAAAACGGATCTCCAATGTCATTGCCGTCTGCGCCTCCACCGGTGATACCTCGGCCTCGGCCGCACTCTACGCCTCCTACCTGGGGCCCTTGATCAAATCCGCGGTGCTTTTGCCCCATAAAAAAGTCACCTCCCAGCAATTGTCGCAGCCCCTGGGAAGCGGGGCAAAGGTGTTTGAAATCCCGGGCGTCTTTGATGACTGCATGAAAATTGTTGAATACCTCTCCTCCCGGTATTCCGTTGTCCTCTTGAATTCGAAAAATGCCTGGCGGATCCTGGGCCAGGAATCCTATTCCTATGAAATCGCCCAGGATTTTGACTGGAAAATGAAGGATAAGGCTGTCGTCGTTCCCATTGGAAATGCGGGAAATATCTCGGCCGTCATGAGCGGGTTCATTAAATTTTTTGAAGCCGGGATCATTGATGCCCTGCCTAAAATCATCGGGGTCCAGTCAGAGCATGCCGACCCGGTTTACCGGTATTATCTTGAACCCGACGAGGCCAAAAGAAAATTTATGCCCGTCAACACAAAACCCAGTGTGGCCCAGGCCGCCATGATCGGGAACCCCGTGTCCATGCCCCGGGTCATCCGGATTTCAAAAAATACAATGAAATCGCGGGATGCCGGAAGGTATTCTTCATCCAGGTCACTGAACAGTCCATCATGGATTGGCAGCTCCAGGCCAATCATAACGGCCATATCGCCTGCACCCAGGGCGGGGAATGCCTGGCCGGACTGGCTGAGGCTTTTTTACAACAAATTGTCAGGCCCCACGAAACCGCTATTTTGGATGCCACAGCCCATGCCATTAAATTTTCAGAATTCCAGGACATGTATTTCAGGTCTGCCATCCCCAAAGACTATAAGATCCGGTCCAACCCTGATTTTATCAATCTGCCGTCGCTGGTATTGCCCGATGACCCGGATATGATTCCGTCTCAACAAAAACGTCTCAATGAAAAAGATTTCAAACGGTTTGTGACAGATATTGCCGGTAAAATAGCTGAAAAGCTAAGTTTGGAAGAATCATAACGCGTAATGAAAAAATGGATCCCAAAATATTCATTTTCTCCGTTCTTTTCATCTATGCCTGTATTGCCCTTCCCTTGCCGTCCCACGCGAAAACCAGCAGCGTCAAAACCTCCTATAAAACGGTATTCGATCCTCAGCTATAA
>JAAUSZ010000206.1 GCA_012031875.1 Desulfobacula sp.
CCCTTGATGCCGCTACAGCGCAAGCGGAATTTGGACTCGAAGAGAGGCCGCAAACAAGCTGGGTATTAAAAGCCTTGCCAACTGGCCATGGATTAGTGACATCTTGAAAGATTAATGGAATAAGCTGTTAATATGATCGAGCAAAATCTGAATATTTAAATGATTTGAATCCTCTCTTTTATAGAACAGGAACCAGACAACTTTCTGGATGTCACTTTCCACCGTGCTTTCTTTTAATACAGCTTTTACTCGTGCCACATCTTCATGCGTTTGGATGTCTGCTGACAAAAGCGAAAGGTTGTTCAGGTAGTGCTTTTCAAAATCAGAGGAAGCTTCGCAAGCGGTTAAGACTTTTTCATTGTTGTGCTTGCGTGCCAGAACATAGACATAACGAAAAAAACCTTCGTATATGGGCCAATTGGGAATTTTTCAAAGATGGTTCCTACTTGTGTTGGATTTGAATCTGTAATCTTCATAATAGTATAGTAGGCCAACAAGAAATCTCTCAATTCGTCATATGTAAAAGAGATATTTTCAATGCCCAATGATGCAAGTCCGGTAGACGGGACTTCTCTACGAAGGATAATGTCTTCCCCTATCAGTTGTTCGATAATTTGGCGTTCGGGATCATCAAAACCCTCAACAGGTATCTGTGAAAAATTTTCCTCGTCCAACATCCTGGCGCATATTTTGTATAGTGAGTTTAGCGCTTTCTGCTTTAAAGGCGTAGGAAACTCGTTGACCTTCTTGGTCAGATATTCCTCGAATATATCTCCCTTATAAATATCTGGCACATATCCAATATTTTTGCTTTCATAGATCTCACAAAAATCCGCAATAGGATGAGATCGTTTTCCAAGAACTCCGTTGCATGTCTGGAAAACTAACTTTGATTTGAAAATGACTAAGGTAAGCGCTTAACAACCGAGATTTGTTGTTGTCCGACATCTTGCTGCGAAGGTCTTTCACACGATACAGATGATCCGAGAATTGAGGTTCAAATACCCCTGCAAACTTGTGATCAAAAAATTCGTTCCGACAGGTTAAGATTATCTTTACAAAGTCATACTGGCACAAAGCTTCAAGGAAGATTCGAAGTTCGGCAACAAACCCATCAAGGTCGCCAACTTCATTTATTCCGTCGATAGCTATTACAAACGGTTTTTGGCACTCTTCTGCAACATCGTTTAGCAATGTGAAAAGATCTTGGATGCTTGGGACATCTGGCGCAAACCGATTATTTTTTATGTACGACAGAATTCGATTAGGGCCTGGGTAGTCGTTCAATGAGCGAGCAGGGATGAAGATTGTGGGAACCTCAAATGCCCTAAATTGATTTTCTATCAAGTCACAGATGAAGTTTGTTTTTCCTTGCCCCGCCATGCCAGTAATCAAAAAAATCTTGGCCTGGGTAATTTTTATTTTATCGGAAACCTTCTCAAGCGAACGGAATACTCCGCTTCCGCTTGATTGGATGCTATAACTAAACACCTCCCAGTAGCCAGTCAAGAAGTCGATAGGTTCAAACCGTTCAGCACGGTCACCAGACCAAGAGAACGGAGAAATATGCTCCTGGATAGTTTTAAGCGCAATGCTTTGTTGCGCCATACGTGCCCGAAGCTCAGACATGCTATTTGGCGTATCTAAAGTGATGATTTCGCTTAAATAGTCTGCAATGGGTTCTATTTTGGCCATGCTTAGGAGCTTATTAAAATGGGATAGGTCAATTCGACGAAGATCCTCATCAATTTTTCTGTAGAAGAACATGGGATTTGCAAAATACCGCATCTCCTCTTTCGTTTCTGAGGTCTCCACAAAAGACCGATGGGATATATTTCTTTGTTCGTTTTTCATCCTCTATTTTTTGCTGGCTAACGCCTAGGAACGCCTCCAAATTTTTTCGAAATTGAAGATTTACGTCTGCCTTTGTGAACTCTGCTTCTATATGCCCGTTGATGTATTCTATTTGCTTGTTAGCAAGCTCACCAATCATTTTTGCAACGTCTTGAAAATCGAGAATGTTGCTCGAAGGGTCGAAGTCAATTGACAGGTTGCTCGTCGCCTCCTTCAATTTTTGGGAGGTGTATGATTTCTGTTTTTCTGTTATTACATACACGTACAGGCTGTCAAAATCACTGCCAAGATCATGAGATTCAAATTTTTTTAACGTTTCAATCACTTTGCTGCTTGAAGAGTCAGAAGTGATTTGGATAGAGGTCCTGCTAGTTTTGCATCCTAGATCGACGGCTGGGAAGTTCATTTGTATGCGGTTTTGGTTGGAAAGATCAGGGCAGTTGAAAGCGATCGCAAAGATGGGGATAAGGAAGTCCTCCGCGACGGTGTTTATGTCGAATAGCCCAATGGCGTTCGCGACTTTCACCTCATGCGCAAAACGTCCTAAAAGAGTACTTGATCGTTGTAGGAGTTCTTGGCGTGTCATGTTCAGACCAATACCCTCAGGTTCTTAGTATTTATTAGTAGCATCTATCAGCATTTGCACAGTTTTCATTAATACACTAAGCCAGCTTGAATGGGAAACACTTTTGCAGTTATTCAAGCAGTACTAGAGATCTCAAAAAATCGACTTTGGTTTTATTGCAGCTCATGACCTCCTTTATCAGGCTCTATTGCTTTGAATAACGACTTGTTTTTAAGACATTAGTATTTAAGGCTTTGGATTGTTTTAACGAAACAATATTAAATAGTTTAAATGCCTTGAATTATCCTGGCCTCAAAACTTATCGTGAAGCAGTTTTGATTTGTATCGGTATCTTTGAGACTCCCACTGCGGACTCTATCAAAAATGAGATCCCACCAATACTGATTTCAAAACCCTTGACTATTATTAAAAGCCCGGGGATTATTGAACTGTAACAGAAGGTTTTGCGGTTGGAGAGGGATTGATCCTCTCCATAAAAACAATGCGCGGCGCTAAAGCGTGACAATCATATGTCAGGCCTTAGCGCCGCGCGTCAATAAAAAATATGTGCCTCAGACCTTGGGTCTGGGCAGGACCCCGGCTCTTTCGGCGATTTCCGGGACCTTGTGCTCCCATTCAATGGCCATGAGGTGGACCCCGGCCACGCCCTTCATTTCCTTGAATTCCTGGATCTGCTCCAGGGCGAATCGGATGCCTTCCTCGGCCTGGTCTTTCTTGTCCACGCCTTTCAGGCGTTTGATCAGGGATTCGGGGATGTCCATGCCCGGCACGTATTTGGACATGAAATTGGCCATGCCCGCATTTTTCATGGGGGTGACCCCGGCCAGGATATAGCAGCGTTCATGGAGGCCCATGTCCACCACCTTTTTCATGAAATCTCGGAATTTTTCCATGTTGAAGATGCACTGGGTCTGGATGAAATCCGCACCGGCCTCAATCTTGTTGGCCAAGCGGTAGGGCCGGTATTCATAGGGGTCGGCAAAGGGATTGGCCGCCGCGCCGATGAACATTTTGGGCGCCACGTCGATGTCCTCGCCGTTGAGGAATTTGCCCTCGTCCCGCATTTTTTTCACCATGGTAATCAATTGCATGGAATCGATATCATGGACGTTTTTGGCGTCGGGGTGGTTGCCGAAGGTCTGGTGGTCGCCGGAAAGGCAGAGCATGTTCCGGACTCCCAGGGCATAGGCGCCCAGGATATCGCTCATCATGGCCAGGCGGTTCCTGTCCCGGCAGACCATCTGGAAATTGGGCTCCAGGCCCTGTTCCATCATGAGAATGGATCCGGCCCAGGAGGACATGCGGACCACGGCGGTCTGGTTATCGGTCATATTGACGGCATCCACTTTGCCCACCAGGTGGCTGAGTTTTTCTTTCAGGTGTTCGACATTGGCGCCCTTGGGCGGCCCGCATTCTCCTGTGAATGCGAAATGTCCGGCCTTCAGAACCTTTTCAAGATTGCTGCCTGATTTGAGTTCACTCATGTTGGTTCTCTCCTTTATCGTTTAAATATTTCCCTGAACCAGTTCTTCCCTGATGCTCCGTCTGGGCCCGCCGTCTCTGGCGGTTTTCCAGCTCTTGATGGGTTTGACCCCGATGAGGTCTTCCAGGCGGCCGGATTCCATTTTCTTTTTCACGATGGCATCCCAGATGCAGAGGGTATCCTTGCCGACCTCGCAGACGCCCTTGGATGATCCGCCGCAGGGGCCGTTCATGAGGCTTTTGGCGCACCGGGCAATGGGGCAGAGCCCGCCGAAATGGTGAATGGCGCAGGACCCGCATCCGGCGCAACGCTCCTCCCAAACCCCGTGCTGGACGGCGCCGCCGAAAAAGGTGGTATTGACGCCGGGATAAAAGGTCCGGTCCTTGTACATTTCCGACAGGAACTGGGGCCCGACGCCGCAGGCAAGGGAAACGGCGGCTTCATAGTTTCCCACGACATCGCGGATGCCGGCCACATATTCGGTATCGCACTGCCGTTCCAGGACCTGGACGTCAATGTCGATATCGTTCCCTTCTTTTTTCCGGGCGATTTTCATGGAAGAGGCCAGGATCTCGGCTTCCTTTAACCCGCCCACATTGCAGACGGTCACGCAGCCCTTGCATCCCAAAATGAGAATCTTTTTTTTATCCGCCACCATGGCCAATATTTCCTGGAGAGATTTTCGATCTGCTACTATCATGATTCACCTTCCGTTTATGGTTTGGTTCACTATTTCACGCCGCATGGGATTTTTTCTTGATCGGACTGGGTCCCAACTGCCTTATCCGGTCCGTCATTTCCCTTGCAATCTCGGCAAATCTCGCCCCCTGGGCTGAAGACAGGTTGAACATTTCCACCCGTTCCGGCTCGATACCGATCTCCGTCAATGTCTTTTTAACATAGGCCACCTTCTTTCTGGCCTTGAGATTGCCGGATATATAATGGCATTCCCCTTCCAGACAACCGGCCACGTATACCCCGTCCGCCCCGTCTTCAACGGCGTTCAGAAGGTGAAGAATATCCACCCTTCCCGTGCAGGGCACCTGAATGATTTTGATGTCTGCAGGATAGGACAGTCTCATGGAACCTGCCAGGTCCCCGGCTGCATACGCTCAATACTGGCAGCAGAATGCGATGATCCTGGGTTCAAATTCTTGGGTCATAATGATCCTCCGTTATTCAACACTAGGTCAGTGAATTATGCCTCTTGAAACAGCGCATCGGTTTTTGCCATGATCTGCTGATCCGTAAAATGGTTCAGCCGTATTGCCTTGCCCGGGCATTCCGCCACACAGGCCCCGCACCCGTGACATTCCGAGGGTTCTATCTTTGCATACCCGTCCTCGCAGATATAGGGAATGTGATAGGGACAGGTCCGGACACAGGTGAGGCAGACCGCACATTTTTCCGGCGCTACCTCGGCCACGACGCCGCCCACCATCAGGGACTCCCTGGAAAGAATGGTCATGGCCCGGGCAACGGCGGCCCTGGCCTGGGCAATGCTTTCCTCAAGGGGTTTGGGATAATGGGCCAGTCCCGCCACAAACAGGCCGTCGGAGGCAAAATCCACGGGCCGCAGCTTGGCATGGGCTTCCACCAGGAATCCGTCGCTGTTGGTGGGGACCTTGAATTTTTCAAACAGGGTCTTGTTGTCTCCGGGAACCACGGCCGAGGCCAGGACCACCAGGTCCGGATGGATGGTGGCCGGCATCTGGAGGACATGGTCAATGACCGTCAATTCCAGTTGTTTGTTGGCATCCACCCTGATCTCCGGCATTTTTTCCAGATCATACCGGATGAACAGGACCCCGAGGCTCCTGGCCTTCTGGTAAAGGTCTTCCCTGAAGCCGTAGGACCGGACATCCCGGTAGACCACATAGACCCGTTTCCGCTTGTCCAGGGTTTTCAGGGCGATGGCGCTCTTGAGGCTGTGGGTGCAGCAGACCTTGCTGCAATAGGGCCGGTCATTGTTTCTGGAGCCCACGCACTGGATAAAGACGACGGCCTTGGCCTTGTCTACCCTATGGTCGCCTTCCCGGAGGGCCGCATCCATATCCAGGTGGCTCAATACATTGGGATGTTCTCCGTACAGGTATTCCCGGGGTTTATATTCATTCCCGCCCGTGGCCAGAATCACGGCCCCGTGCTCGATGGTGGTTTTCCCGCTGCTGCCTTTGACCGTGGTGATGAAATTTCCCATGGACCCGGTAAAGGAATCCACCTCAGCGTCCAGATACAGGCGGATGGACTCATGGGCCTTGGTTCCGGCCACCAGGGTCTCCAGATACTCCTTGATGTTCTCCCCCTGCCAGGTGGTATTCAGGTGCCGGGCAATGCCGCCCAGTTCCCCTGTTTTTTCCACCAGATGGACCTCCACTCCCTGGCTTGCTGCGCCAAGGGCCGCTTCCATACCGGCCACGCCGCCGCCCACCACCAGAAGGGATTTTTTGATATCCAGGCTGACCTGGTGCAGGGGTTCGATGAGAGCTGCCTTGGCCACGGCCATGCGGACCAGGTCCTTGGCCTTTTGTGTGGCCTTGTCCGGATCCTTCATATGGACCCAGGTATTCTGATCCCGGATATTGGCCATCTCAAACAGGTATTTGTTCAGGCCGGCATCCCGGATGGTTTCCTGGAACAGGGGCTCATGGGTCCGGGGCGAACAGGCCGCCACAATGACCCGGTTGAGCTGGTGCTCCCTGATGATCTGCTTCATATGGTCCTGGGAATCCTGGGAACAGGTAAAGAGCTTGTCTTCCACATGGACCACATAGGGAAGGGTGGCGGCGTAATCCCGGACGGCCGGCACATCAGCGATGCCGCCGATATTGATCCCGCAGTTGCAGACCCAGACCCCGATCCTGGGTTTCTGGCCGGTGAAATCGCTTTCCGGCGGCAGTTCCTTGGTTTTGGTCCGGCTCCACCGGTCGGCGGCCAGGGCCATGGTGGCGCTGGAGGCCGCGGCAGAGGCTTCCATGACCGAAGCGGGAATATCCTTGGGTTCCTGGAAGGTGCCACAGACATAGATCCCTTTTCTGCTGGTGCTGACCGGGGACAGGTTATCGGTTTTGGCAAAGCCGTGGGAATTGAGTTCGATCCCCATTTTTCCGCCAGGACCTGGGCGTCCTTATTGGGCGCAAGCCCGATGGACAGGACCACCATATCGAAAATCTCTTCCACCATGGATCCGGCTTCCGTGGAATAGACCAGGCGGTAGGTATCGCCGGGCTCGGGAAAAACCGAATGAATCCTGGACCGGATAAATCTCACCCCGCTGTCATCCTGGGCCCTCAGATTATATTTGTCGAATTCCTTTCCATGGGTTCTCATGTCCATGAAAAAGATGGCCGTATCCAGGTCATTGCCGCTGTGCTCCTTTGCAATGACGGCCTGTTTATTGGCGTACATGCAGCAGACGCCGGAACAATAGGCATGGTCCCCCTTATTGATATCCCTGGACCCCACGCACTGGAGCCAGGCGATCTTTTTGGGTTCCTTGTGATCGGACGGCCGGACCAGGTGTCCGCCATAGGGGCCCGATGCCGACAATATCCTTTCAAATTCCAGGCTGGTCATGATATTGGGACTGTGGCCGTAACAATAGGGCGTCATCTGGGTGGGTTCAAAGGGCGTAAAGCCGGGGGAGAGAATCACGGCGCCCACGTTCAGCGTGTGTTCGATCAGGGTCATGGAATGGTCCACGGCATGGGCCAGGCAGGCGCCCACGCACTGGAGGCATTCGGAACAATACCCGCAGTTCAGGCACCGGGCTGCTTCCTTTTGTCCTTCTTCTTCGCCATACCCCAGTTCCACCTCGTCAAAATTCCCCCATCGTTTTTCAAGGGCCAGTTCGGGCATTTTGGCCCGTTTTTCCTGTTGCATCTCATCGGTAATGGGCCTGTACTGGGGGTTATCCACCTGGGGAAGAGCCCTGCCCTCTTCCATGTCAAGGCCCTTCAGATACCGGACAATGGATTCGGCGGCTTCCATGCCGGCCGCCACTGCGGCAATGGCAACGCTGGGACCGGTCTGGACATCTCCGCCGGCAAAGACGCCGGGCCGGTCCGTGGCCAGGGTCACGGGATTCACCTCGGTGGTGTCCCATTTGCTGATCCTGAGGCCGGTCAGATTCTCCAGGGCGGACAGATCCGGTCTCTGGCCGATGGCCGGGATGAGCTGGTCGATCTCCATGTCATATTCACTGCCGGGCACGGGCACGGGCGTCTCCGGCCCGAGGCGTCGGGCTCGCCCAGCTCCATTTTGATGACCCGGACGGCCTTGACTTGGCCGTTTTCTTCCGATGATTTCCTGGGGTCGGCGGCCAGATAGACGATCTTTGTTCCTTCTTCTTC
>JAAUSZ010000207.1 GCA_012031875.1 Desulfobacula sp.
AGGCCATCAAAACCTTTTTCCTGCCCTCGTCTTGCATATACACGGCCATGGAATCCTTCCGGAAAAAATCCTTCCGGGTCACCTGGCCCAGATTGATCAGGGTCAGGGCCAGACGATCCGCAAGAAAGGGCCGGAATTCCTCCATCATATCCAGGGCAAGGCCCGGCCGCCCGGCCTGTCCCGGTGAAGAAATCCCACCGCCGGGTCAAGCCCCACACATTCAAGCGCTGATCTGACATCGTGCATAAGAATTGTATACAGAAAGGACAACAGGCAATTGACCTCATCCAGGGGTGGCCGTCTGTTTCGGCCGTTGAATGAAAAATCCTCTTTCTGGGAGGTGATCAGATGATCAAACACACTGAAATAATTTGCCGCCGCATCCCCTTCTATTCCGCGGATCACATTCAGCGGAAGGGTCCCTGAAATCTCCTTCAGGGTCCGGCCCAGCCGGTTGACAACCTGCTCCACAGGCCCGGCAGCAATTTTCTCCCCATGGTCCCGGAGCGACCGCTGTAATACCTTCCGGCAGTTTGATATTTTTGCCGACAGGATGGAAGCGGCTATTTCCGATGACATATCTTCCTTGTCCGCCCGCCGGTACTGTTCGCGGCGGACAAGGACATTCCCCGAAACCGGCCCCTTGATCCGCGCCAGGAACCGCCCATATTGGGTCAGAAAGCTCACGGCAACATCCTTTTCAGCGCAAAACCCCATGAGAAAAGGGCTCATCATCACATTGCCGAAACAAACGATCCCGGAAACGGTATGGATAGGAAGGCGGAGCTTCGCCTCCCTTTCCACCGAAACCACTATGGTTTCTCCTTCCTTGGAAAGATAGCTGCCCTGGGTAGTCACAAAGAGAGTGTTCAGAAGTTTTTTCATTTATTCCATCATCTTTTTCAAATAGGCCTTGGCCGACTTTCCTTGACAGACACGGGGCATGCAGAAATCCAGAAACGAACAGCTTTCACATTTTTACCATAGACCGGTTCCGGCGTTATCCTGTCCCGGATCATGACTTGCAGCCGCCGGGCCGTATCCATGGTTTCCGCCCTGAGTTCAGGAGTCAATAAAACCTGTTGCCGTCTCCGCGTCTTCCCGTAAAACAACGCCCCTTCCGGAATCCGGGTATGATACATTTCCTCAAGGCACAGGGCCTGGGCGCAGAGCTGAACCTTGTCGCTGTTGTCTTTCTTGGGTTTCCCCCGTTTATATTCCACCGGATAAGGGGCCCATGTCCCGGCCGCCTTATCCGTCAAATAAATTCCACCACATACGGCCTGGCCCACAACGCCCCAGCTCACGGCAGACAAGCGGGAGCCCGTATTCGATCCTGACCGATCCCCGGTCCCGGTCTCCGCCCCTGTCCACCCGTTCATGCATCACCCTGCCCTCGGCCGTGAATTTGTTTTCAAACCATTGCCGCTCAACATGGATGAGAGCGCACTGCCTGGGGCAGAAAAGATAGTGCTGGAGGGCGGAGAGGGGGAGAAGATCAGGCTCCTCTATCATAATATGTCATCCCATCATTCTTTCTCAATGGAAATGCCCGAAGGCAATTTATCTTTATCGATATTAAACTGATAATCGCCAAAGCTTCGAGCCGGTTTGGTTTCATCTTTCCGTTTGATCGATATAAGGTCAAACAAGGAATGGGCAGATGCATTTCCAAGAGCGGAATCATGCTTAAAGACAACAAGCCTCTGGGTTGACATCAGCCCCCGTGCGGCAGACCGGTCATGCTCAAACATATTGGTCAATGAACTCCAAAGCAAGGAAAGATCATTTTCATTAAAACCTGTCTGGGCGGCCAGATGGGGAGAGATGAACCCATAGGCAACATAAACGCCATAAGGCACGGTATTTTTCCGGCCCATGGTCCGGTTGTCGCCTTGCTGCTTTTCCGCTTCAGCTTCCGTGGCAACAGCCATACGGGTAATGGAGTGTTCCAGGGTCACAACCGGCTCCACAGATCGGCCAAAGGTCATCTGGACAGGACCACGGACTTGGCCCGCATTTTGTCCTGTGCTCATGACGGCCCCGAATGTCCTGATATCAAAATATTTTTTACACATCCACATACGAGCAGCTTCTGTTTTGTCTCCTTTCTCTTTTGCTTTTATATCTTCTTGATCATGGGCTTCATCGATGAGCTTGTTTAACACCGCTTTTTCTTTAATAAAAATATCATATTGCGCTTTCGTATCTTTCACAATTTGAACATAATTTCGAATCTTTCTTTTCAGACAGACGTCAGTGACAAGACCATGGCCTGTCTCGGAATCTATTCGTGGCAGATTCCCTGCGTCCGGGTCACCATTGGGATTGCCGTCTCTCACATCAAATACAAGTGCAAAATCATACCGGTTTGTAATTGTTTTAGCTGTCTCATTCATTTGTATGCTCCTTATTTATTTTCGCTGTCTTGTGTGTTTTTTGTATAGAATTTCTGTACTTGATGATAATAACCAATGGCAAATCGCCCCTGATCTTCAAGAATCAGATGGCTTGGAAAAGAAGTTTCTGCACTAACGCCATCAATGATCTGGCTAATCAGCTTTTCGAAAAAATCTTTCGGCCGACATTTTCAAGTTTTGCCAAATGGTGATTTTTCAATCTCATCAAATTCCCGAATACCGTGCTGGGGTCCCCGAAGCAGCGCCATAAAAACGATCTCTAATGGTGGCGTTGATGCCGGGATTGGCCTCCTGCTGAATTTTTCCAATGTGGCGAAAAGCCGTCCCAGCCTGTAACCTATGTTGGTATTGTTTTCATCCAGGCTCATCTTAAGTTCCTCCTTAATATTTGGATTTTTAAATCGGGTTGATCGGTTGATGCACGCTTTGATCATGGACGCGCGCGGATACGTAACCTCATGTTCCGCACGAATGCGGCGAATGGATGCCTGAAGCAATGCATATGGATACGGTAACCCCTGGAGAATGGCCCGCATTGTTTCTCCTGCAAGGTTAGGCGGGATATTTTCCGATTTCCCCAAGGCTGCTGTTGAAACCAGAAGTCGAAAAATAGACAAGACCTCCTTTTCCTTTAGCCCATGATTAATTCGAATATCTTCAAAATGTTGGATTATTTTCTCTGCCATTCCTAATACGGTATCAACAATCCAAAAACGAATGGCTATGCGTGAAGCATTTGGAGAAAGCCCAAGAACATAAAATCTGTTCTTATCATTATTCTTGGGAAGGTAAGAGCCATTTTCAATCGACCTGTAAAGGCTTTCAACCGCCTTAACACCTCGATCCGGGTCATCCTTGGGCGGTTCGCCGAACAGATCAGGAAGCTGCTGTTCAAAATCGCTTTTTTTTTCAGCCCAGAATACAGTGGATGCATCACCCACCTGCATTCTCTGTTTTGAATCTTTGGAAAGCAAATGGTTCAAAGCTTTGGTATATGCATTGACAGCATTCTTCCCTATAGGAGCGTTTGCTCCCTGTTCTTTGCCAAAAGATTTAAAGGCTTCAAGATTAAATGATACAATATTCGCCCCAGCGGTTTGAGCGCCATAAACCCCTTTTATAGCAGGATGAAGACGCTCGAATTCTTCTGCCTGACCGGTCACAAGACAGATGGATTTACTGCCCTGAACATTTGATGACATCATATCGAAAATTGCTGATTTAACCTTTGAACGTTCGGGGATCACACATGTATCTCCTGCAAGTTGAAATGTGACATTCCCGCTTCATCAATCAGATATTGCCATGTCTGACCATAATCTTGAAGCATTACCGATTTATCCGCGATATTCAGGAATTGCCTAACCGCTGTAAGACCTTCATCATCCAACTCTCCAAGGCTGTCGATTTTCTTTTGAAAGATTCATGCTGCTCCGCGACACGTTCCGGTTTGCCTTTCAGGGTAACCCCCAGAACATATTCCGGATTATCCCAAAGCAAGTTGGAAGCAATTCCACTTGTTTTCTTAACTGCTTGCGGGATAAGGAATTTTTTGCCCGACGTTTTTTGCCTTCACCTTCATAAGTTGAATTGATATTTACAGGAGTTCCATCAGGCTTCAACACAATAACATATGGAATCTCTTTCCATTCAAAACCAGGAGGCGCCATCTGTGCTTCCGGATCCAGTGATTTTCGATCATAATACTCTTTAAGCGCTTGAATGATCATCCTCGCACCTCCTCCGGATCCTCTCGATCCGGCACAACAACCACACCATTTTTCAATTCCGGCCTGAAAAACATGGGCTTGATATCCTCCGGGTCGGAATAATCCATATCATATAGCATCCAGCCAAGATCCCGGTTTTCATTAATGGGGGTTGCCGATTCAGTTTGAGGATTAACCAAACGGAAATGAGCAGAAAATTCCCGGCAGCCCAGGTAGGGCTGATTGAAACATTGACCTTTCTTTGCCCGCCGTTCAAACATGGCGGCGTATTTGGCCGGGGTTTCATCTTCCCGAATCTTTTCTTGCTCTTCTTTGTCAACCAGATATTCCGGGACAGGGTTAAAAACCTTGCCGCGCATTTCAGGCGGAATGAACTCAAATTCTGCAAAAAGCCTGTACTTAACATCACGCAAAAAAAGCCCGGCCCTTTGCTGCCTCTCGTCTTCAATGAATATCTGCTTTTTCCGAATCGAAGCCACGGCACCCACTTCATTCCTCCTTACGGAAATCCACCGAATGGGCGAAAGCACTTCGATTCGTTTGACCTGCCAGAAGATGGCAGGTTTCCAGAGGATGGCATCGAAAATGGCGCGGGCGGCTGATGGAGTTATCACATCATAGCTGACCCGCTCCACCTTCATTTCCGGGCGGGTGAAGCAGGCATAGGGCCCGCTCACCTCCAAGCAAAATCCTTTCATGGTTCACCTCCCTTTGTTTTATCCAATAAATAAATCTTCAGGCATCCATCCCAGGCCAAACAGGTCAAGCCCGAAGCCGAAGCTATAGGGGCCGAGCCAGGCCCAGAAACCGGACCATAATTCTTCCACCATTCCTTCCCTTTGCATTTTTTCAAAATCTCTTTTGGAAACATTGACCGAATACCGTTGAAGTTTCCGCATATTGTGGCGCGCCGGGCCGATTCGCCTTAACTCATCCATCCATGTTTGACTTCCCTTGAATTTTACAAAAAGCGGCTGGGTAGAATTCTCGATCAGGTTAAATGACGTTGCAGCAGTACGAAAATGGATATGAACCTGAGTTGCATCTTTTTCCAGCCAGTCTTTGAACCGATGCCCTGTATCGTTGACTCTGCTGTAAAACAAGGAAAAATAACGACTGAATGCTTCCGGATGTTGAGGATTGAATCCGGGTAAGCTCATTAATTCTATCGTTGTATCTTCCCCTTTTCGCAACAATCCTCCGGGAGCCGGTTTTGGCGGCACAAAAACATGAACTTCACCTAATTTGCCGGTTTTGTTAAGCTTTCCTTCCCGGTTGCATCGTCCTCCTGCCTGAGCGATTGAATCCAGTCCGGCAAGAGCACGATATACAACCGGAAAATCAATATCGACACCTGCTTCAACCAACTGAGTGCTGATGACGCGAATGGACGAGCCTTTTTCAAGAGTTTCTTTGATTGTCCGGATGACCTCTGACCGGTGCTCCCCGCACATGAGGGCGGAAAGATGAATCGTTCCTTCCGGCATAAGTCTGAACAAATCATAGCAATCACGCCGGGTATTGACCACACAAAGGGCCTGATCATTTTCTTTTAGCTTTTCAGCAATATCCTCCCATGTGTTCCGAATTTTCAAATCTTGAGGAAAACAAGTTTCTGTTCGCTTCAGTTGGTCATAAAGTTCAAAACGGTTGGTTATGATTTCATGGGGCGTATCAAGATTTTTAAGGGCTGGTTGTGTAGCAGTAGCAAGAACCATGGTGACCCCATAGTGCCGGGTAAGGTGGTTGATGACGTTGACGCACGGGTCGAGAAGCCCCGGCGGGAGGAGCTGGGCCTCGTCAAGGATAACCACACTGTTGACAATATTATGGAGTTTCCGGCAACGGCCCGGCCTTGCTGCATACAATGACTCGAAAAACTGGACGTTGGTGGTAACGATAACAGGGGCGTCCCAATTTTCAGAGGCAAGCCGGGTACGCTGGGTTTCCTTATCCGGATCAAGGTTGCTGTGATGCTCTACCACATTTTTAGCTCCGAAAATATCCGATAGAATTTTTGCGGTTTGTTCAATAATGCTGGTATAGGGGATCACATAGATAATCCGGTCTTTTCCGTACTTCACGGCATGGTCAAGTGCGAAAGCCATGCCTGAAAGCGTTTTCCCGCCGCCGGTGGGAACACTGAGGGAAAAAAAACCTGAATTCTCATTTGCAGCCTTCCGGCAGGCAGATAAAATATGGTTTCGAATTCTATTGATGGCTTTCTCAGGGCCTTTCTTTTTCATGGATTCCATATGGGAATCGAATAGTTCTTTTAATTCGGATAAACCAGGATATCCTTTTCTGATTTCGGAATTGGCCGGAGTCATAAAGCTTTCCGTATCCAAGAAATCCGCATCCACCAAACAGGAAAAAAGCATTCTTATCCAGATATGAAAATGGTCTTTCTTTACAAAAGGCGGAAGACTGACCCCCTGACAGATCTTTTTTTCAAATTCATCTACGACAGCGCGAATCCGGGCAAGGTTTATCCTCCCTTCCTCTAATCGAAACTCAAGCGCGGCCCGCCCCGTATCGGAGGGGTAGAAATCCGGTAATCCGGCATGGTGCCCGGCTGAAAGATAAGCATAGATCAGACCCAACTGAGACCCCAGGCAATCCGCGGCATAGGCGGCCCCAGCGCTTGAGTGATTGACTCTGCCAAGCCCTGTTCCGTCATACTCGGAATCATCAAGTCTATTTTCCCGAAGAAGATAAACCTGAAATTCATCAGCCGCTTTACCAAAATCATGAAGCCAACCCGCATTCCAGGCCCATTCGGAAGATAGAAATTTATCTGCAAAGGCAGATGCCATTTCGGCAACGTTTTTTAAGTGGTCCTCAAGCCGTTGCCATTCTGAACGAGGTTTGCCGTCCTTGCTGTGGGCGTAATAGTCTTTTATCATATCAGAGAATCCTTTTTCTATTTTTAAACCCCAAATAGGACAAAACTGGTCCCATATGAACCAATTATTTGATTTTCAGTTCTTTTTTCTCGGGTATTTTATTGTGATATCTGCTTTAAACAGAAAATATAAAATGAAACAATAAATCAAAGTTTCAATTTTATTATTCTGCAAAAAAGAAATCACATCTTGAAAGGAAACTTCCATTTTAATTCCCCTGTTTTTCTGATTAAAGAAAAAATTCTTTTAAAAAGGACGAATAGACTCTTTCAAAATTAGAGTAGGGAATTAAGAACTGAAGAAGCAAGAAAGAGTCTATTCTCACAATTTATATTAACACTGTTTCAACCCACAGTCTGATGACTGGCAAACAGACTATAGATCAATCAAGAATAGATGTCAATATTTCAATTTATATATACACTGAAATATTTATCTTTGGCTTAATGAATCATGAACTTCAATTCCTCAATAAGTTCCTGTTTCAGGTCGTCCGGCTCCAGGAGCAGGGCGTCTTTGCCAAAGGACAGGACCCAGGTTTTGATGTCGCGGCGGCCCGAGGTGGTCATGGTCAGGGTGAGGGAGCCGTCCGGGTGTTCGGTGAGGGTCTGGTCCGGGCCCAGGTTTTTTCTTTGATATAGCGGGCCACGGCCGGGCTGAACCGGATTTTTACGGAGACGGGATCACCGTGGGTCAGGTCAAAGGCGGAATCCAGGGTTTTTTCCGGGTCAAAGCCCGGCGGGTAAGTGGTGCTGCGGTTCAGGGGCCGGATGCGGCGGATGCGCTCGACGGCATAGCTCCGGACCTGGCGGTTCTTGAGCTTGACGGCAAAGAGGTAGAGGCCGCCCCGGTTTTCGTAGAAATGCAGGGGGCCGATGTCTTCTTCGGTGATTTCATCCTTATAAAAGGCGTGATAGGTGATGCGGCAGGCTGTGCGGTCCAGGATGGATTCCGTAAGGGTCCGGATGGTGTCTTCTTTCCCGCCATAGGTTTTGGAGCCCATGGTTTTGCAGATAAAGATGCGCTTCAGGGCCGACAGCTCGGTTTGGGTGTCTTCGGGCAGGAAAAGCATGAGCTTGGCAATGGCGGAGGCGATGTGGCGGCTGATGTCCGTTCCCCTGAAATCACGGATTCGCCGGCCAGCACTGG
>JAAUSZ010000208.1 GCA_012031875.1 Desulfobacula sp.
TACATGATGGACCAATTGGGTTTCAAGGTATGGAAAAATGATTCAGCAACCGCATTGTCCCAACAATCCCCTCGGCGGCTCATACTCTGTACGAATCCATGTTTTTTCAGTACCTTTTTAAAATCTTTGCTGGCAAACTGAATCCCTTGATCACTATGGAACAGCAGCCTGTTCCCAGGTCTTCTGCGCATGATGGCCTTATTCAAGGCCCTTATTGCCGAAAATCGTTCAAGGGAATCACTCAGATCCCATCCAGTTACGAAACGGGAAAAAAGATCTATAATCACTGTCAGATAATACCAGGTTCGCCCTATTTTTAGATAGGTTATATCGCTTACCCAGGCTTTATTGGGCTCTTCAGTATTGAATTCCCTGTTCAAAAGATTCGGAGCAACCGACTCGTTGTGCTTGGAGTTCGTAGTGACCACAAATTTTCTTTGGGTCCTGCATCTCAGATTCATCTCCTGCATCGCCTTGGCTACCGTGTTTTTGCTGATATTGGAAAATTCCGGGTCTTCCCTTAAATTTTCCGTGATCATAGGGCTTCCGGCCATTCCATTGTGCTCCGAATACAACTCATTGATCCGATTCTTTAATCGTTCTTTTCTAATGGGAAACTCAGAGCGGTTTTCTTTCAGGAATCTGTATTTCATTTCGGTACTCTGCTGAAGATGGCCATGGCTTTTTTAAGATATCTCTCTCCATCTGTGTATCCCGGAGTTCCTTCTCAAGTTCCTTTATCCGGCGCTGATCTTCGGTCAGTGCTTCTCTGCCGTTACCCGGAAATGCCGGACGCCCGTCCTTGTTGAAATATTCTCGGCGCCACCGGTAAAGCGAATCGGATCGAATACCCAGATTCTCTGCAACATCCGGAACCGATCTGCCCGGCTCCTGGCTCAACAATACCGCATTCCGTTTGAAATCCCGATCGAACTTTCTTCTTCTTGTCATTTCCATTTTCTCCTCCATAATTTTTCATTATAGAGGCTTAACTCCAAGTGTACAATACCGGGGGAGGATCACCTTCTTTATGTCGGCCACAGGATAGACAGGTCCCGGCTCCCCTTGGGTCGGTTGTTTTGAAAAAAACCGAAACCGGTAGTAATGAAATTAGGGGTGGGATTCCTGTAAAATTTATAAAAAAAGGTTGAAAATGATAAAGGCAAAGAGGTTGACATCTTATGCACAAAATAATAAATTTATGCATATAAGGAGGTCTGATAATGCGAACTACGCTGGATTTGCCGGAACAATTATTATTTGATGCGATGAAAGCCGGTCATATCGAAACAAAAACCAAAGTTATTATCATCGCTCTGGAAGAGTTCATCAGAAAAAACAGAATTGCCGGTTTAAAGAAATTTAAAGGGAAGGTTGACCTTGATATTGACTTAAACCAATTACGTAATAGAAATGCCGGTCTTAGTGGATAGCTCTATATGGATGGATTATTTCAGGGGCGGGAAAAACTCGGGGAAACTGGATTCTTTCATAGACGACAATGCCTTGGTTATAAATGATATCATCCTTGCGGAATTAATCCCTTTTTTAAAAATTCAAAAACAAGGAAAAATTATCGATCTTTTGTGTTCGATTGATAAGCTGGAATTGAAAATCAATTGGGATCAACTCATTGACACCCAGCACCACTGCCTGAAAAACGGGATGCATGGAATTGGAATTCCGGATTTGATCATTGCACAAAACGCCATTCAGAATGGCTGTGAATTATATTCGTTTGACAATCATTTTGAATTGCTTCAACAAATAACAGGTCTGGACAAAAAATGGAAAATGATAGCAAAAATAAGTTAAGCCCACCACAGATGAATCCCTATATCTTTACGATCTTGTTAATCGGGTTCGGTTTATGGTGCTTCTGGGACGGTTGGATGACAAAAGATCCTGAAATGCTGAAGCATGCCAATTTTAACCGGGTGTTAAGTATGATCCTGCTTCCCTGGGGCATTTATGATTTTTTTAAACTGAGAAAAAAACAAAAAGACCGGAAAGAAAAATAAATAATGAGGGTTTGAATTCTATGCCGACAATAAGCATGTTTTATGGAATTTTGGTATCAATTTTTTTCGAAGATAATGTGAGGCATCATTATATCCATAGAGACGAACTATTGGCCGATTGGGAGCTTGCGCTGTCCGGGGAGGAACCTTTCCGCATTGAACCTTTCCGCATTGAACCTTTCCGGTAAGGAATAACAATGAAAGAACTTCTGGATATTGTTCAAGTAAAACCATATGCAAACTATCAGTTACTGCTTGAATTTGAAAATGGTGAAAAACGGTTATTTGATATGAAGTATATCATTGATAAACGCCCATTTAACAGACTGAAAAATTCTAGTTTCATGGCGGCGCGAGTTGAGCATGGAACAGTTGTATGGCCTGGAAATATCGATATTGCACCTGAAACCTTATATGACAAGTCTGTGGGTGTTCAACAAACCATGGATTCATATCATGATCCTGAATAAGACCTATTCTTGAACAATTAATCTAACCGGATTTTAAAAATAAATGGACAAAACCCTTTTAAAGGAAATACAAAAACGGCGTACCTTCGCCATCATCAGCCATCCCGACGCCGGGAAGACCACGCTGACTGAAAAACTCCTCCTGTTTGGCGGGGCCATTCAGCAGGCCGGGGCCGTCAAATCCAGGAAAATTGCCAAGGCCGCCACCAGCGATTTCCTGGCCATTGAGCAGGAAAGGGGTATCAGTGTTTCTTCCGCCGTCATGAAATTTAATTATAAGGATTATGAGATCAATCTTCTCGACACGCCGGGGCACAAGGATTTTTCCGAGGATACCTATCGGGTACTGACGGCGGTGGACTGCGCCGTCATGATCATCGATAATGCCAAGGGCGTGGAGCCCCAGACGGAAAAGCTCATGGAAGTCTGCCGGATGCGCAATACCCCCATCATCACCTTTATTAATAAGCTGGACCGGGAAGGCCTGGATCCCCTGGATATTTTTGAGGATATCGAGAACAAGCTTCAGATCGACTGTATTCCTTTGACTTGGCCCATCGGCATGGGCAAGCGGTTTAAAGGGGTGTACAATCTTGAGAAAAAAGAATTCGGGATCTTTTCCCCGGGCTATACCCCCAAGGATGATGACGGGATTTTGATCGATGATTTGTCGGACCCGCGGTTAAACGAACTGATTTCCGAAAGCCGGGCCGACCAGCTCAGAAATGATGTGGATCTGATTTCCGGGGCCTGCGAGCCCTTTGATATGAGCCTGTATCTGAACGGAACCCAGACCCCGGTGTTTTTCGGGTCCGCCATTAATAATTTCGGAGTCAGGGAAATGCTGGACGCCTTTGTGCAGATTGCCCCGCCCCCCGGCAAAAGACAGGCCGACATCAGGATGGTTGAACCCTGGGAAGAGGATTTTTCAGGATTCACCTTTAAAATCCAGGCCAATATGGACCCGGAGCATAGGGACAGGATAGCTTTTTTCAGGATTTGTTCCGGGAAATTCACCAAGGGCATGAAGGTCCGGCACCACAGGATCGGAAAAGAGATTAAAATTTCCAATGCCACCATTTTCATGGCCCAGGAGCGTAACAATGTCGAGGAAGCCTGGCCCGGAGATATTATCGGTATCCATAACCACGGCACCATCAAAATAGGGGATACTTTTACCAGCAAGGAACCTTTGAAATTTCTGGGTATTCCGAATTTTGCCCCCGAGCATTTCCGGCGGGTGATTTTAAAGGATCCCCTAAAGGCCAAATCTCTTCAGAAAGGCCTGATCCAACTGGCGGAAGAGGGCACCATCCAGGTGTTTCGGCCCCTGACCGGGAATATGCACGTCATCGGAGCCGTGGGCGTGCTTCAGTTTGAAGTGACCATGGCCAGGCTCAAGGCGGAGTATTCAGTAAATGCCACCTATGAAACCATTGATTTGTCCGTTGCCCGATGGGTCACCTGTGAGGATGAAAAAATCTTAAAGGAGTTTAAGAAAAAGAATGAATCCCGGCTGGCCCTGGATTCCGAAGACTGGCTGACCTTTCTGACCACCAGCGAATATCAGCTCGGCTTTACCATGGAAGACTGGCCCCAAATTAAATTCCATAAAACCCGGGAACATAATTGAGGGAGAAAGAGAATCATATGTCTGAGCATCCCCAGGATATCTGATGGAAGCAACGGTTTCAGAATTTTCAAAACGCTTATCTGCAATTGGATCAGGCCGTTTCAAACATAGACAAACTTTCGGTCCTTGAAAAAGAGGGGATGATTCAGCGGTTTGAGTATACCTTTGAACTGGCCTGGAAAACGCTCAAGGATTTCCTTGAAGATCAGAATGTGGAGGCAAAATTCCCCCGGGAAGTCATTAAAAAAGCCTTTGAATATGAAATCATAGAGGACGGTGAAATCTGGCTTGAAATGATGGAGCAGAGAAATTTAATGGCCCACACCTACAGCGAAGATATTTTTAAAAAAGCCGTTCAATTGATCTGTGAAAAATATTTCAAAGCCCTGTCCCAGGTCCATGGGTTTTTATCAAAACAATGATGTTCGGTGTTGAAAATCATATCATCCAAATGATCCGTTTGGAACTCCTAAAGCACCAAGAAATTGAGGACGCCGTTATTTTCGGGTCCCGGGCCAAGGGCAATTTTAAAAAAGGCTCCGACATAGATATCGCCGTCAAGGGCAGGCTCATTTCTTTTGATCTGGTGACCCGGCTGAAAACCGGCTTTAATCAAAAGACGACCATCCCGTATCATGTCGATATTGTCCATTATGAAGAAATTTCCAATACGGATCTGATCCGGCACATCGACCGGGTCGGCATCAGTATTTTAGGCGATGATGCGGCAACTGATCAGTAAACCCTCCCCATAAATTCAAAACCAAACAATTTCCTTTATATGGATTGCGGAAAACCTCAATTGGAATTCCGATCTTAATTATTCGTAATCATTGAAAATATAATAAATATTATTTTTATCTATTGATTAAGCCTGTAATTCTTGTTAGGTTTTCATTCTTAAAATTTGATCGCAGGATGGTCGACTCCATGACCGGATGGCATCAAATCAACCGTATGATGATAAAAGAACAGTATTTTTAAAGGAAAAAACAAATGGCGGAACATCGGATTCACAATTTCAATGCCGGACCTGCTGCATTGCCCTTGCAGGTTCTGGAAGAAATACAGGCTAATTTTTTAAATTTTGATCATTCAGGTATGTCCATTACGGAAATCAGTCACCGGTCTTCTTATTTTGACAAGGTGATCAATGACGCCGTGGAAAGGGCAAAACGGCTGTTGAAGCTGGACGAACGCTACCATGTGCTGTTCTTGCAGGGCGGGGCCTCCCTGCAGTTCGCCATGGTTCCCATGAATTTTTTAGGTGATAATGATTCGGCCGACTATGTCAATACCGGGACCTGGGCCGGCAAAGCCATCAAGGAAGCCCAGATTCTCAAGAAAAACCACAAGGTGGCGGCCTCATCGGAAGACAAGGATTTTTCCTATATCCCCAAGGATATCCAATTTTCAGCGAATGCAAAATATGTACACCTGACCTCCAATAATACCATCAAGGGCACCCAGTATTATAAATTTCCCGACACCAAGGGCATCCCCATTGTCTGCGACATGTCTTCGGATATTTTTCAAGACCCCTGGAGATAGAAAAATTCGGCCTGATCTATGCCGGGGCACAGAAAAACCTGGGGCCATCGGGAACCTGCATGGTCATCATCCGCCAGGATATGCTGGATATGGAAAACAAGGATCTGCCCACCATGCTGAAATATTCCACCCATGCGTCCAAGAATTCCATGTACAATACCCCGCCCTGTTTCGGGATTTATACCATTGACCTGGTATTGAAATGGATAGAAGAAACCATGGGTGGCCTTGGAAAAATGGAGGCCCACAATATCCAGAAGGCCGACGCGCTGTATGATTTCATGGATGCCGGCGCGTTTTACCGGCCCACGGCTGAAAAATATTCAAGATCCCTCATGAACGTGACCTTCAGACTGCCCACCGAAGACCTGGAGAAAAAATTCATTGCCCAGGCCGCGGAAAAAGGGCTGGGCGGACTCAAGGGGCACCGGTCCGTGGGCGGATGCCGGGCTTCCATTTACAACGCCACCGGTATGGAAAGCATTAACGCCCTGGTTCAATTTATGGAATCATTTGAAAAGGAGAACAAATAATGAAGGTTCTGGTCAGCGATAAAATGGATGAAGAAGGCATTGATATATTCAGAAAACAGGAAGGCATTGAACTGGATGTCATCACTGGGCTGAGCCCGGACGGGTTAAAGGAAATCATCGGGAAATATGACGGCCTTGCCATCCGCAGCGCCACCAAGGTGACCAAGGACATTCTGGATGCGGCCACCCGTCTGAAAGTCATTGCCAGGGCCGGTATCGGTCTGGACAATGTGGATATCCCGGAGGCCACCAAAAAAGGGGTGGCCGTCATGAACACCCCCGGCGGAAACACCGTGACCACGGCCGAACACGCCATTGCCATGATGATGGCCCTGACCCGGCATATCCCCCGGGGAACCCAGTCCATGAAGGAAGGCCGCTGGGAGAAAAAAAATCTGGAAGGCCGGGAGATCCGCAATAAAACCCTGGGCGTCCTGGGATTTGGAAATATCGGCTCCATTGTGGCCGGTCTCGGCAAAGGATTGAAAATGAAGGTCATTGTTTTTGATCCCAATATTTCTTCCGAGCATATTGAAAAGGAAGGGTTTGAATATGTCACCCTGGATGAATTATTTAAACAGTCTGATTATATCACCATCCATGTCCCCAAAATGGAAGCCACGGTGAACCTCCTGAATGCCGGGGCCTTTGCAAAAATGAAGGATGGGGTCATGATCATCAACTGCGCCAGGGGAGGGATCATAGATGAGGCTGCCCTTTATGAGGCCATCAAATCCGGCAAAGTGGCCGGGGCCGCCCTGGACGTATTTGCCACGGAACCTCCGGGAGAACATCCCCTGCTGACCCTGGATCAGGTGATTGCCACCCCCCATCTGGGCGCATCCACCAAAGAGGCCCAGACCAATGTGGCCGTGGCCGCCGCCAACCAGATCATCGCCTATCTGCTCCATGACACCGTCATGAATGCCGTCAATGTGCCTTCAGTGACCGGTGAAGTCCTGAAACAATTGAAACCCTTTTTGTATCTGGCCGATAAAATGGGCATCATGCAGGGCCAGATGGCCAGGGGCGGGGTCAAATCCGTGGACATTGAATACATCGGCCAGTTCCCGGATCTGGATCTGAAACCCATCACCATCACCGCCATTAAGGGGCTTTTGTCCCAATTTGTTCAGCATGAAGTCAATTCCGTAAACGCCATTTCCCTGGCCAACGGGCTTGGCATCAAAATTTCCGAATCCACCTCAAAAGAATCCGGTAATTTCCTGAACCTCATCCGGATCACCCTGGTTTCCGAAGAACAGACCAATGTCCTGGAAGGAACCATTTTCGGCAAGGACGACGCCAGGATCGTGAGGATCAATAAATTCAGACTGGAAGTCATCCCGGAAGGGTATCTGGCCCTGATCCACAATGTGGACAAGCCTGGTTCCATCGGCTCCATGGGTGTCACCCTGGGAAAACACAATATCAATATCTCCCGGATGACCGTCGGCAGGGAAGATGACGGGGACAGGAATATCATCTTCCTGAGTACGGATACCCCGGTTCCTCCCGAAGTGATCAAAGAGATTGAATCGCTGCCCCTGGTGGTCAGCATGACAACCTTTAATCTCTAGTTAAAATTTACAGGGCCTCCAATTCTTTTTTACAGGTTTTGGGGGCCCTTTTTTATTAAGGCTTATCGTGAACCTGGTCCTTTTGGATAAAGAAGATTTTGTCGATCATGAGACCGTGGTGTTGAAGGGACGGCGGCTCACCCATTTATTGTCCGTCAACAAGGTCAGGGAAAAAGACAGCCTGGTGTGCGGCCTTTTAAACGGTAAAATCGGAACCGGAACAATCCAAAAACAGACTGGGGATTTTCTTGAGATGAGGGTTGAACTGAGTCAGGAACCGCCAAAGCCTTTGCCCCTGACCCTGGTTCTGGCCCTGCCCGGCCCAGATGCTGAAACGGATCATGGAGGCCGGTCACCTC
>JAAUSZ010000001.1 GCA_012031875.1 Desulfobacula sp.
GACAGGGTGCTGACGGCCTGGGCCGTGATGGTGCCCACGGCTTCATAGACAAAGGGCTGGGAGCTGATTTCAGCCACCGGCCGTCTTCGCTTTTACGGAAGCTGCCGGCCCCGGCCCGGTGGCACCGGCTCGATCTTATCGCCGCAGCCCCAAAACAATAAAGCAAGCCCCAGGAATATCCCCAAATTTCGACGCCGATATTTAGCCATTGCCACCCCCTATCCAACCGTGACCGGTTTTAATTTACAGAAGTCTGACCTGTGAAGAATAAAACAAGGGTATTATGTTCAGGAATTTCAGCCTTGTCAATATTTCATTGCAACCGAAATCAGGATTGACCTTCATCACGCCCTGGGGTATGAAAAGAGTATGAAAAGACTCAAACCCATAATCCCGGGCGAAATCCTCCTGGAAGAATTTCTCAACCCCATGGGCATCAGCCGATCCGGCCTGGCCAAGGAAATTTTTGTTCCTGCCCGGCGCATCAGTGAGATTATTGCCGGGAAGCGTTCCATCACCGCGGATACGGATCTCCGGCTCTGTCGGTTTTTTGGCTTGTCCAACGGCTATTGGCTTCGCGCCCAGGCGGCCCACGATACCGAAGTTGCAGAGCAGACGCTGGGTGAAGTCATCAAAAGCATTAAACCCTTTAGGCCCGACATGGAAAAAGCGTGTTCCCATGGATGCAAATGAATATGAAACAATGCAGGAAAAACAGAGTTTTTAGTAGAGGTCCAGACATCCTTGAACCAGTTCGAAAACGGGTTGGGTCTGGACCATGAGGAGGCCATGAAAATAGTTTTGGACCGAGTCCTAAAATGAATATCTCCTGGCGGTCGTCCCTATCTATCAGCAAATTTGTTCTTTGAGCTTACAAACTGAGGGCCGAACGGCAGGCATCAAGGAGTAACATTGAAATTAAATCAAAAGATTGAATACTCAGAACAGATAGTGGCATTTGTCGATATTCTTGGTTTTTCTAACCTCATTGGATTAATTGAAGACGATCCAAAATTACATGAGCGACTACATTGGGCTCTGACTCATATTCGATCATACAAAAAAACTTCCCAAATGGAGATACCGCCCATTCAAATCTCGGTGTAAGCGTGTTTTCTGATTGCATTGTTGTAACAGGACAGTTTGACAACTACCATGGAGTTGTATGGGCAGTTGGTTGGCTTCAGGCGCAGCTGCTTGGAGCAGGAATTTTAACAAGAGGCGGTATCTCTATTGGTAAAGTGTTTCACTCGGATGAAGTTTTGTACGGAATAGGTATGTTGAACGCATATCGAATTGAAAGTAGCGCGGCAGTATATCCAAGAATAGTTATTGACCCCAAGTTGGCAATTCGCTTGCCAGAAAATTATAAATCGATATTCTTATCATTAGATGCAGATGGTCTTTTCTTTGTTGACCCTTTTGCTTTCAATGAGACATCGGGCAGTGCTGATGTCCTATTTGAAGATGGGTGGGATCCTCATGAAGTATACTTGGAGGAAGTCGAACGCCATATCAAAAATGGTATATCTTCAGCAAAGAGAGTTGATCATCAATCAAAATGGACATGGCTAAGCCTAAGACATGCTATAGCAAAAGCGGAATATAAAAAAATTGGAGAGACGAGGTTGACGTTGTTAATGAAACAAATGCCGAACCAGGCAAATTCAGCTATCGCAAAAAAGTAGCGCAGCTGACTATCGATCTTAAGGCTCTGACCTCTTTGGACATTCTTAAAGAGAAAAAGTGTTCCAAGTTAAATATAAACGATATCGAAAGATTAGGATTTTTTTCTGTGTGTGAATTATCCAAGCTGATCATCAGCACAAACTTGTCGGCTCAAAATGATGTCGATCAGGCATGGGTGAAGGAAGTCGAACGCCGATGCCAAGAAGTCGATAATGGAATTGCAAAACTCATTCCGGGTGAAGAAGTTTTTGATAAAATTGTCAAAATGAAATCCGGATTATCGCAATAATGCATTTGCACAGAAAGCCGGATTACTGGCAAGACAGGTGAAACCTCCCGGTTAAAGAGCCTGCGCCATCACTCTCCCCCCAACCCCAGGGCGCCCGGATTAATGATACCGTGGGGTCGAATTCTTTTTCAGTGCCCGGAGCACCTCCATCTGCTTTCTGCCGAGGTGGGCTTCCATGAAGGGGGCCAGCATCCGGCGTTATCAGCGAAATTGTTGCCGAGAAAAGCTTTATCAGAGCAGATGCAGCTCTTCAGCTATGCTGGATCTTTGGCCTGCCCAAAGACTATTGGCTTCATCCGCAGGCTACCCATTATATATAGAGGCTCTCATATCCCGGATAAATGCTTTGCTTAGACGCCTTTTTTACAGATCATTTTAAATTATTTTTCTGAGGCACCACCTTGGATGATCCAATCTAAACTTTTAGAAATAAATATAGGACCAAATATTAATCCTAACGCAACCCAATTACTAAAATTACCATATTTAGTCCAAAATCTTGTTTCAAAAAAAGCCCAGTGAAATTCCCAAAATTGATACCAAGCCCAACCACGATTATCCGGTAGAATATCCCATTTATAAAAATTCATATCATAAAAAACGACCGATATGATTCCAATTATCTGAAGAAATACAAATAATCTAAATATCCTTTCACTTTCAAACCATTTTTTCATTTTAAAATATCCTTTCTGCCTTTACATCCATTTCTTTCAGTTTTTTTCCAACCAAGACGATATAAAAAGCATACTGTTATATAGTTTTTTTATATATATATTCACCACATTTCAGAGTTGTATAATTTTCGAAGCAGTTTAACCCCTTACCTGAATATTTAAACAGTAAGGTGAAGTCTCCAGATTGGAGGTAGCAAAAAAACGCCGTCACTCTCCCCCCAACCCCAGGGCCCCCGGATTCATGATAGCGTGGGGGTCGAATTCGTTTTTCAGGGCCCGGAGCACATCCATCTGTTTTTTGCCGAGGTGGGCTTCCATGAAGGGGGCCAGCATCCGGCCCACGCCGTGGTGGTGGCTGAGGGAACCGTGGTGTTCCATGATTTTTTGGATGACCCCGGTCTGAAAGGCCTTGAATTGGCAAGGCCCATCATCTTGGTGATAAAAATAAAATAAAGATTGGTGCCCTGGGGGTAAAAATGGGAGGCGTGGCTCATGAGGATGACGCCGGGGGTCTGCTTGACATGGGCTCTGACGCCCTGGTACAGGTCTTCCACATGGTCCCAGGTCACGCCTGCTTCCAGGGTGTCGATGAGGACTCCGAAATCATTCAGGGCATCCCGCATATAGGGATCGGAAAACCGGCCCGCCTGCCATTTTTTCATGGGATATCCGGTGAGGTAGAGGCCCTTGTTTTCTTTCCCGGTCTTTTTGACCCGCCTGAACAGATTTTTTGAAAACGAGGGTTCGCCTTCGGTCCGGCCCATGACGATGCACCGGGAACCGGGCGAAAGGCCCCTTAACCGCATGAACCGGTCCGGCAGACTCCCTTCCAGGCCGTACATCTTCATGGCAATATCGGTTTCCTCGGGATCCGAGATCCTGAAGACGGCGGGCAGGCCGGACCCGGTCTGGCTGATCCGCCGGGCCGCCGTGACCGCCTCCCCAAAACTCCGGAACATGAAGGCAAAGGGCCTGACCGCGTCGGGGAAATAGGGGAATATCTTCAGGGTCAGGGCCGTGAGAACGCCGAAACAGCCTTCGGACCCCTTCATGATATCGTTGACTTTAGGGCCCGTGGCCGTGGCGGGAAAATCCAGGGTCTTAAAGGAGCCCGTGGGGGTGACATAATCCTGGGCCAAGACCAGGTCCCCGGCATCGCCGTAATAGGAAGAGGCCTGGCCCGACCCCAGGGTGACCACCCAGCCGCCCACGGAGGAAAATTCAAAGCTCTGGGGAAAATGGCCCCCGGTGTAGCGCCGGTCTGCCTTGAAGGTTTCCGGGGCCCGGTTCAGCAGTTCCTCGTAGGCCGGGCCCATGAGCCCCGGCTCCACGGTAATGGTCTGGTTGGTTTCATTGAATTCAAGAACCCGGTTCATGTGGGTGGTCATGACCAGGCTGACCCCGCCCCTGGGGCAGGCCAGGCCCTGGGTCACGGAGCTGCCCCCGCCCGTCACATGGAGGGGGATTCCTTTGTCATGGCAGAGCCGGACAATGGCTTCAATCTCGCCCCGGTTTCTCGGGTGAAGCACCAGATCCGGGATGTTTTCGATTCGCCCGGCCCTCAGGTTCAGGATGTCTTCCATGGATTTGCCCGTGGCCGCAGCCAGCCTTGCATAGGTATCGGAAAAACAGTTGTCCGGCCCCACGATGGCGGAGAAGGCTGCCGCATCTTCAGATGAAAGGCGGAAGGCAGCCCGGTTTTCAATGACGGCGTCGCCCAGGCGGGAAGGCGCTTTGAAATCTGCTTTCGTTAGCCCCAGTGCATCGGCGATGACCCTTAAAAAGCCGGGGTTCGGATGTTTGAACCGGTCCTTTGCCCCCCATTTGAAAATGGAGCGGAAGGTTCCGGGTTGAGGCGCTTTTTCCACCCAGGGGGGGGCCATGGATCTTTGTCGTGTGTCGTCATTCCGGATATCCTGTAATATTCCTGATTTCTGAATACAAGGGTTTCAGGGCCTTGTAGAGTTTTGAATAGACCTTTAAATAAAGGGCCCGGTAAATTTCGGCTGCGGCCGGGTCAGGCTCAAAGACTTTGTCCACATGGACCATGCCGGCCACGGCTTCCTCAAGGCTCGGGTACCAGCCCAGGCCCTTGGCCGTGAGGATGGCGGCTCCCAGGCCCGAGGTCTCATGGGTCCTTCCCTTGACCATGGGGAGGTTGAGGATATCGGCCATGATCCGGCAGATTTCATCGCTCTGGGAAGCGCCCCCGGATACGGCGGCCTTTTCCATCTTGACCCGTGTTTTTTTCTCAATTTTTTCAAGGCCTTCATAGAGGCCGAAGCCCAGCCCCTCGATGACGGCCCGGTAGATATGGTCCTTGGTGTGGATGTCGCCGAACCCGATCATGGCGCCCTTGGCATGGGGCAGCCCCAGCCCGGCCCCCCAATAGGGCTGAACCACCAGGCCCATGGCCCCCGGCGATGTCCTTTCAAGGCAGCGGTTCAGGACTTCCTCGGCCGGAATACCCATTTTTTGGGCCTCTTCCACTTCTTTCTGGGCAAATTCCTTTTTAAACCAGGAGATCATCCAGAAACCCCGGAAAATCTCGACTTCGGGGTTGTAAAATCCGGGCACGGACGAAGGATACGGCGGCATATAGGGAATGACTTCCAGGTAAGTGCGGCACACGGTCTGGACCGTGGCCGTGGTGCCGAAACTCAGGCTGGCGGTGTTCGGGGAGACCACCCCGGCCCCCAGGGTTTCGCATCCCTTGTCGGACCCACAGGCCACCACCGGGGTCCCCGCTTTGATGCCGCAGGTCCGGGAAGCCTCTTCCGTCACCCGGCCCAGGATCTCCCCCGGTTTGATGAGGAGGGGCAGCTTATCCCTTTCAACGGGAAAGAGCATTCGCGATAAATGCCAGGGCGAAGCCCATTCCTGGTTTTTATAATGAAAAGGGATATGGCCGATCTGGGAGGCGGTGGAATCCTTGAATTCGCCGGTGAGCCGGTGGTTTAAAAATCCGGAAACCTGGAGGTATTTATGGGTTTTTTTCCAGATTTCGGGCTGGTTCTGCATGATCCAATTGCATTTGCCCTGGGTCTGGATATCGTCGATCTTGGCTTTCAGGCCCGAGAGCGTCAAGGCCATGGCCAGGGGAAATCCCTGGCCCCAGAAGGGTTTGGCCCGCCTCTGGTCCAGCCACAGGAGGCAGGGCCGCAACGGCATTCCCGCTTCATCCACATTGATCATGCTGGCCCGCTGGGTGGTCACCCCCACCCCGGCCACGGCGGCAAAGGCCTGGGGCGCTTCTGCGTTAAGGGTTTTGCAGGCGGAGACAAGGCTGTTCCAATAGAGTTCCGGGTCCTGCTCGGCCCGGCCGGGAAGGGAGGACACATAGGGCTCATATTCCTTTTTGGCGCAGGCGATCATGTCCCCGGTCCGTGAAAACAGGATGCCTCTCAGGCTCTGGGTGCCGCAGTCAATGGCCAGCAGGGTGTCGTCTTTCACATTCAGGGCTCCTTAGGGGGTTCAGGAGGCGAATAACAGGCCTGCCAGAGACCGGCATAGTCTTTTTTTTCTTTTTCCCACCGGGCCTTGTCCCAGGACAAAAAGGGGCTGCAAAGGCTTTCAACCCGGTCCAGGAGGCCGGCCCCGCCGTCCGGCAGCAAAAGGCCGATCCTGACACGGCGCAGCATGAGGTCCGGCAGATGATGAATATCCTCATGTTCGGCGGCATGGCGGATTTCGGCCCAGATGTCCGGTGTGGTCTCAATTGGCGCCAAAAGGCTTTCCTCCTGGTCCAGGATCATGGAACCGGCCTTGGGGCCGTACCGGCCCAGGATTCTTTCCACGGTCCTGCCCGGAACCCTGAGGGAGGAAATCCGGTTCAGGGGAGGGTGAGCTTCAGGGACGGCCGAACTGGTTGTTCTTGCTGGCAGAAAGGGTTTGGCCGCCTTCAGGGCATCATGGGCCAGGAGCCGGAAGGTGGTGAGCTTGCCGCCGGTGACCGTGACCAGCCCCTTATCCTGCCAGACCACATGCTCCCTGGATTCCTTGGACGCGGCTAGGCTTTTTCCCCGGCTCAATACGGGCCTGATCCCGGCCATGGAGGAGATGCAGTGGGAGAGATCCAGATTTAGCCCCGGCAGGACATGATTCACGCCTTCCATGAGGTAATGGGCCTCCTCCTTGGATATCCGGGGTTCCGCATTCACATCCCCATCATGGTCCACATCGGTGGTGCCCAGGACCAGCACCCCTTCCCAGGGAAAGAGAAAAACCGGCCGCTGGTCCTGGGGATGCATAAAGCTGATGACCCGGTCCAGGGGAACGGAGCCCGGGGGAAAAAAGATGGCTGCCCCGCAAGGGGCGGATATGGAATCCCTTCATGGGCAAAGGGTGCAGGATTTCCGCCAAGGCGCCGCCGGCATTGATCAGGACCGGGGTTTTGATTTCAAGTTCGGCCCCGCTGTCCTCATCCCGGATCAGGACTGCTGCCGTCCGGCCCCTTGCATCCCTTTCCACCCCGGTTACCCGGGCATAATTGACGGCATCTCCCCCATTCCGGCAGGCATCATAGATGAGCCTTAACACCAGCCTGGCATCGTCCACCTGGGCATCCTTGAATCCCACGGCAGACAGCAGGTCTTCCCTTTTGAGGCCGGGGATCCTGTCCAGGGCCTCCTTTTGGGCAAAATACCGGTGCTGCCTTTCCCCTGCCAGAAGGCTGTAAATGGACAGCCCGGCCGCCATGGCCGCCCGGGAGGGTCCGTAATGGCGAAACAGGGGCATGATGAAACCCATGGGTGTGACAAGGCCGGGGTACCGCCTTAAAAGGAATTCCCGCTCCCGCACTGCGGCCCGGGTCAGGAGGAGCCGTCCCTGTTTCAGATACCGGAGGCCGCCGTGAACCATCTTGGACGACCGGCTGGAGGTGCCCCAGGCAAAATCCCGGCCCTCGGCCAGAAGCACCTTGAAGCCTCGTTTACGGCCCCGTGAAAAACCCCGGCGCCGGTGATCCCGCCGCCGGCCACCACCATATCGTATTCCCTCTGGATATCTGAAAATAACATTTTGTTTCCGATCCGGCTCCTGTTGTAAACTTCCGTGTAAAAGGTCATATCAGTTAAGGTAAAAAAGTCAAGTTTTCCCGCATAAATCCTTGGCAATCCGGATTTTCCCATGGTATAAAGCCAAAATCACAATCTGACGGACCCTTTCAACCCGGCACAGTGCACAATATGAAACCCTTATCCGACGTATTGAAACAACTGACCACGCCTTTGCATCCGACCCTGAAAGACGGACTCGCCTTCTGGCAGGAAAAAATCCTGTTAAACCTTCTCCTGGTTACCGTGGTCCTGGGATTTTTCACCTATATCCCGAGTTTCGCCCTTTCTCTTAGGGAAAAACTCTGGGTCATCGCGGTTGTGGATACCCTCATGTATATATTTATCCTCTTCCTGTTTCTCAGAAAAGACTTCTCCTTTAACATCCGGGCCACCGGGGTCTCCCTGATCAGTTATGTCTTAGGCATGGTTCTGTTGACCACCCTGGGGCCTTTCGGCGCAGGGCCTGTCTGGCTTTTCTTTTTCCCGGTCATCACCGGGGTTCTCATGGGGCGTAAGCCTGCATTCCAGGCCCTTGTCATAAATCTTTTCACCCTCATCGGCATCGGAATCCTGATCCATTATCAAAAGGCCGATCTTTTCGTGCCCTTTAATCTCAAGCCCTGGTTCCTGGCATTGAAAAAACCGGTTGAAATATGGGTGGTCATCTGCCTGAATTTCATACTGCTGAACGTGGTGGCCACCCTGTCCCTGACTGCCCTTCTGAACGGGCTTCAAAAATCCATTCTGGCCGTTGCCGAATCAGAAACAAAATACCGCCGGATATTTGAGAATATCCCGGATATTTATTTTGAAACCGATATGGAGGCCAAGGTGCTTGAGGTCAGCCCTTCCCTAGAAAAAATATCCCGCTACACCCGGGACGAAATCAAGGGCCAATCTCTTTTCAAGATTTACAAAGACTTAAGACAGCGGGAAGAGGGCATCGCCCTTCTGACCCAAAACGGATACCTCAAAAACCATGAGATCGAATTCATCGACAAGGACGGACGGATCGCATGCTGTTCCATCAATGCCGAACTTGTGAAAAAGGATACAGGTCAGCCCGAAAGGGTGGTCGGCATCCTGAGGGATATTTCCGAACAAAAGGCCCTGGAAAAAGAGAAAAAAGAACTGGAAGAACGCCTGGGCAGGTCACAGAAGATGGAAGCCCTCGGGCTTCTGGCCGGGGGGGTGGCCCATGACCTGAACAATATCCTGTCCGGGATTGTTACCTACCCGGAACTTTTAGCCATGGATCTTGAACCCGACGACCCCTTGAGAAAATCCCTGGATATCATCCGGTCTTCAGGCCTCAGGGCCACGGAAATCGTCCAGGACCTTTTGACCCTTTCCAGGAGGGGGGTGATCACAAAGGATGTCATCAACCTCAACGACCTGGTGTCCAATTTTCTCCAGACCCCGGAGTATCAGAAAATCCTTTCCTTTCACCCCAATGTGGTTGTTGAGAAAATGATCCGGGCCAGTTTTCCCTATGTGAAGGGTTCCTTTGTCCACCTCCAGAAAACCGTCATGAATCTCATCTCCAATGCCGCCGAAGCCCAGCCCGGCGGCGGGGCTATCCGGATTTCCACCTCAAACCTTCACCTGGACAGCCCCTTAAAAGGCTATGATCAGGTGGAAAAAGGGGACTACATCGTCCTGAGTGTGGAAGACCAGGGTTCCGGGATTGAACCTGAAGATTTAAAAAGGATTTTTGAGCCCTTTTTCACCAAGAAAGTCATGGGAAGAAGCGGGACAGGGCTGGGTATGGCCGTTGTCTGGGGAACGGTCCAGGATCACGGCGGATATATCGATATTGATTCCACACCGGGAGAAGGCACCCGGTTTGATCTCTATTTCCCCGGGACCCGGGACCTTCCCCTGCCCGAGCCGGAACCCTTTTCCCTGGATCATGTCCAAGGCAGGGGGGAAACCATCCTCATCATCGACGATGTCCGGGAGCAGCGGCAGATCGCAGAAATCCTGCTCCAGCGGCTCGGTTATCGAACCGCATGTGCGGCAAGCGGGGAAGAAGCCGTGGCCTGGCTGAAAGAACACAAGGCCGACCTTCTGCTTCTGGATATGATCATGGAACCCGGGATGGACGGCCATGAGACCTATAAGGCCGTCCTGTCCTTCCGCCCCGGCCAGAAAGCCGTCATCGCCAGCGGCTTTTCCCGGACCCTCCAGGTCAAACAGACCCTGGACCTCGGGGCCGGCCAGTATCTGAAAAAGCCCTATACCATTGAAAAAATAGGTCTGGCCGTCAGGGCTGAATTGGAAAAGCCCTGATCTCAGCCGTGCTTCAGGGCGATTTTTTCAAACATGACGATGATGCCGGCGGCTATCCCGTACACAATATCAATATCCGCATTCAGATCCGCGGATGAATCAAAAAACAAATGCAGATCCGAATCCATGGCTTCGTCGGCCTTCCAGTAGCAAATCAAGAGGGGCAGCCGGGGCAAAGGATAGAGCACCAGGGAGATATCGGATTCATAGTGGTTCTCCACCTCTTTCCCGTTAAACAGGACAATGAGATCTTCAAACAGGCCGGTATAAGTATCGGCTATTTTTTCAGGGATTTTCCGAACGCTGGACAAAGAGGGCGTTTTTCTCCCGGCCGCCCTTGAGTTCCCGCATGGGGACCCATTGGCCCGTCAGGGGGCCCCTGGCAGCGCATCACATAGCCCAGGACCGGGGCCGCGACCCAGGGATTGATATGGATATCGGCATACATATCCCCATTTTGGTCAATGGAAAAGGGCTTGCCGAAAATCCTCAGGGTCAGCCGCCCCTGGGAAAATGTCCCCCCGGTCCGTTTTGCAGCCTCTTCCAGGTCCAGGGCCCTTATCTTTTCCTTTTCTTCAGCCAGAAAGCTTTCCCGGTATTCCTGGCGGGTCTGTTTTTTCTTCTGCTTGTCCCGGTATTGCTCCAAAATTTCCAGGGGCAGAACCGGGCATTCGTTCAAAGCTCTTTCCCCTAAAAACACCCGGGATGCAAAGGCAAGGCAGGTCTGTTCATTACATTTTCGGCAATTGGATTTATCAAGAAGCTTGAACACTTCCATGGCATTGGCAAATTCAGTCATACGGGCTCCTGTTTTTCTTTATATCCGTCATCCTTTGACAAAAGACTATAATCATAATTTTAAAAAAAATCTACCCGTTGACGAACGGGTCCGGGCTAGGATACCATCACGGGTCAGTCCGGTTTGTAAGCTAACGGCAACCATTGGAATAAGGCATCCACCATGAATCCTCTCAGAAGCACAGCCTTCAGCGTTTCAAGCATCATTGTCGCCTCCTGTTTCAGCGTCCAGGCCATCGGCGTCGGGGTATATATTTCCTATGGGGTATTTTTCAACCCCCTCATGACCGAATTCGGCTGGCCCCGGGCCGCCATCTCCGGATCATCCGCAGTGGCCTTTTTCGTTTCCGGCCTCTTCGGCATTCTTATCGGAAGGTTGAACGACAGGATCGGGCCCAGGATCATCATGTCGGTGACGGCCCTTTTCCTTGGAACCGGGTGCATGCTCATGTCCGGCATGGACACCATCTGGGAACTCTACCTGTATTTCGGCCTGGTATTCGGGATCGGCCTCAGTTCCATTGATGTCATCGCCCTGACCACCATTGCCCGGTGGTTCCCGGGAAAAAGGGGGTTCATGACCGGCATCACCAAAGTGGGCACCGGCGCCGGCAGTTGATTTTTCCCCTTCTGGCCAGTTTTTTGATATCAGGGTTTGGATGGCGCAAAGCCGGTGTAATCCTGGGCGTCCTTGCCCTTCTCTCCCTTTTGGTCATTGCCCAGTTCCTGAAAAAGGAACCGGACAAGCCTGAGCCCGGATTTCCGAACCCTGCCGGCAGGGCCGCCCTCCGGCCCGACGGGAACCTTTCCTTTTCCGAGGCCCGCCGAACCTTTCCCCTGTGGCTGCTCTGCATCATCAACCTGACCATTGTCTCCTGCCTCATGAGCATCCTGGTGCATATCGTCCCCCACGGCCGGGACATCGGCATTTCCGCCCACAAGGCGGCAAGCGTATTGTCCGCCATCGGCGGGGTCAGCATGGCCGGCCGGTTCATCACTGGCATGGTCATTGACCGGATCGGAGGCAAGCGCTCCATGATCCTCTCCCTTTTACTTCTTTTGATGGGACTTCTCTGGCTCCAGACCGCGGACACCCTATGGAAACTCTATGTTTTCGCCTGTATTTACGGGCTGGCCCACGGCGGTTTTTTCACCGTGATCTCACCCATTACGGCCGAGCTTTTCGGAACCGCCTCCCATGGTGCGCTCTTTGGCCTGGTGGTCTTTTTCGGAACGGCCGGCGGCGCGCTTGGCCCCATCCTCACCGGCTATCTTTTTGATATCAGCGGCAGCTACAGCCTGCCCTTCCGGCTGATCCTGAGCATCAGCGCCCTGGGGTTTCTGTTTTTATTTTTGCTGAAACCCGTCAATCCGCAAAAATTTAATTGACTGTTTCAAACAAATGTTTTATTCATCTGTTTGAAACCAAAATTAAAAACGGGGATCTATGACAAAACCATTGCCCACAAAGGAAAGAATCCTTGACATCGCAGGGGATATCTTTGGCAGGAAAGGGTTTAAAGCCGCCACTGTCCGGAAAATCGCAGAGGCAGCCAATGCCAATATTGCTGCCGTCAACTACCATTCCGGGATAAGGAAGGCCTTTACCGGGCCGTGCTGGAAGATATCTTTTCCAAGGCCTTCCAGAAATTTCCCTCGGTCCCCCCGCCGGAAACTCCGGCTGATCCTGAAGAAAGGCTGCATGTCTTCATCCATGCCATGTTTTACCGGTTTTTAAGCCGGGAAGGCTGGGGCGGCTTATCAGGCCAGGGAAAACTCATTGCCAGGGAATTTCTTGATCCTACCCCGGCCTTTGACAACATTGTGGAAACCTATATCCGGCCCCAGAAAAATATTCTTTCCGCCATTGTCTTTGACGTGTCCGGCGGAAAACTGGATCAGGACGCCGTCCTTTCCTGCGCCGTCAGCATCATCGGCCAGTGTATCTATTATACCTTTGCCGCCCCCATCATCGAAAAGATTGCGGGAAATCTGGCCCCCATTGAAAAAAACCTGGATTTCCTTTCAGACCATGTTTTCCGGTTCTCCCTGGGCGGTATTCAACGCACCATCAACACCCTTCATGAGAACAACGGATTTGCCCGTCAGGAGGCTCACCAATGAAAAAAAAGCAAATTCTTATCATCCTGCTTCTATTGATTCTTACAGGGACCCTCACCTTTTTCATCGCCTTCAAGGGAAAAACAGACCCGGGAACCCTCCGGGTTTCGGGAAATATTGAGGCCACGGATGTGGAACTGGGATTCAAGATTGCCGGGAGGATGGAAGAATGCCTTGCCGAGGAAGGGGATACCGTATCCAAAGGCGCGGTTCTGGCCCGCCTGGAAAATATGGACCAGAAAATTGCCGTGGCCCTGGCAGAATCCAGCCTGGACCGGGCAAATTCCGTATTGGCGGAACTCGTGGCCGGAAGCCGTCCTCAGGAGATTGACCTTTCCGCGGCCCGGGTGGCCCAGGCCCGCCAGGCGCTTTTGGAACTGACCCGGGGAAGCCGGGCCCAGGAAATTGAAACTGCGGCAGCCGATCTGAACACGGCCCTGGCGTCTGAAAAATCCGCACACTCCCAATTAACCCAGGCCAAAGAGGATTTTGACCGGTTCGCCGGCCTTCTGAAACAACAGACCGTGAGCCAGAGGGATTTCGACCTTTACCGGACCCAGTATGAGGTGGCTCAAAACAAGGCTGAAGAAGCCGGGGCCAGGGTTAATGCCGCGCGCCAGGCCCTGTCTCTGCGAAAAGAGGGGCCCAGGATCGAGCAGATTGAAAAGGCTAAGGCCGCCCTTGCCCAGGCCGAGGCGGAATATGCCCTGACTCAGGCCGGACCCCGGCAGGAAAAAATCGACCAGGCCAAAACCATGGTGGATGAAGCAAAGGAAAAACTCAACCAGGCCAGGCAGCAGCTTTCCTATACCGAACTCTTCGCGCCCATGGACGGGGTGGTCCTGAGCCGGTCCGCCGAACCAGGGGAATTTTTAAACCCGTCCACACCGGTCCTCGTCCTGGGAGACCTGGCCCATCCCTGGCTTCGGGCCTATATCAATGAAACAGACCTGGGCCGGGTTCAATTAAAGGACAGGGTCAAGGTCACCACCGATTCTTTTCCCGGCAAAACCTATGACGGAATTCTTTCCTTTATCAGCAGCCAGGCCGAATTTACCCCCAAATCAGTGCAGACCTTTGAAGAGCGGGTCAAACTCATGTTCAGAATCAAGATCGAGCTGGCCAACCCGGATCATGAACTCAAACCCGGCATGCCTGCGGACGCCTTGATCTCAACCCCTGTGAAATGACATGGACCTCCTGGAAAAAAAGGACGGGCCTGCCATTGAAGCCCAAGACCTGACCAAACGATTCGGGGATCTTACGGCCGTGGACCACATCGGGTTTGAGGTGGCCAAGGGGGAAATCTTCGGCATTGTCGGGCCCGACGGAGCCGGGAAAACCACGACCCTGCGCATGCTGGCCGGGATCATGGACCCCAGCGAAGGCTGGGCCGCCATTGCCGGCTTTGACACCCGGACCGCCACTTCCTCGGCCAAGGACAACATGGCCTATATGAGCCAGAGATTCGGTCTTTATCCGGATCTCACCGTGGATGAAAACATCGAATTTTATGCCGATCTTTACGGGGTGCCCCGAAAAGGCCGGGAAGAACGGTTTCAGGACCTTTTAGGCTTCAGCCATATGGGGCCTTTTAAAAAGCGGAAGGCCGGAGACCTGTCCGGCGGCATGAAGCAGAAGCTCCAGCTTATCTGCGCCCTGGTCCATACCCCGGCCGTCCTTCTTCTGGACGAACCCACCAACGGCGTGGACCCGGTGAGCCGACGGGATTTCTGGCGGATTCTCTACCGGATTGTCCGGGAAGGCGTATCCATCCTGGTGACCACGGCCTACCTGGATGAAGCCGAGCGTTGCGACAGGATCGGACTCCTGGACAGGGGAAAGCTCATGGCCGCCGGCACCCCCCATGAAATCCGGAAGTGGATGAAAAAAAGGGTGCTGACCCTTCAAAGCCCCGATGCCAGAAAGATCAACCGCATGCTCCAGCAAAGGCTGGCCGGAGCTGAGGTCAATGTGTTTGGCGACACCGTGCATCTTGTCTGCGAGGAGGTTGAAAAAACCAGGGCCGCGGCCCTTAACCTGATCCAACGCACCGGTTTTGAAGTCGGCGGCATCCGGGAAGCCCAGCCCGGCCTGGAAGATGTCATCATCAGCATGATGGGAAAAGACCGTCACGAGGATACCCTTCCCGGATCAGAACCCTTGACTGACAGCCCTTCAGGGGATCTTCTTTCCGGCAGCCCCCTTCCCCGCGCCTCAGCCCTGCCCAAAGGTAAAACACAGGACCCGGCCGTCAGCGTGGAAAACCTCTCCCGGGTATTCGGCAGCTTTGTGGCCGTCAATCAACTGAGTTTTGAAGTCCCCAAGGGTGAAATCTTCGGGTTCCTGGGCCCCAACGGCGCGGGAAAAAGCACGACCATCCGCATGCTCTGCGGGCTTTTGACCCCCAGTTCCGGCAAAGGCCGGGTGGCGGGCTTTGATATTTTTAAAGACCCTGAACAGATCAAACAGCATATCGGGTATATGAGCCAGAAATTTTCCCTGTATGAGGATCTGACTGTTGAGGAAAATATTCAGTTTTACGGCGGCATCTACGGCCTTAAAGGCCCTGCCGTGAAAAAAAGAAAGGCCTGGGCCATGGAAACCGCGGGGCTGCGGGATCACGGAAAATCTTTGACCCGAATCCTCAGCACGGGATGGAAACAGCGGCTGGCCCTGGCCTGCGCCATCCTCCATGAACCGCCCATCATTTTCCTGGACGAGCCCACCAGCGGGGTGGACCCCTTAAGCCGCCGCCGGTTCTGGGACATGATCTACGGCATGGCCGACCGGGGCGTCACCGTGTTTGTGACCACCCATTATATGGAAGAGGCCGAATATTGCGACCGCATTGCCCTGATCTACCGGGGAAGGATGATTGCCATGGGAACCCCCATGGAGCTGAAAACCCGGCATATGCAGGAAGACATCCTGGATATCCGGTGCGACCGGCCCCAGAATATTTCCCTGGAACTCACAGGCCTGGCCGGAATACGGGATGTCTCCCTTTTCGGAGCCGGGCTCCATGTGGTCACCCTTGATGCGGGCCAGGCGGAAAAAACCATCCGGGAAAAATTTAAAACCCTGGGCCTGACAAACTATACCATTGAAACCATCCTGCCCGGCATGGAAGATGTGTTTATCTCCCTGATTGAGCAGGATGACAAGACCCATGGGACGAAGACCGGGGGAAAGGAAGGCCCATGAAATTCCAGCGCCTCCTGGCCATTGTCAAAAAGGAATTTCTCCATGTATTCCGGGACTGGCGAAGCCTTTACCTCTCTCTTGCCATCCCGGTCATTCTCATCCTGCTCTTCGGCTATGCCCTGACCCTGGATTTAAGAAAGGTGCCCACGGTGGTCCTGGACCAGTCCAGGTCCGCCCGAAGCCGGGAATTGATTGAACTTTTCGCCGGGTCCCCCTATTTTTCCATCATCGGATACCCCCATGCCTACCCGGAGCTGCAACTGGCCCTGGACCGGGGGACCGCCATGGTGGCCCTTGTGGTTCCTTCGGACTTTGCCGAAAAAATTGCCGCCGGAAAAAACACCCAGATCCAGATCCTGGCCGACGGCAGCGATGCCAATACCTCCCGCCTGGCCATGGGCTACGCCTCCACCATCGGCCTCATCTATTCCTCCCGGGTGACGGTGGGGCGCATGCAGGCCCTGGGCAAGGATCCCATGGCCCAGCCCGTGGAAATGGTTTCCCGGTCCTGGTACAACCCGGATTTAAGAAGCCAGAACGTCATCATCCCCGGCATCATCGCCATTGTCATGGTGGTCATTGCGGCCATGCTGACCAGCGTCACCATTGCCCGGGAATGGGAAACCGGCACCATGGAACAGTTGATCAGCACCCCGCTGAAGGGTCCGGAACTCATCTTCGGCAAGGTCATCCCCTATTTCCTCATCGGCATGACCGATGTGGCCATTGCCGTCACGATGGGCAAATGGCTCTTCCATGTGCCCATCGTGGGAAATGCGGGCCTCCTCTTTGCCATGGCCTCGATTTTCCTGACCGGCGCCCTTTTCTGGGGTATGTTCCTGAGCATCGTGCTGAAATCCCAGGTCCTGGCCAACCAGATGGCCATTGTGTCCGGCTACCTGCCCACCCTGATCCTGAGCGGCTTTGTTTTTGCCATCGAGAATATGCCCCTGCCCATCCAGTGCATCACCTATATTGTGCCGGCCCGGTATTTCATCGCCATCCTGAGAGGCATCTATCTGAAGGGCATCGGGCTTGAGATCCTTTTTGCGGATGCCCTGCTCCTCTCTGTCTATGCCGCGGTCATGATCCTTCTTGCCAACAAAAAATTTAAATTTAAACTGGAATAGCCATGATCCAACGAATCCGACAGATGCTCATCAAAGAATTTTTGCAGATCCTGAGGGACAGAAGGATGCGAGCCGTTATTTTCGGGATGCCCGTGATCCAGCTCGTGGTCATGTCCTTTGCCCTCACCACCGATGTCATGAACATCCGCACCGGGGTCCTGGACATGGACAAAACCCCTTCTTCCAGGGAACTCATCCATTCTTTTACAGCCGGGGGCTATTTTGAAATGATCCGGACCGTGGATTCCCAGGCAGACATCCAAGGCCTCCTGGACCGGGCCGAGGTCAGGGCCGTGATCCACATTCCCCCCGGCTTTGAGGCAGACCTGAAATCCGGGTCCACGGCTTCGGTACAAGTCCTCACAGACGGCACGGACAGCAACAGCACCGCCATTGTCCAGGGCTACGCCGGACGCATTGTCCAGGACTATTCCCACCAGAAACTTATGGCCCGGCTTCAGCAAAGCGGGCTGCCTGCCGTGAAAACCCCCGTGGATACAATGGAACGGGCCTTTTTCAATGAAAACCAGGAAAGCCGGTTTTATTTTGTTCCCTCCCTGATTGCCGTGATGCTCTTTATTTTCAGCCTGCTGCTTACCAGCATCAGCATTGTCCGGGAAAAGGAAATCGGCACCATTGAGCAGGTCATGGTCACGCCCATCCGGAAATTCGAATTCATCCTGGGCAAGACCGTTCCCTTTATGATCACGGGCTATATTTCCATGACCATCATGCTGGTGGTGGCCTTTTTCATCTTCGACATCGTGGTCAAGGGAAATATCTTCCTGTTTTATCTTTTATCCGGCCTCTACCTTTTCGGGAACATGGGCATCGCCCTCATCATCAGCGCCGGGGCCTCCACCCAACAGCAGGCCATGCTGACCAGCTTTCTGATCCTCATGCCCTGTGTCATGTTGTCCGGGTTCATGTTCCCCATCAAAAACATGCCGGATATCATCCAGTATGCCACCTGGCTGAACCCCATGCGCTGGTATCTGGAAATCCTCCGGGGCATTGTCATGAAAGATGTGGGCCTGGCGGTTCTCTGGCCTGCCGTGGCGGCCCAGGCCGGCCTGGCCGCAGCGTTTATCAGCCTGGCCTGGGTAAGGTTCAGCAAGACCCTGTCATAAAAAAGATATCTTTTACAGGAATCCTTTCAGGCCCGAAAATCTATTTTTGCCTTGACAGCACACCCTAAACTTTATATTGCCTTAAAAGAAGATTGTACCGGGCGATTGGATTTATCCATGTCTCCCTCCCAAGATACGCTTAGCTCTGTGAATGAACTGCCTTCTTCACCCAGGTTTCGGCTATGAATGCTGCCCACCCTGACCTAGATCCTCCTGAGACCATGGAAATCCAATCCCCCGCGATGTTTACATCATAACATGAAGGAGGCCGGCATGAAATTTTCAGATTTATTTGTCCCGAAATACGTACATTCAGACCCGAATGTTCGTCTCAAATTCATTTCAAAATCAAAAGACATCAGCCTGCTGGAACAGATGGCGGTGAAAGACGCGGATGAAGACGTCCGGAAAGCGGCAGCAGAACGGGCCCGAATGCTTAAAGGAGAACTCAGCTCAGCATAGGGGGGGACGGTCCCGGTCATGGCGATGATTCAGGATGTGCCCCCCGGCTTTGAGAAACATTTTTACAATGGGTTTCATGGATGTTCAGGGCGCCCGCGACCCCGATGGCGGCAAAGGCAAGCATCAGATAAAACCCGTTTTGATAATCCACGGCCGAGTAGATACGGGCGCTGCCGTCCAGGGCGCCGGTCCAGGTCAGGTCCATAACCCTGCCAAAGAGCGGCTGCATCAAGGCAGTGCCCATAAAACAGCCGGTATTGACCACGCTGACGGCCATGCCGGAAAACAGAGGATGGATCACTTCCTTGGCGCAGGCAAAGGTCAGGACAAAGCCGGAGCCGGCAAAGCCCATGAGGCCGAAGAGCGCCATGCCGGACATGCCCGGAGACCAGGGCAGAAATATCAGGATGAGCCATGACCCGGCATACAGGATTGAGGCCGTCAACATCACCGGCTTTCTTTTCCCCATCCGGTCCGAAATCCAGCCGAAGAAAAAGGACCCGCAGGCAAAAGAGGCCAGCATGACGGTGATATGGTGTGCGGCAAAGGCCCTGGAGATGCCGAACACATCCCTTAAATAGGGAACTCCCCAGAGTCCCATGAAGGCATAGAGCCCTCCCACCATGCCGAACTGGACAAAAAAACCGGGCCAGACTTTTTTAACCCGGACCACATTGGCCAGGCTTTTCAGCCAGGGAGGGCCTTGCTTTTGGGAGACTAGGCCCGCGCCCTTGATCAGGCCGGGGAAACCGGCATCTTCGGGCCGGGTCCGGACCATTATAAAGCCTGCAACGGCCAGGATGAGAGACAGGCTTCCGATGCCCACAAACACCACGCGCCAGGGCATCATATCCAGAACCGTCGAAAGCGGCCCTGCTGCAAAAATGGATCCCAGATTGCCCACCAGGAGCGTCAACCCGCTCATGATCCCGAAAACCCGTTCACTGAACCACAGGGAATTGTTTTTCATGATGCTTACAAAGACTACGGAAACGCCCAGGCCCACAAAAAACCGCCCAAGGCAGGCCATTTCAAAATCCGCGGCCAGGCCGAACAGGATGGACCCCAGGCCTGCGGTGAGATTGCCAGCGACAATGGCGGTCCGGGTTCCCAGGATATCGGCCGTGACCCCCGAGGGAATCTGCATGACCGCGTAGACAAAAAAATAAATCGCGGCCAGGGACCCGAGCCCGGCCCCGGAAACATTAAAATCCGCCATTAAGAATTTGGACACGACCCCCGGCGCCATGCGGTGAAAATACACCAGGATATAGGTCAGCATCAGGATCAAAAAGATGGACCATCTTTTGATTTCAAAATCCATATGTCTGGTGTTTTCCATGGGCCTTGAATTCACAATGTTTAAGACCGGGCGCCGGTTTCCGTCAATTGGTCACCCGCCGGGTGACCTTTTTTCCACCCGATCATATTATAAAACCCCTGGTTCTCAAACTGTTTTTTTTGATGTGGAATGCCTGAAATGCTTTACCTCCATCGGGAAGGGGGAGCCCATGGCCTGCAAGATCAACGGGAGCCTGCAGTTGTAAAAAAGAGGCCCTTCACCGGCCAAGGTTGTTCCGGGTGACGGTCCCGACGGCACTGCCTTTCAGGAACGATCCCGGATAAAGGATAAAGAAGCCTTGATCACGGCCTCATCCTTTAATATTCTCTTGTGTCCCAGATTTTTTGTGACCATGAGCTCCAAAAAAGGGAAACGGTCGGCCGTCTTCTCCGATTCAATACACGGAATCACCGGATCATCTTTATCATGGACAATAAGAAAAATCTGATTTTCATTATTCAGAAGATTAACTGGATTATCGTCCATAAAAGAGTAAGCGTATTTTTTTCAAATTCTGCAATCACTTCCATGTAAACCCGACCGGGTATGCCATAATGACCAAAAGCCGCATCAATCATCTGTTTGAGGTGGAGGGCAGGGGCTATCAAAACCGCAGGGAGCGTAAGGTTCTCTTTTGAAAGGCTGTTTATGATGGCTGCCGTGCCGAAAGAATGACCGATCAGCCCGGTCACACAACAAGCGTATGGCCGGCGCAGCAAAGCACTGACAACGTCTGTCATCTGAAAATAGGTACCGGTTTTTCCGGAAGAAAGGCCGTGGCCGGTCCTTCACCCCATTGACGGCATCTTATCATGTCTTCATTCACCATGAGGTCAAAGGCCTTGCCTGGCAGCATCCGGTTAACGGTTTCCAGCGGCGGGATATACCTTTCCGGGGTGAAAACGGTTTTTTAAAATTTCTGCCGCCTCAATCACATCAACATGACGCGCCTCACCTTTTCCCACATCTTCTGCATCTCCCAGTTTATGTGATAGGTGGATTGCGGCCATATCCCGGGTCTTTACCTGAAGCACCCAGGATTTGAAGCAGGGATTTATAAACCCCTTTCCCAGGCCATCTTCATATATTGTTCAACCGTATTGGCAGGAATGGGATATTTTTTGGATTCTTCTTTTTCCACAAGCGTTATTGCATGAAACTCACACCTTGTGACGCAGAGACCGCATCCGATACATCTTGCCAAATTAACCCCTGCTGATCCGTCTCCCACGGTTATGGCATCCATCTGGCAGATGTCTTCACAATTGCCGCAGCCGGTGCAGTCATCTTTGCTGACAGTAACATAATAATGGGTACATGCAATTTTGGCAGGCTCATCCATTTTGTTGAGGTTTTTCAGTACAAAGCAGCAGCATCCGCAGCACATACAGATAACAAAGGGTTTTTGAGAATTTGACGGCTGAAGCACAAGACCGGCCTCATTGGCTTTGTTCAAAATCTCCAGGGCCTCTTCTTGGGTGATGGATCGTCCGATATTGTTTTCTTCATAAAAAACTGCATTTGCCCCCAACATCAGGCATACTTCCAGGGGTTTGCCACAGCCATGCCCGGCCATGGCATGCTCTTTTCTACAGATACACGGCACAACCACAATTTTGGACTGTTTTTTTATAATCGTTTCCGCCTGTTCATAGGGCATGATGTTCATTTCAGCGGGAATGCTTTTTGATATGGGGATGACCCTCTTTTGCTGGGTTTTTTGTTTTGCCCAGCTCTTTTCCCAGATCTGAGGAATATATTCAATCACATCACGGATGAGCCTCTCATCAAGCGAATTGACATGATATTCCCATATCCCCATGATAAAATTGGCGGCCATATATTTATGCTGCTCTTTGCCGGAACGGCCGATGAGTCCTTTTCTTGACATACCGTACAAAAGCCTTTCAGTATCGGATTCATTTTTGTCGAGCTTTTTCGCAATAATGTCTACAGATTCCGGAAACAGGGTAAGGGCTGTTGCGGCTTCCGCTTCTTCCGGTGTAAACAACTGCTTCAATATCCTGAATTCAACCCCTGAATCCGTGGCCGGATAGCTCGCCGGCAGGTTGTCAAGGTGCTTTGCCAGTCTTTCATATATATCCGTCATGTTGTCCTCCTTTGCGATCTCAAGCGTTTTCTTTCAAATAGACAATTTTTGCAATCGCTGTCTAAAGGCCGTACCGACCATAATAAGCGATTCAGGATCAAGATAGTCCTCGGCCTGTTTTTGAAACAGCACGGAGCATGTTGCGGGAAATTCATCATCGCGGTCATTAAACATCAGCAGGATCTCTATTTTCGGCAGCACCCTGAATTCCATGGCAAAATCATAGGATACGCCCAATTCACAGGGCTTGCCGCCTAATTTCCGGGATGCATCCGATAATGCGCTGATCCGGCCTGAAAATTTTTTGACAATGGGTCCTTCCGTATCACTGGTAAAAAAATTAAGGTTTGTAAATTGGGACATTTTATGAAAATCCTTGAGTGCCGACCACTCCTTATTCACAACGGGGGCATCGGGACATAGCAGCAGGTATTTGGAGAGTATCACGCAAACCATGTAATTGGGCCGGTTACCGGACTCATCGGCAATCCCTGTACCGGAAACGATATACTCCTCCCCGAAAAAGGGAATAACGGCATCCCGGCCCCTTAATTCTATTCCAAGCCTGTCTTTTATGGATGAAAAATCAAGCTCTGCGATTTGACGGCAATACTCATTATAATGGGTTTCAAAAATCGTGGCTTCCATCTTTTTAACCTTCCTTTTCTGATTTTTGTTATTTAACCATGCTTCATGGAAATCTTTTATCAGTTGATGGATTATTTTCCATCCCCCATCCGGGGGATTTTATTTTTTTTCTTGTATTTTTTCGTCCAATGAATAATGAAACCCTTATGGTGAAAATATAAAGGTGCCCCATGCATATAAAAAACTATTCTGAATTTGTATGTATTCTTCCCCAGTTCATGAACCCGTTACCGGACATTGAAAATCCCAGATCAAAGATCTGGTCGGCATCATTCAAGCTGGATCAGGATGTGAGCCATCTCTTCCCTTATATCAACGCAACCTTGGATGAGGCCTTATATTATGAAAAACCGGCCCATGTCAGATTTTTATTGAATGGGTATCGCTGCTTTTTATATCCTGATCTGGCCGCGGTGCATTTTTTTGAGAACAAAGCGGCAGCCAGGGATTTTATTGTTGATTTTATCGATTTTCTGAATGGCGTGGAGGATCAAAAGAAGAATATCAAACCGAATTACGAGCGGATCAAACCCATACCCATCATCGATATATTGAAAATCCTGCCAAAAACAAATTGCCGGAAATGCGGTTATTTAACCTGCATGGCATTTGCTGCTGCCATCATGAAGGGAAAGGCGGCGGCCGACAACTGCCCCGGCCTGGCGTTGCCCATCAGCGAGAATGCCGTCTATCCTGTTTTTGACGACACCGGCAACCTTGTAAATTCGGTTTCTTTGCAGATCAATACATCAAGGCTGAAAAATCAAATCCAGGAGCAGCATGAGCAGATTCTCAGACTGGAAGCAGCTCTTGGGACTGATCCGCAAAATGAAAAGGCCATGGATTCTCCCCGCCCACCCCCAAAAACCGATTTTGGGCTCACACACAGGGAAATGGAAGTGCTTAAACTGATCGCACAAGGATATACCAATAATGAAATCTCCGGTATGTTATTTATCAGTCCCCATACCGTCAAAAGCCATATGATCCATATTTTTAATAAATTAGGCGTAAACGACAGGACCCAGGCGGCGGTGACAGCCACGCGAAGTGAACTCATCTAATCCTTTGGCGGGATACAAAAAGGCGCTCTGGAATTCAGAGCGCCTTTTGAGTGCTTATGGGAATGGATTTATTAGATTACGGCTTTCTTAAAATCAGACATGGCCTCCATAGACACCCGGTTGTTCGGACCGGGAGTTTGCCCCGGAAACCCTTGGGGAAGACCCGCCGCTGTAATTATGCTCATTGATTTTTTTCTGGCGTCTTTCCTCTCCTTCTCTGACCAGATTTCGGCACTCCCCTTTACATATTCCTGTAATATCTCTTGACGGTATATTTTTCATTTGAGAACCCTCTCTTTTTTTGTATTTAGGAAAGAAAACCGGTATGTTGAACAGGCTTTCCGTATACACCATACATTAATGCCTCAAATTTGTTAGTCAAGACTCATATTTTTGCCTTCATAAAATCAAGACCCTGAAATCTTTGGAACTTATCCTGTTCCATCCATGCTTTGCTAATCAGGGATCGGAGACCGTTCAGGGCTAAGGAGTCAAGATTCCGCCTGTTCCGGGGTTTACAAACCAGGGGCAGGGTCTTATACTAAACAGGCAGAAATCAACATGAACGACCTAAGGAGACTCCCATTGAAACAGATCATTGTGCTTGCAACCCGGAACAAGGGAAAAACAAGGGAATTTAAGGAATTATTGACCCACCCGGACCTTGAAATCCGGAACCTGGATGATTTCGGCCCCATCCCTGAAGTGATTGAGGACGGCGCCACCTTTGACGACAATGCCTATAAAAAAGCCTCCTTTACGGCCCGGATCCTGGGATACCCGGCCCTGGCCGATGATTCCGGCCTGTGTGTGGAGGCCCTGGACGGTGCCCCGGGGGTGATTTCCGCCCGGTATGCCGGAGAAAATGCCTCGGATGCGGAAAACGTCAAAAAGATGCTGGCTGCGGTCAAGGGCAAGGAGAACCGGAACGCGGCCTTCAAATGCGTCATTTCCATTGCCGTTCCGACAGGCCCGGCCCTGACCTATGAGGGGGAGTGCAAGGGTCTCATTATTGACGAACCGGCCGGGGATAACGGGTTTGGATATGACCCTGTGTTTTTCTTCCCGGCCCTTAATAAAACCTTTGCCCAGTTGAGCATTGAAGAAAAAGGCCGGGTCAGCCACCGGGGAAAGGCCATCCAGAAAGCGGCCAGGGAAATGGACAAAATCATCAAATGGATTGAATTCCACACGCCGGGCCTTGAACGTGTGGGATGCCAGGGGAAATCATCATGAACTTTGAAACATTCAACCGGCTTGTCGTAAGTAACCGATCCTGCCGAAGGTTTGACCATGCCCATAAAATAGATACCAAGACATTGGAAAGCCTTGTGGGCCTGGCCCGGAACTGCGCCTCGGCCGCCAATAAACAGCCCTTGAAATTCATCCTCTGCCGGGATGAGGCAAAAAACGAAGAGATCTTTTTCTGCCTGGGCTGGGCCGCCTATCTCACGGACTGGCCCGGCCCGGAAAAGCCGGAACGGCCCTCGGCCTATATCGTCATCATGGGCGATCATACCATTTCCGATAATTTCTGGTGCGATCACGGCATTGCGGCCCAGACCATTCTCCTGGGGGCCAGGGCCCTGGGCCTTGGCGGGTGCATGTTCGGAGCCATCAATATCAAAAAACTCAAAGGCTGCCTAAATATCCCGGACACCCTGGAGGTGAAGCTCGTGGCGGCCCTGGGGAAACCGGTGGAAGAGATCCGGATTGATGAGATCGGTGAGAACGGAGACATCAAATACTGGCGGGATGAAAACCGGGTCCACCATGTGCCGAAGCGAAAACTTTCCGACCTGATCACAGGGTCTTTTTAACCCGGCGGATAATGGCAAAGAAGCAGCAACGCATACTCCTGGTCAACCCCTCCTGCCTTGATCCGAGGATATCCGGGGAAGATGCCCGCATTGTTCCCATGGGTCTTTTCTATATCGGCGCCCAGCTCATGGAAAACGGGTTTGATACAAAGATCCTCAACCTTGCCGGAGCCGAAGAAGACCCGGTGGGCGTTTTTAAAAAAGCATTGGAAATCCGGAAGCCCGATGTCATCAGCTTTTCCGTGATGAACCCCAACCGCTGGAATGCCGTTGACTGCGCCAGGGCCGCCAAAAAGATCCATCCGGAGGCCATCATTGTATTTGGCGGCCCTGCCCCCACTTTTTTGTCTGAGCATCTTTTCTCGGTCTGTCCTGAGATCGATTATATCGTGAAAGGGGAGGGCGAGATCACCTTTTGGAACTCCTGGCCGCGCTTGAGGCAGGGGAACCGGTGGAAGACATCCAGGGACTGGTGATGAAACGGGACGGCAGGATCATCGAAGCGCCGCCCAGGCCGCCCCTGGAAAACCTGGACGCCCTGGCCCAACCTTCAGCCTATTTCACCTTTCAGCACCTGGCCATGAGCCGGGGCTGCCCCGGGGCCTGCACCTTTTGCGGGTCCCCGGAATTCTGGGGAAACCGGAGAGTGAGAGCCCATTCCCCTCAATGGCTGGCCCGTGAAATGGAAGCCCTGGCCCAAAAAGGCGTCACCCATTTTTATATCTCCGATGACACCTTTACCATGGATAAACAGAGGGTCCTGGAATTCTGCCGCCTGATCATCCAAAAAGCCCTCTCCGTCACCTGGAATGCCATATCCCGGGCGGACTGTGTGGATGAGGACATCCTTCTGGCCATGCGAAAGGCGGGCTGCATCCAGATCAGCTATGGGGTCGAGTCCGGGTCTGAGAAAATCAGAAAGGCCCTGGGAAAACCCATTGACCAGGAAAAAATCATCTCCGCCTTTGCCCTGACCAAATCCTTGGGCATCCTTGCCCGGGCCTATTTCATCTACGGCTCTCCGGGGGAAACCCGGGACACCATAAAGGAAAGCATGGACCTGATCCATGCCATCCAGCCCCTGGGGGCGGTTTTCTATATGCTGGTCATCTTTCCCGGCACCTTTCTTTACCGGAGGGCAAAACAAAAAGGCCTGGTTTCCGATGATTTCTGGCATCAGCGGGTGGAAGACCTGCCCTGGTTTGAAATCGATAAAGACCTGAATTTTAAGACCGTCAAGGCCTTTGGGGACAGCCTGAGAGCCTCATTTTACAATCACCTGGACCAATTTGCCCAAAACCTGGATCTGGTGGATAAAAAAGAACTGTATCCCCTTCATGCGGATTTTTTATCCCGGCTGGCCATGACCTTTTCCCATGGGGAATATGCAGCCGATCCCCGGGTGAAAAACCAGGAGAAAACCGCAACCCATCTTTTTGAACGGTCCCTTTCCCTTGCCCCGGATGCCAGGGCCTTTCTCGGGCTTGCCCTGCAAAAGCAGAAATCCAGGGATTTTAACGGGGCCATGGCCGTCCTGGAACAGGGTCTGGCCCATTTCCCCAGGCATAAGGACCTGAACCTGTGCCTGGGGATCTGTCTCATGAACCAGGGCCGGTTCAAGGCCGCCCTGGCATATTTTGAGCCCTTCCAAGAATTTCCGGAAACCCGGCAGTATATCGCCGTCTGCCAAAAAACAGTTGAGGACACAGTATGGACCCACACACGGATTACCAAATAGCCAATCTTCAGAACAGGGAATTGAAACTCCGGGCCCGCGCCTGGAAATCCTCGCGGCCGAGCCTGAAAAAGCCCTGGACATGATCCTGGAAGCCCCCTCCCCCGCAACCCTTATCCAGTCCTTCCCGGACCAGGACCTCTATTATCTCATGCACAAGATCGGACCCTATGATTTTGTTCCGGTCCTGTCCATGGCCCGGTCGGACCAGTGGGAATATATCCTGGACGTGGAAGCCTGGGACAATGACCGGATAAACACGGCCGTCATGACCAAAACCCTTGACATCCTGTTCCAGGCTGCCCCGGAAAGGCTTTTGCGCTGGATCATCATGGAAAAACCCGACTTTTTCGAATTTTATCTGTTCAAATACATGGATATTTTTGTCCGGGAACATGATGAGGTGCCGCCGGAAGACTTTGATGATTATATTACCCTGGATGACAAATTCTATTTCAGGTTCCCGGACCGGGCAGCAGTTTTTGACGAGGACGAAGAGCCCGGCGCTGAGAATCTTTTTCCTGAAACCGATGAAGAAGCCAAAGAACTCATTGAAAACATGATGAGAAAGCTGGCGGAAATGGATTTGTCCGTATTTCACGGGCTTTTGCTGGAAACCGGGGCCCTTCTGACGGCCGAGACGGAAGAAGAACAGTACCGCCTGAAGAATCTGAGGCTGGCTGAAAAAGGGTTCCTGCCTCCCCATGAAGCCGGGGGCATTTACCAGCCCGCAAAATTATCCGCCCTTCGAAAGCGCCCGGAAAGGCCCTCAGCCAAACACACCCCCTTTGATGCGGACCTTCCTTCCCCCCCCCAGTATTTCACCGCCTTTATTGAAGGCGATGACCTGCTGGTCTCCGCCTTAAAACGCATGGACGGGCATTTCTCCCTGGAACTGGAATCGGAGCTGGCCGCCCTCATCAATAAAATCATTTCCGCCGACCGGATCAGGCTCCGGGAAAAGGAAGACCTTGAAAAGGCGGTGTTCAAAGCCCGTGACTATCTCAACCTCGGCCTTGAGGTGATCCTCAAGGGAAGCTTGAACCCGGAGTCGGCCCGGGACGCCATCCAAGAATATTTCCTCGAGGATGTCTTCAGGATCGGCTCCAGGGCCGGCATTGTCCTGAAAACCAAGGCCCTTAACTGGTTTAAGCAAAGTTTTCTCCAGGAAAACAACCTCCCCTTAAGTTTTCTGGGAGAGACCTATCTCGGGGTCGTGGGCGGTCTCTTCCTGGACCGGCCCCTGTATTTTGACAATTATGCCTCGGGCGCCTTGTACCGAAATTTCAAATCCATCCCGGACATCACCCGGACCAGCCGCCTCCTGGACCAGATCATGGCCCTGGACAGGGTTCTGGGAAGATTATCCGTGGATGTGTCTTCCTTTAAAGAAGGCCTCCTGACCTATAAAACCCTGATCCTGACCCTGTGGGCCAAAAGCCGCCTGAACCTGCCGCAGGACCTGAGACCCATGGATACCCGGTCCTTTAAAAAATTTTTTGCCGCGCTTTTCTCACACCCGGACCCGGAAAAACCGGGCCGGATTCAACTCAGCGACCTTCTCATCTGGATGACCGAGGCCACGGGAATGGATGAGGCAGACATGGGCAAAGAATTCCATGACATTTTAAGCGATCTGATCAAGGAGCTTGAAGCCGAATACGGCGAAGTTGATCCCGAAACCATTGACCCACGGTTCATCCCCCATTTTCTCTTGAAAAAGAAGAAAAAATAAGGCGGAAAGGCTTTTAACGGTTTTCCCCTTGTATGAACCTATCCTGTGGTTTGTTGTTAGATTGTTTAAGAGAGCTTTTAATAGATCTTTTAATACAATTTAGGGGGTGTTGATATGACCACTACCAATCCAATTTTGGCAGATGTCAGTGCCGGGGTATCCGGACTTAAAAAGAATCCCATGGCTGTCATACAACAAGGCGATGGTGCGCCTGTTGCGATTCTGAAAGGAAAAATCTATTGCGCGGCCAGAACGATTTTCTGGGTAATGTCCAGGGGGTCGAGGCTTTCGTCGGACAGGCCCGCCTCATCCACGGCCCTGGGCATCCCGTACACAACACAGGTTTCCGAGGCCTGGGAAAGGCAGACGCAGTTACGGGCTTTCATGGCGGCCACGCCTTTTTTGCCGTCCTCGCCCATGCCGGTCAGGATCACGGCAAGGATCCGGCCCTTGTAAGACCCGGCAACGGATTCAAACAGGACATCGGCCGAGGGCCGGACGCTGTTCACCGGGGGCCTGCTGTTCAAAACAATGGTGCGCCGGCCCCGGTCATCGGTCTTTGATACGGTCATGTGCCGGCCGCCGGGGGCGATATACACCTTCCCCGGAAGGATCTCATCCCCATGGGCTGCCTCAAAAATATCCAGTTCCGATTTTAGGTTCAGGCTCTTGGCAAAATACCCGGTCATGGCCTCGGGGATATGCTGGACCAGAAGAATGGGGGCCTTGAGGGCCCGCGGCAGGATGGAAAAGATCCGGCTCAGGATTTCAGGGCCGCCGGTTGAGGACGCGATGACAACGATCTCTGCTTTTTCGGGAAAGGATATGGTTTTTTTCACCCGGGGGTCAGGCGTCTTTCCGGGCATGAAAAACCGATTATGGTATCCGCGGGCCAAAGGCGTGTTTGAAAAGCGTTTGCGGCTCCGCAAAAGCCCTGTGAGGGTCAACAGATGAAGCCGAAATTCGTTATACTGACGGGAGGCTGAATTCAAAGGTTTTTCAAGGCATTCATACACCCCCATCTCAAGGGCGCTGATCAGGATATCCGACTCCGGGTGATCCGGGTGATAGGTGATGATGATATTCAGGCCGGGGTCGATTTTTTTCAAGGCCTCAACGGTTTCTATCCCCCCCAGGGCCGGGTCCAGAAGGATAAGATCCGGAACCGCAGTGTTGATCTTGGCCGTTATCATGTCCCGGGAGCGGGCGAGGCCAAGGATACGGACCCCGTCGATCAAAGCGCACATCTCTTTTAAAAGGGCTGTTGAACCCGGATCCTTATCCGCTATGAGTATATTCAGCCCGTCAGCCATCCGCTTTTATAAAATTCCCGCCTGTTTTAATTTGAGCTCAACCATGTCTGCATCAAAGGGTTTGATAATATAGGCCTGGATACCGAGTCTCATGGTTTCCAGGATAATCTGCCGGGCCGTCACCGTCGTGGCCATGATAAAAGGCATCCCGGCCGTTTCCGCGTGGGTCCGGACGGCTCTTAACAGTTCAAGTCCGGTCATCCCCGGCATTTCCATATCCGAGACAATCAGGTCAAAACCATGGCTCCGTCCTTTTCCGGCTGCGTCGGTGATCCTGTACCAGGCATCTTCCCCGTCCACCGCCTCGGTGATATCCGAAAACCCCAGGTGGATCAGAATGGCTTTCATGGCAGCCCGGATGGAGGCCTTGTCGTCAACGATCAGAATTTTCACGAGGGGCCCCGGCTCCTTTCACCGTCATGAGTTTCTGCTCGATCAGATCTGTAAATTGATCCGGGTCCAGCACCTGTACCATCATATCGTCGATAAACAGTTTTCCCAGGACCGGTCCGGGGCAGATGTCATCCCGGCTCAGGGGCTTATCCGTCTCAATGGTGTCAATGATGCCCGAGGCAAGAATCCCCACCCGTGCAGACACCTGTTTTGGGAAAACGGCAAAAATCTCCCCGGCCGTAAGATCGCAGCCGCCGGCCGGCAGGAATTCATCCATTGAAAACAGCAGGATTGCCCGGTCCTGGTATTCAATATGTTTTAAATGACCGGTATAATGGATATCCTCCGGGTTCACAGGCTCAAGCCGGGCAACATGTTTCAGCTCCAGCGCGAAATACTCTTTCGGGCCGCCCGTGAAAATAATCAGATTCCGTTTTTCCCCCTGGGCCCCGGCCTCTTTTTCCTTCCTTTGCTTTGCCTCCTCGGTCCGGATGGAATCGAATTTCAGGGAGGAAGAAGCGGCAATGCCCTGGATGTCGAGGACCATGATCACATCTCCGGTCCCCAGGATGGTGGTCCCGGCAAAGCATTTCAAATGGCTGATATAATCGGACAAGGGCTCGACAACAACTTCCTCGATATCGTGAAGCTCATCCACACAAAGGCCGAAAAGATTCCCCCCGAGTTTCAGGACAATGACATAGGCCGTGTCCCAGGGATGCTGCCGGCGATCCTTGCCCTGGATTCTTTTTTCGGGTCTTGGCCCGGCTCTTTTTTTTGCCTCCGGTCGGCAAGGGCCTTTCTTTTTTCCTCTTCTTTTTCACCGGTCAGGGGCTGTTCAATATAGGTTGCGATATCCAAAAGGGTGCGAAGCCGGATAACGGGAAAGAGACTTCCCCTCAGCTTCAGGACTTCGGAACCGGCCAGGTTTTCCACCCGGTTCTGCACGGTTCCCTTTTCAAGATAAAGGACTTCCTTGATATTTCCCTGGGGGATGGCGAATCTGAATCCGCCAACGCCGACAATCAGGGAAGGGACAATGGCCAGCGTCAAGGGAATGATGAGATGGACCCGGTCCCCTCCCCTTTCTTCGTATCAATCTCGATATGGCCCCTCAGGCTTTCCATATTGGTCCGGACCACATCCATACCGACCCCGCGTCCCGAGATATCCGTGATCTCTTCCGAGGTGGTGAACCCCGGAAGAAAGATGAGATCGATCTTCTCCTTATCCGTCATCTTATCCAGCCGGTCCTCGGGGACAAGCCCTTTTTCAAAAGCTTTTGACAGAATAAGCTGGGGATCGATCCCGGCCCCGTCATCGGAGATGATGATATGGACCTGGCCGCCCTGGTGAAAGGCTTTAACCCGGATGGTCCCGGCCTCGGGTTTGGATCTTTGCACCCGCTCTTCCGGGGATTCAATCCCGTGATCAATACAGTTCCGGATAAGGTGGGTCACGGGGTTGGCGAGTTTTTCCAAAACAGTCCGGTCCACCTCCACATCGGCCCCTTCGAGAATGAACTCCACCTTTTTGGAGATTCTCCGGGCAATGTCCCTCACCACCCGTTTGTATTTTCCCATGAGGTCGATGACGGGCTGCATTCTCATCTGCATGATGGCTTCCTGGATATCCGTCGTCACCATGTCCAGGTTCTGCATGATGCCTGAGGCAAGCCCGTCTTCACTTGCATATGTGGCAAGAAAGGGCCTCAGTTGATTCCTGGCCAGGACAAGTTCGCCGGCCCGGTTCATGAGCCTTGAAATAAGATCCACATTGATCCTGAGGGTCTGCCCGGTTGAAGAGGGAGACAGGAAGGGCTCCGGCGTTCCCTGGGCAGGGGCTTCCTCCGGTTCGGAAAGGGCGGGGTCCGCAACATTCAATGATGTCGGCAAAGGCTCCGGATCCTTGGCCGCCCGGGACCCAAGTCCCTTCATCAGGGTTTCATAGCCCGCGAACTGACGGTCTATCAGGGTCATCTGGGTCTTTGTGATTTCCAGCACCTGGGACAGCAGCGGCAGGTCCAGGATGGTTGAAACCACGCAAAAAAACCCCTCTCTTTCATTTCCGCTCAGGCTTTCTTCAAGGTCGGAAAATAAGATGTCCCCGATGCTTCTGATATCCTCGACAATGGCCTCTTTGCTCTTGCTCCTGGCCCTGAGGTCGGCTCCGAACCGGATATATACGGCATAAATGAATTTCTGGGCCGCAAGGGCATGGTCAAGCCTTTTCTTATCCACGGGAAATTCCCGCCCCTGAAAGACAGGGCTTTCACCCAGGGGTTTTAATACCGTACAGGCGCCGGCCAAGGACTTTTCCGGGTCTTCCTGATTTTTTTCCTGTGCCGGGATGGTGAGTGTATGGCCTCTTTCTCAGGATTCAGGACGGTCTGAAGGGCCTCTTTTTCCTTTTCACAGTCGCAGGCCTCACCCCTGCCCATCTGCTCCACCATGAGCTTCATTTTGTCAAATCCGGCCAAAAGAGCGTCCACCACATCCGGGGTAATGACCAGGGTTTTCTCCCTGACCCGCATCAATACGTTTTCCATGGCATGGCCCAGGCCGGCAAGTTCTTTAAAATCAATGAATCCGGCCCCGCCTTTAATGCTGTGAATGGACCGGAAGGCCTGGTTGACCAGGTCGTCATCAATGGACGCGCCCCTTTGCTCCATGGCCAGAAGCACGGGTTCAAGACCGGCAAGGTCATCCTTTATTTCTGCAATAAATTCCGATGACATTGCATCCAAAGGGCCATGGCCGACGGTAGTCATAGGCCTTCCCTTAAGGACCCGGCTTCGGTCCGGACGCAGGCCAGGATTGTCCCGGCCTTGAGCAGGATCATGGCCCCCTCCGGGAGATTGATGACGGTATCGCTGTATTTTTGTATCCCCGGACTGATATTGGCCGGAACAGGCTCTATCCTTTCCCTGCCGGTGCTGAAGACATCCCCGATCTGATCCACGGCAAATCCGACACGGGTATGTTTGAACACTATGATATGGCTTCCTGAATCCCGGCCCGGCGTTTCAAGCCCCAGAAGAACACCGATATCCAGGACGGTCAGGATCTGACCCCTAAGATTTGCAAGCCCCATCACAAAACCGGGAGCCCGGTGGACCCGGGTCACCTTTTTACAGGGAAGGATTTCCCGGATATCCAGGATATCCACCCCCATAAGGGTCTGGGCCAGCCTGAAGGTAATATACCGGAAAATATGATTCTGGGTGGGTTTCATTCTGGTCATCCCGGTTAAAGTTCCTGCACTAGATTCTGAAGGTTGTGGTCAGTTGTTTGAGTTCCACTGCAACCTGCGCGAGCCGGTCTGTCTGTTCCTTTTGCAGCATGGAACTTTCCAGGATCTCATTCACCGTCCCGGAGAGCCGTTCCGAATGTTCTGAAACCATTCTGGCCCGCTGGGAAGACAGGGTCACCTCCCTTGCAATATCGCCCACGGCCGTTACGGTCTGCAAAAGATTCTCAGTCACGCCCTGCTCAAGATTCATGACCTGTTTCATGCTCTGGGCCACCTCTTCGGTCTTGCCGGCCGCGAGGTTGATGTTTTTTGCAACGGAATCGGCTGAATCCGCAGACTCGGCAATATTCCTCGTCACTTCATTGCTGGTGGCGGTTTGTTCTTCAACCGAGGAGGCAATGGCCCCCATGATGGTATCCACCTCGGTGATGACCTTGGCAATGGACTGGATGGCATCGATGGCTTCTTCGGTATGGCTCTGCATGCCCTGGATCTTTTTCCTTATATCCTGGGCAGCCCCGGAGGTCTGCTTTGCCAGCTCTTTTACTTCATGGGCCACCACAGCAAACCCTTTTCCGGCTTCCCCGGCCCCGGCCGCCTCTATGGCTGCATTAAGGGCCAGAAGGTTGGTTTTCCCCGCGATTCCCGTGATCAGGTCGATGATATCTCCGATCTGGGACGCGGCCTCACCCAGCTTTCTCACCACCTCAAAGGTCCGCGAGGCTTCCTTTGACGCGCTGCTGGTAATGGCCGCACCCCGGGCCGAACTCTTGGTGATCTCGCTCTGGCTGGCGTACATCTGTTCCATTGCCGTTGCCACGGTATTGACCGCAAAGGACATCTGTTCCGCGGCCGCCGCAACAGACCCGATATTGGCCGAAGCCTCGGAAAGGTTCCGGTTTGAATGTTTAATCTCCACGGATACGGTTTCTGAGTTTTTATTGACGTCGTTGATCTGGGAACTCACCTCTTCCGCGGCAGAGGCTATGCCGGCGATGTGGTTTGAAATTTCCACCGCGGCACCGGATGCCTCAACGGCCATTTTGCTTCCCTGGCCCGCGCTGGTATCGATCCGGTTTGAAATTTCCCGGACATCCTGGGAGAATCCGGCTACGGAATCGCTGGTACTCCTAATCCTGTCCATGGTCAGGTTCAGTTTTAAGGCCATCCTGGAAAAAATCATCCAGATGAGAAGAACCACGGAAATCACACCCAGGGCGCCCGCCAGAATACTGAGATTCCTGGCCTTTCCCATGGATTTTAAGCTGTCCGAACTGTCCACCAGGACGGCGATTCCTCCGATAATCGGCTGTGAGGCATCATGGCAGTGATGGCATGAGGTTTCATTCCGGCTGGGCATGAGGGACCCGTAATACAAGGCATCATTGACCTTTCTCTTGATCAGGCCTCCGCCCGCGCCTGTTTTCAGCAGGGCTTCATTCTGCCCGATATGAGCCGGGTCCCCCAGAAAATCATTAAAGGAGGTCCCGATGGATTCCGGCCGGGTTGAAAAGCTGATCTTTGCCTGGGAGTCATAGACAAAAACGTCAATTTCCGGGAGAACCTCATGAAGTTTTTTAAACTGTTCCCGGACCATATCATTATTCCCGGTGGAGAGCGCACCGGTCATTCCCCCGACAATGGAGGCGGATATTTCATTGCAGCGGTTTTCCATATTCTTTTCATTCATTTTTTTCTGATAGGAATATTCAATCAGAATGACGGCCACAAGGATACACAGCACAACCATTGAAATCAAAGCGGCAGAATGAATCCAGCGGTGCTTTTTAACATAACCGGACAGGCCCATGGGTCCCTCCTTAAAGATTGTAAAACCAAGGCATCTGATGTATAAATCCGGGCATGACCCTATTGCCGATCCAAAACGAACCCTGCATCAATGCGCTGTCTCCAAAACCGGGAATCCTCATCTGGTATTCCCGGATACCGGACATGACGGATAAAATTTTACGTAAAGGTAACTACCATAATTTCAGGCCCAGGGTAAATGAAATATTTAAAAAAAATGATTTTATTCAGCCCGTTCTCAGTGAGGCGGAACTCCGGGCCGTCAACGGCTTCAAAGCGCTGAAAAAGCAGGTGGAATGGATTTGCGGCCGGTACCTGTTAAAACTGATGATGGCCCGCTTTTTTCTAAAGGATTTCCCCCTGGACCAAATCACCTTTTCCTATCTGGATGAAGGCGCACCCGTTGTATCTGGCCGGCCTCAGATTCCCGTGTCCCTGTCCCACAGCCATGACTATACGGCTGCGGCCTGCCGTTTTGATACCGCCCTGCCCATCGGCTTGGATCTTGAAAAAATTGCGCCCATGCCGGATTCATATTTTCTAAACACCGCGTTTACCCAAAATGAGCTTTCGGCCCTTGAAAAGAATGCCCCCTGTGTTTTTAAACACTGGACCATCAAGGAAGCCTACCTCAAATACATTAAAAAGGATTTAACGAGAGCCTCCATAAAGTGGAGGTCATCCATGATGAAATCTTTCATGATCATATCAAGGCCGAGGTGGACATCTTTTCCCATACGCTTTCATCAGGGTATATCCTCTCCCTTGTGTCCGGCCGGTCCTGAGCGCCCCGGGGTCGAACACATAGCCCACGGACCGCCGGCTGATAAAATAGACGGGTTTCTTCGGATTTTTTTCAAAATATTTCCTGAACCGGACAATAAAATTATCCACGGTCCGGGTGGTCGTGTCCTTGGCATAGCCCCACCCGGAATTGAGAAGCATCTCCCTGGACAAAGGCTTTCCTGAATGGGTGATAAAAAGCTTGAGAAGAACGATTTCCTGCTCCGTTAAAATAATGTCGCCCGCCCTGCACCGGGCCTTGAACGTGATAAAATTGATCCGGTTTTCGCCGAATGCATACTGATTTCCGTCAAAAAGGCCGGTTTGCGGTTCCTTTTTTTCAGGATCATACCAGGCTTTTTTTCTCAGGAGCCGCTCCACCCTTAGAAGAAATTCTTCCAAGTCAAAGGGTTTTGACAAATAGTCATCCACACCGTATTTGAGTCCTTTGACCTTGTCCCTGGTATCCCCCCTCGCGGAAAGGATGAGGATGGGAATTTTCTCATCCTCGCCGCGTATGGTTTTTAAAATGGAAAACCCGTCCACCATGGGCAGCATGATATCCAGGATAATCAGGTCCGGCTTCCAGGACCGCCATTGGCCAAGGCCGTCGATTCCGTCGGCGCACACCTTTGCCTCATGGCCCTGGAGGCTCAGGTTCAGGCGTATCCCTTCCGCAATATGGGCCTCATCCTCTATAATCAGGATACGCTTTTTTTCAGCCGTTTCCATAGATGCTTCTCCCTGATATCGGCGATGCCGGTGGTTGGAATGGTAATGATAAAGGTGGACCCCTTTGATTTTCCCTCACTGGCCACCGAGGTTCTCCACCCGTGAATCATGGCGATGCTGGATACCAGATAAAGCCCCAGGCCTGATCCCGAGACGTCTTTTTTATGTTCCCGGTCCGATTGATAGAATTTCTTGAAAATCTGCTTCTGCTCTTTCTTATCCACGCCAATGCCGTTGTCGATGAATTCAATCGTGATTTTCTGGATAAAACTCTTGAAGCGGATCACCAGTTTCGGTGTTTCCGATTCATTATATTTGACTGCATTGGAAATAATATTCATGAGAAGCATTTCAAACAAAAACAAATTGACCGGGTAAACCAGGGGGCTGCCGGACAGGTTTTCAATTTTAATTTCAAGATTTCTGAAAAGGGAGGCGTTTTTTCGGCAGAAATTTTCCACCAGTTCCACAAGGCCGGCCCTTGTCACTTCCGACCCGAAATTCTGGCTCTCTATCCGTGCAAGGTTCAGAATGCTGTTGATGTTGTCCGTGAGCCGGTTGATGTCCTGGAGCATATTCTCACTGTATTTTTTAACCTCGTCGGATCCCAGGGGATGGCGGATAAAGGTTTCAAGATAGATTCTCAGGGAGGTCACCGGGGTCTTTAATTCATGGGTGAAATTATAGATAAAATTATGCTGGAGCCGGAAAAGGTTGACGGTTTTCTGATAATAGATAAAGGCCAGAAGAATACCGGCCAGCAACACGGTGATCAAGGCGATGAGGATGAGGATGGTCATGCCGGTTTTTGAAGGGAAGATGGAGGTGGGATCAATATTGAATTTTAAAATCACCACCTCAAGGGCCCGGGTGATTTCCATATACCAGCTCACGGTCATCACCAGAACCGCGGCCAGGGCAAAGATGGAACAGGCAAAAATAAATACGGGGTGAAGATACCACCGGGATGGGTTTAAAATCTGCATGTTCAGCCGTTTTCCCGCTGCTCCGGAAACTTCATGATAAAGGCCACCCCCCGGCCCGGTTCGCTTTCACATTCAATGCCGCCTTTCAGGGTCTGGGTCACGAGATTAAAAACAATGGACATGCCCAGCCCGGTGCCGCCCTTTCCCCGCATGGTGGTATAGAAGGGATCAAAGACCTTTTCCCTTTCTTCCGGCCCCATTCCCCGGCCGTTATCCCGGTAGACGAACAGAATATCCCCTTCCTGCCGTGAAATATGGATGGAGATGATACCTTTCTCAATTCCCTGGAATCCGTGGATCAGGGAATTCATGATCAGGTTGCTCAGAATCTGGGAAAAGGCTCCCGGGAAAGAATTAAGTTCAATATCCGGTTCACAGGCGACATTGATGGCATGCTGGGTTTTTTTGTACCTGGGCCTCAGGCTGAGAAGAATTTCATGGATATATTCCTTAAGATTAAACTGCCGCCTGCTTTCGCTGGACTGGTCCACCGCCACCTGCTTAAAGCTGGAAATCAGTTCCGCGGCCCTCTCCATATTGATAAGGATGGAATTGGAGACCTCTTCAACGGTTTGAAGATAGCTTTCAAGTTCGCTCCTTTTTAATTCTCCTGCTTCATAAATTTTTTTCACCTCACTGGTTTTGGCATCCAGAAAAGACGCAGCGGTCACACCGACGCCGACGGGGGTATTGATTTCATGGGCGACCCCGGCCACCAGCTCGCCCAGGGCCGCCATTTTTTCAGACTGGACCAGTTGATCCCTGGCTCTTTCCAGGGTTTCAAGGGACATCCTCAACTGCCCGTTGGCCGCCTCAAGGTCTTTTTCATACTGATGTTTTTCCCGGATCAGTTCAGCCCTTTCAAGGGCCTTGTTCACGGCATGGTAAAGGACATTCATATCCTGGATGGGCTTGATGATATAATCCCACGCGCCCAGCCTCAGGGCCTCAACCGTATCCGCGATATTGCCGGCGCCGGAAACAATGATAATCGGAATTTTTGAATTTCTCTCCCTTACACCGGTCAGGACTTCAAGCCCGTCCATTTCCGGCATGCGAAGATCGCAGAGCACCAGGTCCGGATGATGCGTATCAAATATCTCAAGGCCGGTTCTGCCGTTTTCCGCACTGATCACTTCAAATCCGAAATCCTCAAGAAAGCCGATGACGCTGTCCCGGATATATACCTCATCATCAATGACCAGAATTTTTTTTATATTAGCGCCCGTCATAGCCGGCTTGCTTATCCTCCATATTGATCTCTCAATGCATCCCTTAAAATTTTTAAATCCCCCGCGGGCTTGATCATGATCTTTTTCGGGTTATCCCCAGGGCCCTGACCGCATCGGGCGGCGTGTAATCCGCGGAACCGGTATGGACCACAAATTTAATTGCCGGTAAAATTTTCCTGGCTTCGACCATGAAGGTATTTCCGTCCATCCCCGGAAGGCGGATATCCACTACCGCTTCGTCAATCCGGTGGTTCCGGACGATATCCAGGGCTTCTTCACCGCTGGCGGACTGGAAAACGACATATCCCTCGTCTTCCATGTAAGCGGCAATGCTTTGTCGAATGCTTTCTTCATCATCAAGGATTAAAAAATGTCTGGGCTCGGCCGTCATTTTGTCCTTCCTTATCAAAAAGCTGCGGGTCGGGTTGTTTTTTTTATATCAACAGTTGCTGAATCTTTTTTGAAAGGTCCTCCACCGTCACGGGTTTCATGACAAAACTTTTAATACCGGCCTCTTCAATTGTTTCCTTGCTGACGGCGCTGCTGTATCCGGAACAGAGAATAATGGGAATATCCCTCTTGATGGACAATATGTCCCTGGCAAGATCAAATCCCGTTTTCCCGGGCATGGTTTGATCCGTCACCACAAGATCAATCCCATGTCCTTCCCGTTTAAAAAAATCAAGGGCCTCTTCACTTGAAAAAAACAGATCCACCCTGTATCCAAGGGCTTCAAACCCCTCTTTGCACATCAGGGCGATATCCCTGTCATCATCCACCACCAGAAGCCTCTCGCCGGATCCTGTCTTTTGGGCGGACCGGGGGGTTTCCCCTTCTTCGGCCGTATCTTCCCTGCTGACGACCGGCAAAAAAACGGCAAAGGTGGTTCCCCTGCGGACCCGGCTTTTGACCCGGATGATCCCTTTGCAGGATTTCACGATACCGTAAACCGTGGCGAGACCGAGACCTGTCCCCTTTCCCTCTTCCTTGGTGGAAAAATAGGGGTCAAACATCCTTTCCATGACATCTTCCGTCATGCCGCAGCCCGTATCCGATACTTCAAGGGCCAGATAGGTTCCCGGCCTGCATTCAGGGCTTGCATGGTCCACAATATCCGAAGAAGTAAGAACAACCTCATTCAGGCCCACGGTGAGGATGCCCCCTTTTTCTTCCATGGCGTGATAGGCATTGGTACACAGATTCATGACGATCTGATGGATCTGGGTGGGGTCCGCCTCAACGGGTCCGCAGTCCCGGTCGATCCTGTCCTCAATGACAATGGTTGATGGAATGGACCCCCTCAGGAGCTTAATGACTTCCTTCAGCACCGGGTGGATTTTAATGATGCGTTTTTTTTCTTCATTCCTGCGGTTGAAGGTCAACACCTGGCTGACCAGGTCGGCGGCCCTTAACGCGGCTTTTTGAATTTTTTCACTGCGCTGGAATACGCTGGCCGAGGGGTCGGAGGACCGCATGATCATTTCGGCATACCCGAGAATGGGGCTCAGGATATTGTTGAGGTCATGGGCGATGCCGCCGGCCAAGGTTCCGATGGCCTCCATTTTCTGGGCTTTTTTGAGCTGATTTTCAAGGCTTCGCCACCGTTGTTCAGCCTTCCGCTTTTCCGTTACGTCCAGCAGTGAGACAACCGCCTTATCCGTACCGGGAATCACCCCGAGGCTGACATAAACAAACTTTTCCCCCCCGTTACTCCCGGTAAATTTGATTTCATACTGCATGGGGGCATAGTTTTCCGTTTTCAGATTCAACCGTGCTTCGAAATAATTCCGCATGACCTGGATATCATCGGGAGCCACGAAATCATACCATTTCTTCAGGCCCACAATATCCCGGCCGGCCATACCGGCAAGCTCGGCAAATTTTGAATTCACCATGGAGATGGTGTCATCCCGTTCGATGATGATGGCGGCCGTGCCCGTATACTCAAAAATGGCCTTATAGCGTTCTTCTCCCTTCCGGAGTTCTTTTGTCCTTTCAATGACAAGCTCTTCAAGCCTTTCCTGATACTGCTGGTTTTCCTTTTTGAGCCGGCTTTGCTTCAGGCATTTCTGGATGGAATGATATAAAACGCTCAAATCTTCAATGGGTTTGAGGATATAATCCCAGGCCCCCAGGTGAAGGGCCTCCACCACGGAGGTAATATTCCCTGTTCCCGAGGCGACCACCAGCGGAACATCCGGGGCTTTGTCCCGCAATATTTCCAGGACCTTAAGCCCGTCCATCTCGGGCATCCTTAAATCCAGCAGAACCAGGTCCGGGTGTTCCCGGTCAAAGACCTCTATCCCCTTTTTCCCGTTTTCCGCCTCAAAAACCGTAAATTCATAATCTTCCAGATAGGTCCGGACACTCTGGCGGATATAGGATTCATCATCAATGGTCAGGATTTTATATCTGCTGTTGTCTTCCAAATCAATCGCCTTGTCTTCTATGGCCGTCGCTGCATCGGCGCTTCCCTGTGAAAATTCCGTTCAGGGGAAACATTATTCTTGTAAGGGTTTGTCTGTCAAGCATTAATAGCCCGGCCGGGTGAAAATTGTTGCCCAAATCATGCATCAATGGTATAAAGTCCGGACCCTATGAAAACCGATCACGACATCATACTGGAAAATGTCTCCTTTGCTTATAAACAGAGCAATATCCTGGAGGATGTCACCCTTTTCATTGACAGGGGAGAATTTGCCAGTATTGTCGGTCCCAACGGCGGCGGAAAAACCACCCTTTTAAAACTCATTCTCGGCCTGCTCAAGCCGGATAAGGGAAGGATCAGCATCTTTGGAAAACCGCCGGAACAGGCCCGGCAAAAAATAGGGTATATGCCCCAGTATGCCCCCCTGGATATGAATTTCCCCGCCACGGTCATGGATGTGGTGCTCATGGGAAGGCTGGCTGAAAAAACCTTCTGGTTTTCAAAAAAGGACCGATCCGAAGCCTTGGCCGCCATTGATGAAGTCGGGATGGGCAGCTTTGCCGGCACCGGATTCAACGAGCTTTCCGGGGGCCAGAGACAGCGCATTCTCATTGCCAGAGCGCTTTGCAGCCGGCCGGACCTCCTCTTGCTGGATGAACCCACGGCCAATGTGGACCATGAAACCGAGGTCAATCTTTTTTCCATCCTTCAGGCCTTAAATTCAAAAATGACCATTCTCGTGGTTTCCCATGATCTCGGCTTTGTGTCAAAATATGTAAAAAGCGTCATCTGCGTCAACCGGAAAGTAGTGATCCACCCCACCACCCTCATGAACGGGATGCTGATCAAGGACATTTACCACGGGGACCTGAAGATGGTCCGGCATGACCACCGGTGCAGCCGGGAAGGCCACAGCCATGATTGAAACCATTCAGGCCCTCTTTGACCCGGACAACCTGTTTTTAAGATATGCCCTGGTCATGGGCGGCCTGGCCTCCGTTTCCTTTGGCATCATCGGCACCTTTGTGACCGTCAAAAGAATCGGATATCTGGCCGGCGCCATTTCCCATTCCATCTTCGGCGGCATCGGCCTGGCCCTTTTTCTTCAGGTCAATGCGGGCCTCACCTGGTTCGACCCCATCCTGGGCGCGTCGCTGGCCGCCGTCATTTCCGCCGTCGCCATAGGCCTTGTCAGCCTTCACGCCAAGGAAAGGGAGGACACCATTATCGGAACCCTCTGGGCCGTAGGCATGGCCGCCGGTATCCTTTTTATCGATAAAACAGCCGGGTATTTCAATCTTTCCTCTTACCTCTTCGGCGACATCCTCCTGATTTCAAAAAAAGACCTCATATACGTCTTCTGCCTGGATGCCGCGGTTCTCGGCCTCAGCATTCTTTTTTTAACCGGTTTTTCAGTGTCTGTTTTGACAGTGAATTCATGTCCCTGAGGGGAATCAATACCGGTTTTTTCTATCTTCTGCTGCTGATCCTGACCTCCCTGACCGTGGTTCTCCTGGTCAGGATCGTGGGCATCGTCCTGGTCATCGCCCTTCTCACCATACCCCCGGCCATTGCCTCCTTTTATGCCAAAAGGCTTTGGCAGATGATGGCTTTTTCCATCCTGATCTGCTTTTTTTTACCACTGCCGGGCTTTTATCAAGTTATGCCTTCAGCCTTTCCAGCGGCCCCACCATCATTATCCTGAGCGGGGCCGCCTACCTGATCCTGCTCATTTTTCACAAATGGATAAAAAACTGAGGGCTTTTACGGGAGTGACCCCCTATGGCGCAAAATAAAGCAAATAAACCCTTCCAACTGAACACCCATTATTTTCTTTTTTTTTCTCCTGGGAATTGTGTTTTTCGGGTGTTTCTCCATTATCCGGCCCTATATCCATACCATACTGCTGGCCCTGATCCTTACCTCTGTGGCAAGCCCCGCGCACCGGAGGATCGAAACCTTCCTGGGCCGCCGGAAAAATCTTTCCGCCTTTGTGTCCTGCCTTTTGCTCACCATTGTGGTGGTCATTCCCCTGGTATTTCTCCTTTTGTCATTGATCCAGCAAGGCGTTTCCTCATTTAATGCCATGTATGACTGGATATCCGCGGAAAAATACAGGGTTATCCTGGAGCACCCCCTGGCCGTCAAGCTGTATGCCTGGGTCAATGCCCAGCTCCCGGATATCCGGAAGATCTTTCCGGATCTGAACCTGGCCGACCTGAAGATAGACAAGCTGATCCTGGACGCCACCTCCAACCTGGGGAAAACCCTTTTAAACCAGGGGGGACAGGTCGTCGGAAACATCGGCTCCTTCATCGGCAAATTCTGTCTCATGATTTTCACCTTTTTCTTTCTGATCCGGGATGAGGCCCGGATACTCAACCGGGTCCTGCATCTGGCGCCCATGAGCCGCAGCCGGGAAATGCAGATCATCCTTAAAATCAAGGAAATCGCCAAATCCGCCCTGCTGGGAACCTTTGTCACGGCCCTGGCCCAGGGCCTGGCCGGGGGGATCGCCTTTTATATCTGCGGCCTTCCCGGACTCTTCTGGGGCATGGTCATGGCCTTTGCCTCCCTCATTCCCATGGTGGGAACCGCCCTGATCTGGGTGCCGGCAGCCCTTTATCTGGCCATCTCCGGGAGCCTCTGGCTCTGCCTCTTCCTTGTCATCTGGTGCGTGATCGTGGTGGGAGGCATTGATAATTTCCTCCGCCCCCTTTTCATGCAGAACGGGTCGGAAATGAATACCCTCCTGATTTTTTTCTCCATCCTGGGTGGAATCAACAGCTTCGGCCTTTTGGGCCTGCTCTACGGCCCGCTGCTTTTTGGACTGGCCCTGGTGCTGCTCTATATCTACGGCATGGAATTCAAAACCTTTTTGTCCGACCTGGACCGCCAGTAAGAGTTTTCCCCCCGCCCCTGCCTGTAACTTTTTTGTAACCCCCTTGTGCTATGGAAAGACGGAATCCAAAGGGGTCATCTCTTTTTATGGCCAAAGGCCGCAAAAACCGATGGTCAGGGATAGGTTTTAATTCTTAAGCCAAGGAGGCATTTTCAGATGAAACTCAATCGAAGGGACTTTATCAAAATTTCCGGGGCCACGGCAGCCGGGATAGCCGTCAGCGGTCTCGGGTTCGACCTGAAACCGGTCAAGGCCCATGCGGGTATGCTGAAAACCCGGTACGCCAAGGAAACCACGAGCATCTGCTGCTACTGCGCCGTGGGGTGCGGACTCATCGTCCACACCAGCAACCGGGGAGACGGCAGGGTCATCAATATCGAAGGCGACCCGGACCATGTAATCAACCAGGGGGCCCTGTGCTCCAAAGGGTCATCCATCAAGCAGCTCACGGAAAATGAAAACCGGCTCACCGAACCCATGTACCGGGCGCCCATTCCGACCACTGGCAGAAGGTCTCCTGGGACTGGGCCCTGTCCCAGATCACGGACCGGGTGAAAAAAACCCGGGATGCGAATTTTGAAACCGCCAACGCCAAGGGCCAGACCGTCAACCGGACCACCCGCATCGCCTCAGTGGGATCTGCAGCCATGGATAACGAAGAATGCTGGATCTACCAGGCCCTGATGAGGTCTTTGGGGCTGGTCTATATCGAACACCAGGCCAGGATCTGACACAGCGCTACTGTAGCGGCTCTGGCAGAGTCGTTTGGACGCGGTGCAATGACCAACCACTGGATCGATCTGAAGAACAGCGATTGCATCCTTATTATGGGCAGCAATGCAGCGGAAAACCACCCCATCTCCTTTAAATACATCACCCAGGCCCAGGAAAAAGGGGGAAAGGTCATCAGTGTGGACCCAAGATTCACAAGAACCTCATCCAAGGCCGATATCTATGCGCCCCTGAGATCAGGGACGGATATCGCCTTTCTCGGCGGCATGATCCGGTATATCCTGGAAAACAACCTTTACAACAAAGAGTATACGGAAAACTACACCAATGCAGGCTTTCTCGTAAACAAGAACTTCGGGTTCAAGGACGGGCTTTTTTCAGGATATAAAAAGAACGAGGAAGGGCCTGCCCTGGGAAGCTATGACAAGTCCACCTGGACCTTTGACATGGACGAAAAGGGGGCACCCCGCGTGGACCGGACCCTCACGGACAAGCAATCGGTTTTCCAGCTTTTGAAAACCCATTACAGCCGGTATGATCTCGACACGGTATCCTCGGTCACGGGGACCTCCAAGGAAGATCTGTTAACGGTCTATAAGACCTATGCCGCCACGGGCGCCGCGGGAAAAGCCGGCACCATCATGTATGCCATGGGCTGGACCCAGCACACCGTCGGGGTCCAGATCATCCGGACCATGTCCATGATCCAGCTCCTTCTCGGGAATATGGGTGTGGCCGGCGGCGGGGTCAATGCCCTGAGAGGAGAATCCAATGTCCAGGGGTCCACGGACCAGGCCCTGCTCTGGCACATCCTGCCCGGATACCTGAAAATCCCCTCTTCATCCCTGGATACTCTGGAGGCCTATAACACCAAATGGACCCCCAAGAGCAACGACCCCTTATCCGCCAACTGGTGGCAGAATTACCCCAAATATTCCGTCAGCCTTTTGAAGTCCTTTTTTGGTGAAAAAGGAACAAAGGACAACCAGTTCGGATACAATTGGCTGCCCAAGGCCGAAGACGGCAAGTCTTATTCCTGGTTTGATATCTTTGATGCCATGTACAAAAAGGAGATCAAGGGATTTTTTGCCTGGGGCATGAACCCGGCCTGCTCCGGCTCCAATGTGCAGAAAGTCAGGGAGGCCTTGGGGAATCTGGACTGGCTGGTCAATGTCAACCTCTTTGACAATGAAACCGGGTCCTTCTGGAAGGGACCGGGCATGGATCCCTCGAAAATCGGGACCGAGGTCTTCATGCTGCCGGCGGCGGCCTCCGTTGAAAAGGAAGGCTCCGTCAGCAATTCGGGAAGATGGATGCAGTGGCGCTACCGGGGCCCCAAGCCCCTGGGCAACAGCAGGCCCGACGGAGACATCATCCTGGAACTGGGCCGGCGGTTTAAAGAAGCCTATACATCCGACGGCGTATTTAAGGAGCCCATCCTGAATTTAAAATGGGATTATGACACCCATGGAGAATTTGATGCCCACAAGGTGGCCAAGGAGATCAACGGCTATTTCCTGGAAGATGTCAAGATCGGCGAAACCGTCTACAAAAAAGGCACCCTGGTGCCGGGCTTTGCCAATCTTCAGGCCAACGGCTCCACCTCTTCGGGCAACTGGGTATACTGCGCCTCCTATACGGACAAAGGCAATATGGCGGCCAGGAGAAGCAACAAGGACGCCCCCAACAATATCGGCCTCTATCCTGAATTTGCCTGGGCCTGGCCCGTCAACCGGAGGATCATCTACAACCGGGCATCGGTGGATCCCAAGGGCCGGCCCTATGATGAAAAAGACTGGGTCATCAAATTCGCGGGAGAGGAAAAGGACGGGAAATACACCACCAGCAAATGGGTGGGCGATATCCCGGACGGCCCCTGGTATCCCCTCCGGAACCCGGACGGCACCCAGCGGGAGGACGGCAAACATCCGTTTATCATGACCACCCACGGCCATGGCCAGATCTTTGGGCCGGGCCTCGCGGACGGCCCCTTCCCCGAGCATTACGAGCCCATTGAATGCCCGGTTGAAAAGAATCTGTTCAGTTCCCGGATGGTGAACCCCACGGCCGTTGTTTACGGCACCAAGGCCGACACCCATGCCACCTGTGACCCGAGATTCCCCTTTGTGGGCACCACCTACCGGGTATCCGAGCATTGGCAGACCGGCCTCATGACCCGGCCCCAGGAATGGCTCCTGGAACTTGAGCCCAATGTCTTCGTGGAAATGAGCGAGGAACTGGCCAAACTCAAGGGCATAACCAATGGAGAGCGGGTAAGGGTGAGCAGCGCGAGGGGCGCACTGGAGTGCACCGCCATCGTGACCAAACGGTTCCGACCGTTTAAAATCGGCTATGCAACGGTCCACCAGGTGGGAATTCCCTGGCATTACGGCTGGCGCTGGCCTGAAACGGGAACCGAAGAAAGCGCCAACCTTCTGACCCCCTCGGCCGGTGATCCCAATACCCGGATTCCAGAAACCAAGGCCTTTATGGTCAATGTGGCAAAGCTTTAAAGGAGAAGACCATGACCAAATCAATTTTTGTCGATACAACCGTATGTACGGCGTGCAGGGGCTGTCAGGTGTCATGCAAGCAATGGCATGACCTGCCCGCGGAAAAAACCAAAAACATGGGGAGTCACCAGAATCCCCAGGATCTCTCCTTTTTTACCTACAAGCTTGTCCGGATGAGGGAAGAGATCCTTGACAATAAGCTCCAGTGGCTGTTTTTCCCGGATCAGTGCCGGCATTGCGTGGATGCGCCCTGCCTGGCCACCGCATTCAACGAGGAAGCCATTTATCAGGACCCGGCCACCGGGGCCATCCTGTATACAAAGGAAACCCAAAAGCTGACGGCCGATGAAATCATCGGTTCCTGTCCGTATAACATCCCCCGGAAAGCCGAAGACGGCACCCTGGCCAAATGCGATATGTGCAACGACCGGGTCCACAACGGACTAAAACCGGCCTGTGTGACCACCTGCCCCACCGGCGCCATGAATTTCGGAGACCGGGAGGAAATGCTGGCCCTGGCCAAGAGCCGTCTTGATACCGTCAAGGCAAAATTCCCCAAGGCCACACTCCTGAACCCGGACGAAGTCAACGTCATCTATCTGGTGGCCTTTGATCCCAAATTCTATTCGGAATATGCCGTGGCAAGCTCGGGCAGAGGCGGCCTGAGCCGCGGCGTGGCCCTCAGGAAAATGATGGGCCCCCTTGCCAAAATGATGCGGGTATAGCATATTGACCCTGCCGCCCGGGAATTTTTTCCCGGGCGGCTTTCAAGGATAATAAAAATGAAGACCTTAGACCAATTGCAACAGACCGCTCGGACCATTACCAATCTGCGGCCCGCGTATCGGGAAATTCTTGATTTTTACAAAGAGGTGTTCAGGGTCCAGGAAGAAAGCCTCAAAGATATCCAGCTTCCCCCCATCATGATTGAACCCGGTCTTTTAAAAATAAAACAGAAAAACGAACTTCCCCTTATTGACCCGTCCGAGTTTCTCATCGATCTGAAAGCCGCGGCCCGAACCTTTGCCGATATCTGCGGCCTGGCCCAGGCCCTTGCTCCCGGACTCTCCGCCAATGCCCGGTTCCTGGAAAAAGCCCTGTCCCGGACGGCCTTTGACCTTGAAGCCCTGTTTTGCGCCCTTCTCAACCGCCATGAAAAGGCTGTCCAGGATATATCCCGGCTTTTGGATGTGCCGGCTGCCGAACTTTCCCTCTTCGGGTATCTGAGCATGGCCCCCAGCATCAGGGCCTGCCGGGAGCAGCTTGAAATTTATCTGGCCGGTATGCCCGAGCTTCAAAAAGGCTATTGCCCCGTCTGCGGCAACCCCCCGGACCTGGGGTTCCTGGACCAGGACGGCGGGCAGCACCTGCACTGCTCGTTTTGCAGCCATGAATGGAAATCCGGAAGAATGGGCTGCGTTTTCTGCAAAAACAATTCAAAAGACATGCAGCACTATTTTTTCAATGAAGAGGAAAAGGAATACCGGGTCAGGCTCTGCGATCATTGCCACCGGTTTATCAAGCTGGTGGACTTAAGGCAGATGGACCGGGAATTTTTCCCTGATCTTGAAAGGATTGCAACCCTTCATCTTGACATGCAGGCAAGGGAAAAAGGATATATCAACGAAGGAGCAGCCGGAAATGAGGCCTATCACTGATCCAACCGCCCGGATTTTCATCTTCCTGCTTCTTTGGGCAGGGATCTTCTTCCACGGCCCCGGATTTTGCGAAGAAACCGGGGAAAACCTGGATTTTCTTCTGCCTGGTCCGGATACCCCCCTTCATCAACAATACCTGGGCCTTTCAACGGACGCGCCCTTTTCCCTGGGGCAGATCCGGGCCCGGGTGGTCATTGTTGAAATTTTTTCCATGTACTGCCCGGTGTGCCAGCGGGAAGCCGGGAATATCAATGCCCTGTTCCGGCTGATTCAATCCAACCCGGCCCTGAAGGACAAGGTAAAGCTCATCGGTATCGGCGCGGGCAATTCAGCCTTTGAAGTGGATTTTTTCAGGAAAACCTATAATATTGAATTCCCCCTATTCAGCGACACGGATTTTTCCATCCATAAAAAAATCGGAGAGGTCCGGACTCCCCATTTCTTCGGCCTTTCCCTGACGGAGGGCGGCGGTTTCTCGGTTTTTTTTACGGGAACCGGTGATCCCTCAACCCCTGAAACCTTTCTTCAAAGCCTATTAAAGGCTTCCGGGATAAACGAAAACTAATGGCCTCCCTTTTCAAGCCGCTCTTTTTGTCCTTCTTTCTTTTTTTTTTGTTTTACAGGATCAGGCCTTTGCGAGTCCGGGGCCTTTGGAAACAAAATCCTTGATCCGGGTCCCTTAAAACCCGTGGACAGTGTGCTGAAGGTCAAAACCGGGGACAAGGCCCCGGTTTTTAACCTGATTTCCGTCACAGGCCTGGAAGTTCGCCTCAGCAGTTATCTCGGCCGGAAAAATGTGATGCTGACCTTTATTCCCGCGGCCTGGACCCCGGTCTGTTCCAACCAGTGGCCCGGCTATAATATTGCCGAGCCCTTGTTCCGGCAATACAACACGGTCCTCATCGGCATCAGCACAGACCCTTTGCCCACGCTTTTTGCATGGACCCGGGAGATGGGGGGACTCTGGTTTGATGTGGTATCGGATTTTTGGCCCCACGGGGCCGTGAGCGATACTTACGGGGTCCTGCGGTCCGACGGAACCGCGGATCGGGCCATCATCCTCATTGACAAAGAGGGCCTCATCCGGTTCATCCATGTGGGGGATATCAATCTTCGGCCGGATCTGGGGATGCTGGTCCGGGAAATGCAGAACCTTAATCCCTGAGCTGCTTCTGCAAGAAATCCGGTGTTTTTTCAATATAGATCCGGGTGGTCATGGCGCCGGTGGTCCTGCCGTTGGTGCCCGTGGCCGTGATCTCGTGTTCGCCGACGGAAGGCCGGATACCGATCGTCCGGCCTGTGCCGAGGGTTCCGTCCACACTGCTGGTCCAGACCAGGGTATGGGAAAAATCCCCCTGGACCGACAGGGCCACCCCTTCAAGCTGGATGGGAAAATCCGAGGTATAGAAATACTGGCCGTACCGGGGGGTCCGGATAAAGACCTCGGTAGAATCATCCCCTTCAATATCAATATCCTTTGACAACTGCATATATTCGTCCAGTTGGATTTTCGGGATAAAATCCAGTTTTTTCTTCAGATAAAAAAGCCGGATTTCCTTTTTGATCTCCGGCAGGTTTTTATAGTCCGGCTGCCCGTGGGTATTAAAGAGTTTGATGATGTCCACGGCCTTCTCATATTCATGGGACGTATATAGGGCCTGCAATTCCCGGTAATGATCTTCCATATGAAGGGTGAATTCCTGCCTGGCCCTTTCTTTTTGCTCCTCTTCAGCATTTTTTTTCGTGGATTCGGCCTTGATGTCCACCATGAGCCGGAAGATCAGGTTGAGCAGGACAAAGAAAAAAACCGATAAGATCATCGCCAGTTGAATGGAATATCTTGTTTTCCGGGAAAGCATGGCCAGGGACTCCTCTTTAAGATTTTTCAGTTTTTTTTAACGGGACATGATTTTATCATAGATATGGAATATTTCCTTGTCCGGCTCGGTCCCAAGTTCGTTCCTGAACACCAGGAGGCAGGTTTCAAACACCTCCCTGGCCTTGTTTCTCCGGCCGGAATCCGCATACAGGATCATGAGGTTCTGATAGGCGGTTTCAGAATAGGGCTCCGTATCCAGGATGCGCTGCCAGGTGTCCACGGCCTTCTGGATCTGATCCAGTTCTTCGTGGAGCCTTGCTTTTTTTTCCAGCACCTCGATATATTTGGCCCGCAGCAGGTCCCTTTTTCTCAGGATCCATTCCATATAGGGCTCTTCCGCAAAATAATCCCCCTTATACAGTTCCGCGGCCCTGTCATATAATTCAAGGGCTGCGTCCAGATTGTTGTTCTTTTCGTTTTCCGCGGCCCGGACGCCCAGGCAGAGAAATTCATCCACATCCAGGGTGACCAGCACCGGGTCAAGGGACACCAGCCCGGCCTTCTGGACGATATAGGAATAGCCGAACTCCTTTTTCACCTCGGGTTCCATGGCCTTTCTTAAGCGGTGAAGATTGATCTTGAAATTTTTCTCGCCTGAGGCTGAATCGGCATCGGGCCACAGATCATCCATCAGGATTTCCTTGGGAATATCCCGGGACCCGTGGAGTACAATGGATTTGAGCAAAAGCAGCGGCCTTGCCCCCTCAAAAATCCTGCCGTCCAACACCTTCCGGCCGCAAAGGATATTGAACCGGCCAAGGGTTTCAATCCGGATGACGGGCAGCAGGGATTTATACAGGGGTCTCAGGTTTTCGACCACCTTCTCCCTTTCCCCGGGTCTGACCGATGAGAGGATCCGGTCCATTTCCTCCATTACCCCCAGGCCGTCCCCTTTCAGATCCGGGGGACCGCATCAGGGCCTCTCCCGGAAAATCCCCCCCAAAGGCCGCCCCGGTTACAAAGGCCCTGACCATGATTCTCCCACTGATCAGAGGGAAAAACACATAGCCTTCCCGGGAAGCGATTTCCAGGCCCCGGCGGATCAGGCCCAGGGCCCGGGGCTTGTCCCTTTGCTCCCGGGCGATGAGCCCGGAGACCAGATGGTTTTCCGCACAATTCAAATCCGACGAGATGCTTTCAAAATATTCCCGGGCGGGCCGCAAAAAACCCTCAGCCCCTGCAAAATCTCCGGTTTCAAAATAAATGACCCCGGCCAGTTGCTGGGTCAGAAAATGATGGATATCCCTTTTCTCAATTGGTCCAGGGCCTCCAGGGCCTTTTGGATTTCCAGGGCCGCATCCTTGCTTTTTCCCTGCTTGAAAAACTTAAGGCCTTGACCCGGTGGGCGATGCCCTTGTAAAAATCATTGCCTTCCAGGATGGAAAAATCATTCAGATGGTCTGCCATCCGGGAGGCTTCCTCATACCGGCCCGTATACACCCGGTACAAGGCCCCGGCTTCCACCAGGCTCGGGTAAAGGAAAATCAATCCGAATTTCTCTATGTCCTGTTCCGACTTCATCAGAAGATCCCCGGCATCGTCAAACCGGCCGCTTTTCAGGGCAAAATCAATATCCACAATATTTTTCAAGGCCCTGAACTCAGGATGCCGCCCCTCCCTTGTCATTCCCCTGATCTTGACCAAAAGCTGCCTTGCCCTGGCGAAATCACCGGCCTGGACATGGCCGAAGGCCATGGTGATGGAGGCGTGAAGCACCAGATCCGGGTTGTTGATCTTGGTTCCCAGGAGGACCGCATTTTGGCAGGCGGAAATCCCTTTGGGGAGATTCCCGTCCCCGGCCATGTAGCCCAGGCCCATCTGTTGCCACAAAAGCCCCCTGGCCCAGGTAAACCGCTCTTTTCCAGGCATGGAGGACAGATAATGCTCGGCTTTTTGGATCCATTTGAGAATCACTGAAGACGGCTCCCGGATAAAGACCGCGGCCTCGATGAGGTAACCTGTGGTCAGCAGGACACCCCGGATGTCCCCCATTTCTTCAAACAGGGTCAGGGCCTTTTGAAAATCCCGGATATTTTTTTTCCCTCCCCTGATCCGCCGGGTCATGGTCAAAAAGAAAATCAGCCAGGGATCGCTCCGGACCATGGGGTCGGGAAGACAGGAAATCCACCGTTCAAGCCCGGACATCTTTCCCTTGATCATATAATCCGCACCCTTGATCCTGAGAATACGGATAATATCCGAAAAGGCCCCGGCCTTCATGAAATATTTCATGGCCGCTTCAGGGTCCTTCTTTTCCCAGGAAATCCGCCCGGCCTGATGATACAGGGCCTTGACCTCGTCCGGCCCCTTGGTCTGCATCAGATCCTGGAGCAGAAAATCCCGGAACAGGTTGTGGTATTTGAATTGGGGCACAGGGGAATCCATTCTCTGGATAAAGAGGTTTCTTTTTTCAAGGCTGGATAAAATGCCGAGGCCGTCCACAGGTTCGGCAAGCCGGCCTGCCATATCCAGGTCGATGATGTCCGGAATGGCGGTGACCCTTAAAAATTCCCGGATGGGTTCGGGCAGGGTCTTGTAAATTCCGGAAATACGTACAAAGCCTAGCGGATGAAACCCGTTCCGGGAGGTTTGAAATCCCCCCGGACTGCCTCAGGGATTCCGAAACCAGGATAAGCCCCCCGGCCCAGCCGTCGGTTATCTTATGAATCCTTTCTATATCCCGCGCCCTGACCCCGTATTTCCCCTGGAAAAAAGCCGTTGTCTCATCCAGGGTAAAGGACAAGTCTTCATTTTTGAGGAAAAACCCGTGATGTTCCGTTTTCAGCCGGGGAATGCGAAAGGGCAAAACCGTCCGGGACAGGATAAAGAATTGATGGCGGTGAAACCGGGTGTTCAGGATGCTGTTGATCATCTCAAAGCCTGAGGAGGTTTCCTCCAGGCATTCCGCATCGTCCAGGACCAGGGTGAGGGGGAAGGGGATATCCCTGAGCATGAGGGTCAGGCCTTCGATATACCGGGGCAGGCCTTTTTCCGCGCCCAGGGTCGTGACGGGCAGAAAATCCCCGCCCTCCTCGGCCCCCGCGCCCGGAAAATGCCTGATCCCGGTTGAAAGCCGGTCAAAGAGTTTGATATCCTCATTGTCGTCGGGACAGAGGTGAAACCAGAGGGCTTTTTTTCGGGAGGCCTGGAGATAGGAAGCCGTGAGGGTGGATTTGCCCTGGGCCGCCTGCCCGGTGATAAAGAAGTTCTGCCTGTGCGCGTACCGGTCCAGAAGGCTGAACAGCCTGGGCCGTCTGAGGACGTCCGTAATGTGGGGAGGGCCGTAGGGGCCTGTCATGGCAATCCTTTTTTCACGGTCTAATCCCTTGTGGGTGCTTCTTTAAGGGCTGCAAATTTATCGATCCCGGCCATCTGAAAAATCCTCATATAATTGTAGGACAGGTTCTCCAGGGTGACGGCAAGGTTTTTTTGTCTGAGTCTTTGTATGGTTTCCATCAAAAGGCCGACACCGGATTTATCAATGGAAAAATCATCCTGGAAAACAAGAATCGCCTCTTTTCCAGGCCCGGAGCCCGGAGATTCCCATAAAGGGATAAAGAGAGGCCCGGCCGACCCGCTCAGTTTCCCTTTTAAAGAAAGAATGAGGGCCCCCTCCTTTTCTTGTCCGGACATTTCAAAGGGAAGATTCCCCGGCATCTGCCTTCTTTTCTCGGCCCTGGCAAGGGCGGAACTCAGGGCGCGACGCTCCACCGGCTTGTTGATAAAATCCGACGCGTCCAGGTCAAGGGCTTCCACTGCCTTTTCCATATCCCCATGGCCCGTGATGATAATGACTTCCGAAGCTATCCCGGTCTCCCGGATCTGGCGCAGCACCTCAAGACCTTCCAGGCCCGGCATTTTCAAATCAGTGAAGACAATTTCAGGTCTGATCTCCCGGAACAGGTCCAATCCTTTCTCACCATCTTCGGCCGTATGGACCTCATACCCATAGGCCGTCAAAAAAAGCCGGAACATGGAAAGGGTCGGTTTTTCATCGTCAATGACAAGAATTTTCATTTTGTTTTTCCCTGGTTCGTCATCCCTGAAACCCATGCCCGGAACAATAAAATACACCCGGTTTTGAGTCAAATCCTTTTTCCATATATTTGAATTTTCCGGCAAGGATTTCCCTTGCTTCAGCCAAAGGCAAACGATATAGATCAATCCTGATAAATTTTTGAAATCAGATATCCATGATAAAATGCGGAGGGCCTGCCATGTGGAAAAGAGCGGTTTGCACCAAGGATTGTCCCGATACCTGCGGCCTCCTGGTCAGGGTTGAAAAGGGCCGGATCGTAAGCGTCAAGGGGGACCCGGACCATCCTTATACGGCCGGATTTATCTGCAAAAAAGCTTCTTTTTTTCCCGGGCACATCCATTCGCCCCACCGCATCACCACCCCCCTGAAGCGGATCGGGCCCAAGGGATCGGCCCGGTTTAAGCCCGTCAGTTGGGACGAGGCCCTGGACGAGGTGGCGGCCCGGATAGGGTCCGTATCCTCCCCATCCGGACCCGAGGCTATCCTGCCCTATTCCTTTGCCGGGCATATGGGGCTGGTGCACCGGCATTCGGGCCACGCCTTTTTCAACCGGCTGGGGGCCTCGGCCCTGGATTATACCATCTGCGGCCCCGCGGCCGCGGCCGGGTTTGAGGCCAGCCTGGGCAAAGGCCCCAGCACCGAGATCCAGGAAGCAGCCCAATCGGATTTTATCATCGTCTGGGGGTCCAATACCCTCACCACCAATATCCATGCCTGGCCCTTTTTCAGCAGGGCCCGCAAGGCCGGGGCCTTCCTGGCCGTCATTGATCCCTACCGCAACCAAACGGCCCGGAAGGCCGACATGCACCTGATGCTGAAACCGGGCACGGATGCAGCCCTGGCCCTGGCCATGATGCAGGTCATCATTGACCGGGATTTGGCGGATCTGGATTTCATCTTCGGGCAGACCATCGGCTTTGAGCAGGTAAAGGCCAGGGCCGCGGAATATCCCCCGGCCAGGGCCGCGGAAATCTGCGGCCTGCCCGAGGAAATGATCATTCAACTGGCCCTGGGATATGGCAGGGCCAGGGCGCCCTATATCCGGACCGGATGGGGACCGGCCCGCCAGCTCAGAGGCGGCATGGCCATGCGGACCATCGCGCTTCTGCCCGCCCTGGTGGGGGCCTTCAAAACCCCCGGCGGAGGCATCACCCGATCCCTGGGCGGGGCCCCCTCGGACCTGAAGTTTCTGACCCGGCCCGACCTTCGCCCGCCCGGCGTCCGGACCGTCAACATGGTGGAACTGGGCCAGGCCCTGACCCGGCTGGACCATCCCCCGGTGAACCTGCTCTATGTGTATTTATCCAATCCGGCCGCGGTGGCTCCCCAGTCCCGTGAGGTATTAAAGGGATTAAGCCGGGAAGACCTGTTTGTCGTGGTCCAGGAAATGTTTATGACCGACACCTGCCGCTATGCCGATATCATCCTGCCCGGGGCAAGCTTCCTGGAGGTCACGGATCTTTACCGGGCCTACGGCCACAATTATATCCAACTGGCCCGGCCTGTTATCCCGCCCGTGGGGCAGAGCCGCCCCACCCTGGACATCTTCCAGGACCTTGCCGCCCGCCTCGGGTTTACGGAAGACGTCTTTTCCGTCAGCGAAACAGACTGCATTGAAAAATTACTGCATGATCCGTCACCCTATATGCAGGGAATAGATTTGGAAGGACTCAGATCCGGGCGGGCCGTGAGGCTGAACATCCCGTCCAAACCCTATGCCCAGGGATTTGCCACGCCTTCGGGCAAGGTGGAATTCTTTTCCCGGGCCATGGCCGATCAGGGCCTTGACCCCCTTCCCGACGGCCGGCCTTACGGGATCCCGACGGCAAAGACCGATACCCCCTGGAATTCATTACCCCTCCCCACCGTCTTTTCCTGAACTCGGCCTTTAACGAAATCGGCAAAATCCGGGAAAAAGCAGGCGCGGCCCGGGTCATGATCCACCCCGAAACCGCCCTGGCCAGAGGCATCGCCCAGGGTGATCCGGTCCGGGTGTTCAACGGCCGGGGAGAATGCCGGTTCCTGGCCCATGTCACCGACGATGTCCGGACCGAGCTTTTAGTGGCCGAGGGCCTTCACTGGCCCAGCCTTTCCCCCGGCGGCGGAGCCAACCAGTTGACCAGCCAACGCCTCACCGATATGGGAAATACCTGCGCCTTTCATTGCAACCGGGTCGACATTCAGCTTTCCAAATGAAGGCCGCCCGGCTCGGTGAACCCCGCAAACCCAAGGACTTCGATTTTTCCGCCCGCCCTCCTGGAGAAGGCAGCTAAATCAGGGGGTTCCGGGGACCGGAACAGATGGGACCGGCATTTGCAATCCGTGCATCCAAACCCTTCAACGGGAAAAACCCCGGCCATATCATGAAAGATCCCTGCCCAGACATGCTCCAGATGCTCCGGCGCATGCGTGAGCCAGACCTCCCGGAAGGCGACGGATTCCCTCAAAAAATCAATATGCCAGCGCTTTGCCTTTTCCCTTTGCAAATGCCGGGATACCCGGGCCCTGACCCCGCCGGGCCCAAAGGCGCTGCCCACATAGACATAATAGCCCGGTTCCGTATCCATCCGCAGCCTGCCGCCGATCCGCAGCCCGGCCCGCACCGCGCATTCAAGAATCAGGGCGTATGTTCCGGGTTCTGTTTTCATGCGCCATTCTACCCTGAATTCTCATCCCTGAACAGCTTCTTTTTAACCGGCGGGCCGGAACTCTTGGGCTCGGGGGATTTGGAGATGCCGGTCCTTTTTTAATTGTTCGCAAGTTCCAGGCGGGTTGCAGTATCGTTGATTTTGAGAGCGCTGAATGATAATACAAGTATTTACAAGTGCAAAATTTGCCTAATGGCGATTACCGAAAGATGACAGCATGGAGGCAAGCACAAATTCCTATTCTCTCCAATAGAAGATAGATTTGTCCTTTTAAAAATATATTGTTCTTTACCTTCTTATTCAGGTATTCTTCAGAGAACTATTTTGATTGGAACTTTTGCTAACTTGCAGTGGAGAATTTTCCCATGCCTGATTTTCATAAGAAACCAGAAAGAAAAATTTTCTATAATGTCACAGAGCTGCCAACTTATTTGTATCAATATAAAAGTTTAGAAGGGGAAAGGATGTCCTGGGCCAAAGAATTCATAACGACAAAAGAATTTTATTTTTCAAGTGCGGAAGAATTTAACGACCCGCTAGATTGTAAAATTGAACCGATTTTTGATACCTCTATTGAGATAAAAAAAGCCTATTGGAAGAATGTGATTAATAGAGAATTTCCAAACCTAAAAAAAGATTCAAATCGGGCTATTAAAAAATTTCTAAGGAAGATAAAACGAGTGGGGGGCGTTATAAAATTAAGCAACAATTTTTTAAGAGCTTAAATAAACATGGGATTTTGTGCTTAACAGAGACACCAAACAATATGCTTATGTGGGCTTACTATGCAGATGGGCATCAAGGAATCTGTTACAGATTCAAACTTATTCCTCGGAACCTAAAAAATATTCCCCCGGACAGTTTGCTTTTCTTAAAAATGGATTATGATAACAATTTTCCAAAAACAAATTTTTATAAGGATTCAACTGAAGATTTTGTCAGAGAAATTTTTGGCACTAAGGCTAAATGTTGGGAACATGAAAAAGAATGGCGATTTATAACAATTTCAAAAGTTGGGAAGGTACAGTGCCCAATTTTGAGATTGGATGCAATTATTTTTGGATTGAAAACTAATAGAAAAGGATACAAGGAATTAATTAGAGATTGGATTGGTAACAAAGGAGAGACTATAGAACTACTTCAAGTAAAGAACAAAAGGCGTTCATTCGAGTTAGAAATTATACCCGAACCCGGCGCTCAAGATTAATTATCCTATCAGAACCTTTTCAAAAACAAGGTTTCTCATGTATTTTAAAAATATCTGCAATATCAATCTGCTTTTGAAAATGTTGCCGATGGAGCCATTGAATGCCCTTTTAAAGGTGTTATGATCAGGACTGCTGATGGCCTGAAATGAATAAGCGGTGGATAAAGAAAGCCAAGTTTTCAGAGGATAATGTTCCGGTAAATGATTTGAAAATCAACTCCGGAAAAATTATCCGGCAGATTCAGGAGGCCCGCCGTTTTATGAGAGGCATCCTCAAAGGCATGATTGATCTGGAAGAAGGACGGGAACAAAGCCTCGAGGATGTTAAAAAACATCTGAAAATCTATATTGAAATTTAGAATCCTAAATCCTAAAGGGGTAATGATGATCGGTATCCTGGGTGCTCTGGACGAAGAGGTGAGTCTGATCTGCGAGGCATTGACGGATCGCACAGCCGTGGAAAAAGCCGGGAATCTGTTCCATTGCGGAAAACTGGGGGAGATGGAGGTCACCGTTATCCGGTGCGGCATCGGCAAGGTCAATGCCGCCATCTGCACCCAGATCCTCATCGACCGGTTCCAGTGCGAAAAAATCATTTTCGGCGGGGTGGCCGGGGCCTTGCTCATGGGCCTCAGACAGGGGGATGTGGTGATCTCCTCCCATGCGGTCCAGTTTGATATCGATTTGACGGCCTTTGGCCGGCGCCGCGGGGAACTTGCGGATCAGGACCGCCTCATCGCGGCCGATCCCGGCTTGATAGAAGCCGCGACCAGGGCCTTTGACCAATTGTCCGAGGAAATGCAGAACCCCCCGGCCCTGATGGTGGGAACCATTGTATCGGGAGACAGTTTTATTTCCGACCCGGCCACCATCAAATGGCTTCAGCGGGAATTCGGCGCAGCCTGCACTGAAATGGAAGGCGGTTCCGTGGGCTATACCTGTAAAATCAATGATATCCCCTTTGTCATCATCCGGATCATGTCCGATAAAGCCGGGGATAACGCGGTCGAAGAATTTGATTCGTTTCTGTCCAAAAGCTCTGAAATGCTTTGCAATCTGATATTAGGGACCCTTTGCCGGCTTTAACATGATGAAAATCCTGAAAAAACTGTCCATACAATACCAGTTGATGCTGTGGAACACCTTCTGATCCTGTTTGCCCTGATCAGCACGGGCTGGGCCATCAATGCCCTGGTCAAGGAGACCGTGGAAAAAAACATGATTAAGGATTTGACGACTTCCGTCGTCTCCATCCAGAAAATGATTGATACCACGGTCAATGCCTCCATCCATAACTATTTGCGGGGGATAGGGGAAAAAAATATCAATATCCTGGAAAACCTGCAAAAGGATGTGGCCTCGGGAAAGATGACCCTTGCAGAGGCAAAACAACTGGCTGAAAAAATTCTCCTGAGCCAACCCATCGGTGAAACCGGATATATCTATGCACTGACCAGCCGCGGCATCCTTGCCGTTCATCCCCACGACGGCATGAAAAATAAGGATGTCTCAGGGGATGACCTGGCCAAAAAACTAATCCGTGAAAAAAAGGGATATGTGGACTATCAGTGGCAGAATCCCGGAGAAGAAAAAGAGCGGGCAAAGGTTCTTTATATGGCCTATTTTGAACCCTGGGACTGGATCGTGTCCGTTTCAAGCTATCGGGAAGAATTCACCTCCCTTTTTGATATCCGGGATATCCAGGCGGATATCCTGTCCTTCCAATTCGGCCGATCAGGCTCTTCCTTTATCATGGACGGCGAGGGCAATTTTCTGGTGCACCGGCATTTGAAAGGCAATATCTCCCTTTTAAAGGACTCTGAATCCTGGGCCATCTTTTTTGCTGAAATGAAACTGGCAAAAACCGGGACAATGAAGATGAACTGGACGGACAACCAGGGGGACCCTCCCAGGGAAAGATTGATTTTTTTCCATCATCTTCCATCCCTGGACTGGTTTGTGGTGTCCTCGGTCTATTCCGATGAAATCCGGCAGCAGCTCGGCCGGATTCACCGGATCATCCTGTCCGCCATCCTCATTATTCTTATGATCCTCCTCCCCTTCAGCCTTTACATCGGCAGATCCGTGACCCGCCCCCTGGTCAAGCTCGCCCGGGAAATGGAGCAGGCCGGTTCCGGCATGTTTGATATCCGGGCCGAGGAAACCGCCGGCGTGAAATCGGGCGACTCGCGACACATTTCAATACCTATATGGCCAAACTGAAAATCGTCCATAGTGAATTGAATCAGGAGGTGGAAGAACGGACAAGGGCCGCGGCCCAGTTAAAAATTTTCAAAAAAGTGTTTGAAAATGCCCTGGAAGGCATCAGCATCACGGATCCTGAGGGCCGTATCATCGCCATAAACCAGGCATTCACGGATATTACGGGATACAGCCTTGAAGAGGCGGTTGGGCAGAACCCGAGGATTCTTAAATCCAACCGGCATGATGAATCCTTTTACAAAGAGATGTGGGACCGCCTGAAGACCAAGGGATACTGGGCCGGAGAAATCTGGAACAGAAGGAAAAACGGGGAGGCCTTCCCGGAAATTCTCAGCATCAGCTCCATCAAACAGGATGACGGCGAAGTCTCCCATTATGTGGCCGTGTTCCATGATATTTCGGAAATGAAGCTGCAGCAGGAAAAAATCCAACACCAGGCCTACCACGATGAATTAACCGGGCTTCCGAACCGGTACCTTGCCCATGACAGGCTTTCCATGGCGCTGAAAACCGCTAAACGACAGCACACCATGGCTGCCGTCCTCTTCATGGATATGGATAATTTTAAATATTTCAATGACAGCCTGGGTCATACATGCGGGGACACTCTTCTGCAAGAGCTGGGCAGCCGGTTGAAAAAAATCATCCGGGAGCAGGATACCATTGCCCGGCTCGGGGGGGATGAATTCCTGGTGATTGCCGGGGATATTAAATTCCAGGAGGAAGTCCTGGAACTTGCCGGCCGGTTGTTTGAAGCCATGAAAGAGCCTTTTTCCATTGCCGGCCACGAGCTTCTTGTTTCCCTCAGTGTCGGGATCAGCCTTTATCCGGAAGACGGGACCACGGCCGATCTGTTGATCAAAAACGCGGATATGGCCATGTACCAGTCTAAAATCAGCGGGAAAAGCAGATATCATATGTTCACGCCGGAGCTGAACCGTCTGGCCCTGTATAAGATGGATATGGTGAAGGAATTCAGGGCGGGCCTGACCCAAAAGGAATTCATGGTTTATTACCAACCCAAGGTAGACCCGGCCACAAATCACGTGCTGGGCCTGGAAGCCCTGGTCCGCTGGCAAAAACAGGACGGGGCCGTCGTGAGCCCGGGAGAGTTTATTCCCATGGCCGAGGAAACCGGGCTGATCCTGCAGTTGAGTCGGTATGTCCTGGAGGAATCCTGCAAGGCCCTTAAGCTGCTTAAAGAAAATTTTTCCTTCCCCTTGACCCTTTCCGTGAATATTTCACCCCTTGAATTCAAACAGCCTGATCTTGCGGAGAATATGCTGAATGTCTTAAAATCCCATCTTCTTCCTGCCTCATCCATCGAGATCGAGATTACTGAAACCACCATGATGACCGACCTTAAATCAACCCTGGAAAAATTGAATATCCTCAAAAAAGAAGGGGTTTCCATTGCCATAGATGACTTTGGGACCGGGTATTCTTCCCTGTATTATTTAAAAAAACTGCCCATCAGCACCCTGAAAATAGATAAATCCTTTATTGACGATATAACAACGGATCAGAGCGATGCCAATATTGTCGAAACCATCATTCTCATGGCTAAAAATTTAGGGATAAAAGTCGTGGCCGAGGGTGTGGAAACCAAGGAACAATTTGAGCTGCTTGCCAAATATAAATGTGACCTGATCCAGGGGTATTATTATGCCAAACCCATGCCCCTGGAAGATTTGATCCGCTATCTTGAAAACATCGCTAAGCCATGAAAAGGACAGGATAAATGACTCCCATCCACATTGTCGGGCATGCCGGCTGCGGAAAAACCACATTGATTACGGATCTGATCAAGGCCCTGGCCAAAAAATAGAGGTCTTCAGGGAAGCCGTCGGCAGACCCCCTTTGTTCACGGGCCTCAGGCATATGAGAGCCCTTGTCTCCGACGACAAGACAGGGCAAACAGATTTCCCCATCTTTCCCAGACCGGATGGGGACTCCCTGGCCGATTTTCTGTTAACCCTTAAGGGAGATCTTTCATAGCAGACCCCGGCGCGGGGCCGGAGGCTCCCATTCCGTTGAAACAGGATCAGGGGACCGGAGCACTGATTTTGACAAGGACTTGTATTCCCTGTCCGGGAAGTGTACCATCAGAGCATAAGTCTCATGACGTGCAGGATAAAATCTGAAACTCAAAAATTTCTCACCTGCCCAATGATTTAAGACTGTAGCAACTTTATAAACAGGAGGAGAGATGGAACCTGACAGATTTAGAGAATCCAGGCAGGCAATAAACCGGTTATGTGATAACCTGAACGTCTTAATTGAACAAAATGCCGTTGAGGCGTCTCTGGAATGCTGCCGGGAAGCCCAAAGCCAGCTTGAGCGGCTCAGCCCCGAGGCAGATGATGAAATCCAGCAGCGGTCTGTCAAAAACCTGGGAATAAAAAATCAGACATCTGCTGGGCCTTATCAATAAAATCAAGGTTAAAAAAGCCCCTGCGGCAAGGCCCGGAAAAAGCACCGCCGCACCGGTTGAATGGGATGAAGACCGTATCAAACAGCTTTCCCCGGCATATTTAAAAAAAGTGTCCGCCAATATGGGGAATGATCCCAAGGCCTATGTCTGTTTCGATATGACCGGCAAGGGGCTCAAACCCAGCTACCAGATCCGCTTTGGAAACCAGGACACCGCCACCTTCAGCGGCAGTTACCACAAGCTCAGGGAAAAGCCCCTGGCCGGCGGGGCCCATAAAATATCCCGGCCCTTTACCTGTACGGCAATAGACTCGGCCCTGAACGCGGGATCATAGTTTGAAAGATGCGACCGGTTCAAGGGCAAAGATGGATCAGTGAAACAGAACCGGAGCTGGGCCTGGGCCTTTTGATCCATATCACCCCGAAAACCGTCGGCATCCGGTTTACCTCAAGCGCTTGTGAAAGGCAGTATGCCCTCACTTCAGCCCCCCTGAAGCGGATGATATTCAAACCCGGTGACGAGGTCCGATCCAAAGACGGGAAAAAGCTGGTCATTGAGTCCGTAAGCGAGTCGGAGGGGCTGGTGTATTATTCAGGGGGGAACGGGGTGATCTGTGAAAAGGACCTTTCAGACACCCTGTCTTTTTCCCTGCCCCAGGACCGGCTCTTTGCCGGGATCACGGATTCAAACAAGGCCTTTGACCTGCGCCTCAGGCTCCTGAAATCAAAGGCCGTTTATGATGCCTCCGCGGTAAAAGGCTTCATCGGGGGCAAGGTGGAACTCATTCCCCACCAGTTTTTCATTGCCGATGCCGTTGCCGCAAGGCAGGTGCCCAGGGTGCTGCTGTCCGATGAAACCGGGCTGGGCAAAACCATAGAAGCCTGTCTCATTCTTCATAAACTCATCATCAGCCACAGGATCCGGAGGGTGTTGATTATTGTCCCGGAATCCTTATCCCATCAGTGGTTTATAGAACTTTACAAAAGATTCAGCCTGTCCTTTATGATCCTGGATGAAACCTATTGCCTGAACCTGGACCGCCGGGGAAGGGGCGTGAACCCTTTTCTTGAACATCAACTGGCCATTGTAAGCTTTGATTTTCTGGAGACGCCCCGGTGGCATGCGAGGATCCTGGATTCAGGCTGGGATATGGTGGTGGTGGATGAGGCCCACCATATCACGGACCATGAAATCACCCGTGACTTTATCGGCCGGCTCTCACGATCCGCACCCGGATTGATGCTGCTGTCCGCCACCCCGGAGCAGATGGGCCTTAAAAACCATTTTCTTCACTTAAAACTCCTGGACCCCCACCGGTATTTTGATTTTTCCGCCCATCTTCAGGAAAGCCTCGGATATGAAAAAACCATGGGCAAGGTCAAGGACCTCCTGAAAAAAGGGAAACCAATTGAGACCTTCCTGGATTCCTATGGACCCGGCCGGTCATGTTCAGAAACCGGAGACAGGTCATCCAGGGGTTCCCCAGGCGGATTCCCCGTGTTAAGGGCCTGGATGCGGACCCCTCAAGGGTCCGGTCCGTAAATGAGGAATTTTTTGATCCCGAGGGCAAAACCGATAATGACCTTCATCAGGACCCCAGGATGCTGTATCTTCTTGAGCTGATCCGTCAGAATGAAAAGATCCTTGTGATTTCATCTTCCGGGCAAAAGGCCCTGGCCATTGAGGCCGCCCTGGCCCGTCATACCTCCGTGGATACGGCAAGGTTCGATGAGAGCATGAGCCTGCTCCGGCGGGATCGGAATGCCGCCTTTTTTGCAAGGGAAGACGGGGCCAAAGTATTGATCGCCTCTGAAATCGGCAGCGAGGGAAGAAATTTTCAGTTTGTACATCACCTCTTTCTTTTTGACCTGCCCGTGAACCCGGAACTTCTGGAACAACGAATCGGCCGCCTGGACCGGATAGGCCAGAAGAACGATATCCAGATCCATGTTCCCTATATCCGGGGAACCGGTTATGAAATCCTTGCCCGCTGGTATATGGACGGGGTAAACCTCTTTGCCCGGAATATCAATGGGCTGCACCTGATTTACAAAGCGTTCGAACCCGGCCTCCAGGCGCTGTTCACCCGGTTAAGGGAGGATGAAACCATGGATGAGGCGGTCCTTGTGGACCTCATTTCCCGGACCGGGGATTTCCGGGCGGAAACCGAAAAAAAACTGGCCAAAGGGAAAAACATCCTCCTGGAAATGAATTCCTTCAAACCTGAACCGGCCCGGCGCATCCTTCGGGAAGTGGAAGCCTTTGATTCAAGCCCGCAGCTTGAACATCTTCTGGCCGAGGTTCTCTTGCATTACGGCATTGAAACCGATTTTATGAACGATTCCGTCTTCCGGTTGAATTTCAAGAATATGACGGATGAGAATTTCCCGGTATCGGCAAGGCTTTCCGATACCCTGACCTTTAAAAGGAAAACAGCCGTCCTGAGGGATGATGCGGAATTTTTCTCCTGGGATCATCCCTTTATCCATCGGGTGTTTGAATATTTTATCACCGGCAATACAGGGTCCTGCGCCCTGGCAAGGCTTGCCGGCCAAAAAGGCCGGGGACTTTTTCTTGAAACCGTATTCGTCCTGGAATGCATTGCCCCTTTGGATCTGGAAATGGGCCGGTATCTGACCTGTGACCCCATTCACCTGGTGGTGGACCATGAAGGCCGGGGCATCATGGAAAAACCGGAGACCCGCCAATGGGCCGGGCATCTTTCCGAAGACCGGAAAAACGGGTTCAGGGAATTGGAACCCCTGATCCGGGACCTCGTCCCTTTCATGATTGAAAACAGCCTGACCCTGGCCCGGGGCCTTTCTTCCGATATCATGGAAAGGGCAAGGCTGAAAATAGAACACCTCTTAGGGCGGGAAATGGAAAGGCTTCTGGAACTTCAGAAAATAAACCCGGATATCCGGGAGGAAGAAATCGCCGCGGTCCGAAACCGGCGGGCCTCCCTTCTCTCCTATCTGGCTTCGGCCCGTCCAAGGCTGGATGCCCTGAGGCTGATCCGGCAAATTTAGACCTTGAATCCGTCCAGAATCAGCTTTAATTCAGAGGCCATCTCTTTCAAATGCCGGGAGCTTGTTTCCACCTTTTTCGTGCTTTCTGCGATTTTATCCGTGGCCTGGCTGACACCGGTGATATCCTTGGCAATCTCATTGGATACGCTTGAACTCTGATTGATATTCTCATTGACAAGGGCGAGCCCCTGGCCGGCCTGGGCAATATTCCCCGAGATTTCCTTTGTCACCGCGGACTGCTCTTCCACGGCTGCGGCAATGGTGGCCACGATCTCATTAATATCCGTGATGACCCTGGAAATCGCATCAATCTCACCCACGGCCAACACGGTGGTGGCTTGAATGTCGTCGATCTGAGTTTTAATGTCCCGGGTCGACTTCGCGGTCTGGACCGCAAGGTCCTTGATTTCGTTGGCGACAACGGCAAACCCCTTTCCCGCATCCCCGGCCCTTGCCGCCTCAATGGTGGCATTGAGGGCCAGGAGGTTGGTCTGTTCCGAGATATCACTAATGGCATCGGTGACCTTGCCGATTTCTTTGGCCGTCCTTTCCAGAATCCCCATTTTTCCCGATGCGCTTTGGGCCTGGGAAACCGCTCCCTGGGAAATGTCCCTGGCCCTTTCCGCGTTCCGGGCGATCTCCGTGATGGTGGAGGTCATTTCTTCGGCCGCGGCCACCACCAGATTCAGGTTGGTCGTGGACTCTTCCATGGCCGCGGCCACGCTGGAAATATTGGTGTCCATTTCTTCGGTGGACGCGGCCACATTGACGGAGCGCCGGGCCGTATCTTCCACTTCTGCAGACAGGTGTCCGGAGATTTCCGAAAGATCACCGGAAGACAGGTCAACCTCCCTTGAACTGGCAGATATCTTTTTAATCATGTCCTGGAGTTTTCCCACAAAGACATTAAACCCCTTGGATAATTCCCCCACCTCATCCGTCGAGTCCACCTTGAGCCGGACCGTCAGGTCCCCCTCCCCTTCCGCAATATCCTTGACCATGCTGCTGGCTTTGCGGAGCGGACCCGATATTCTTCCGGCCACCACATAGGTCAAAACAAGGGTCAGGGCCAGAGAGATAAAAATAGCCGCCACTAAAAGATTTCTCTGTCTGGCCATGCCTGCTTTGATGATCTTTTCTTTTTCCGTTATCGCTGCCTTGACATCGTCAATATAAATTCCAGAACCGATAACCCAGTTCAGGGGCTTAAAGAGCTTGACATAGGAAAGCTTATCCACGGGTTCGCTAAACCCGGGTTTGGCCCATTTATATCCCACCGTGCCCTCCCCCTCTTTTTTACAGACCTCCGCCATTTCAACAAAGAGGCGTTTGCCGTCCGGGTCTTTATAATCCGACAGGTTCTTCCCGTTCAAGGCCTGGTTGACAGGATGAAATACCATGGCCGGGGTCATGTCATTGATCCACAGATAGCCGGTCCCGGCATCATATTTCGTATCACTGACGAGTTTAAAGATCACTGCCTTTTTCCCGGCCTCATCCGTATCCTTGGATGCAAAAATTCCCTCAATCTGGCTGACCCCCATTTCAACGATATTCTTCAGCTTCTGCTTTTTTTCTTCCATCAGGGTGGCCCTTAAGGACTGGATCTCCGCCTCTCCCATGCTTTTTATGGAGGATGAGGCGATAAAAAACATAATGACCCCTAAAAAAACCAACCCTGAAAAAGATGTAAGCATAATTTTTTTTCGGATATTCATGAACGGACCTCCTGCGATACAATAGGTTTATATCAAAAGCCTGAAAGACCTTTTTTACTCGCGGGTAAAAGGATACGGGTCACAAACAATAAAAGTTCGGTATCCTGATCAATAGCACGGGAGAAATCCTTCCGTCCATAAAAATCTGAGGTTTGAAATCCGGGTTTTATTTAATTTTTCGAAAAGCGAGTGTCAGGTTGGCTGCCTTGAAACCAAGAACCAGTTCCCGGGCATTCAATTTGATGATGTCCAGGCGTCCGGGGTCGGTTTTTTGACCGTTTTCATATACAAAGACAACCTCAATCTGGTTTCCCAGGATTTTATAGAGAAATTGATCCGCCACCCAGAAATACCGCTCCTTATCCAGGATCAGATTTCCGGTTCCATCCTTTTTCAGAAGGATAAGAATCTCACCGGGGCCGGCGTCAATGAGGCTTTCCGAATTCTCCCATTTCCCGACAATGCTTTGGGGGGAGGAGGCGCCCAGGCAAAGAAGGGCGGAGAACAACAGCACAATCAGTTTTTTCATCATTCCAGGTCAAAGGCCTTTATTTTTCTCCAAAGCGACACCCGGTCGATCTCCATGATCTCGGCGGCCTTGGATCTGTTCCAGTTTGTTTTCTCAAGCACCCATTGGATATAATTTCTTTCCTGCTCCTTCATGGTGGGGATCTTCCCGTCGGGCTGGACCCGGTAAGTCTCAATGGCGAGCTGGGTGATATGATCCGGCAGGGCCTCGGGATGGATAATATCGCCGGTTCCCATGGCCACGGCCCGCTCGATGACATTTTCAAGCTCCCTGACATTGCCGGGCCAACTGTACCGGACCAAAAAATCCATGGCCGTGCGATCAATCTCTTTGATGTCCTTGCCCATCTCCCGGCTTTTTTCCCGAGAAATGATAGGCCAGAAGGGGAATATCGCCGTGCCGCGCCGTCAGCGGCGGCAATTGAATGGTCACCACATTCAGGCGGTAATACAGGTCCTGCCGGAAGGCTTCCCTTTCCACCTCATGCTTCAGATCCCGGTGGGTAGCGGCAATGAATCTCAGGTCCACGGGAATGGTGGTGGTGCCGCCGACTCTCATCAATTCTTTTTCCTGCAATACCCTCAGGATCTTGACCTGCATGGTCAGGGGCATGTCTCCGATCTCGTCAAAAAAAACCGTGCCCTTGTCGGCAAATTCAAAAAGCCCTTTCTTGGTCTTTCCGGCCCCGGTAAAGGCTTCTTTTTCATGGCCGAACAATTCATTGGCCATGAGGTCTTCGGAAAAGGACCCGCAGTTAAAGGCCACCATTTCATGGCCGCTCCGGTGGCTCTGGCTGTGGATGGATTTGGCCACCAGTTCCTTGCCGGTGCCGCTTTCCCCCAGAATCAGGACGCTGATATCGGTTTTCGCAATCCGGGCAATGTTTTTTTTAACCTCATTCATGGCCGGGCTGTTGCCGATGATAAAGGGCGGTTGAATCTCTTTTTTCATGGCGTCTTTGAGGGCAAGGTTCTCCAGTTGAAGGGATCTTTTTAAAAGGGCTTCCCGGATGATGCGCCGGACCTCGTCTATTTTATAGGGCTTGGCAATATAATGATACGCCCCCTCCCTCATGGCCGTGACCGCGCTGTCCACGGTGGCGTAGCCCGTGATCAGGATGACTTCGGTATAGGGCTGCAGCTTCCGGCTTTGTTCCAGGACCTGGAGGCCGTCCACCTTTTTCATTTTATAGTCGGTGATGATCAGGTCAAAACTCCGGGATTTGATCAGGGTCAGCCCCTTGGTCCCGCTGTCCACGGCAACGACGTGATAGCCTTCTTTTTCAAGGATGTGCTCAAGGTTCCGCCGCGCGATTTCCTCGTCTTCAATAATCAGAATCTGTTTTTTCATACCCTCTCTTTTCCGCCGCCGGCCGGCAGGCTCACCGTAAAGACCGTCCCCCGGCCCAAACCGCTTTCCACCTGGATGGTCCCCCCATGCTGCTCAATAATCCCATGGCTGATGGACAAGCCCAGCCCGGAACCCTTGCTGACTTCCCGGGTGGTAAAAAACGGGTCAAAGATCCGGGCGAGATTCTCCTTGGGAATGCCCCCTCCCGTATCCGCCACCTTAAACACAAAGAGGGCCTCTTTCTCCTCCTTATAGGCGGAGATGATGAGCCGGCCGCCCCCTTCCATGGCATAGACCGCATTGATGATGAGATTCAGCAGCACCTGCTGGATCCTCCTGGGGTCCATATTCCCCTCAAGGGTGTCGGGAACTTCGATATTCACTTCAATATTAAAAGGGATTTCGCCGCTGATCAGATGCATGGTGCTGTGGACCAGGTTCTTGAAAATCACCTTTTCAACGGAAAAATCGCTCTGTCTTGAAAACTCCAGCAGGGCCCGGATAATATCCCTGGCCCGGTCGATCTGTTCCTCGGCCTCAAGCAGCAGGGTCTTTTTAAATTCCGTATCCGGATCATCCAGCTCTTCCCGGATGATCTGGATGGAGGTTGAAATATTGTTCAGGGGATTGTTCAATTCATGGGCCACTCCCGAAGTCAGGGTGCCCAGGGAAGACATCTTTTCCGCCTGGACCAGTTGGTCCTTTCTTTTGCCCAATTCATCAAGCATATTATTCAGGCTGTCGGCCAGGGATTCAAATTCATCCCCGGTCCGGATCTTCGGAATCTTGTTGAAATCCCCGCTGACGATTCTCTGGATGCTCTTCTCAATGGATTTGAGCGGGCGGTTCACATTCTTGGCCAGGAAAAAAGCCGTGAGAAGGGACAGGATAAAAAGCGAGGACAGCGAGGCAATCAAATAGGTTTTGGAGCGGTTGAGCAGGGCCAGGACCCTTTCCCGCTCCCGTCTCTCCACCTCTTCAATGTCCGTTGTCAGGACCCGGCCGATTCCGGTCACGGTTTCCTGGAGGACATTGATTTCCTTTGACTGGAGGGGATCTTCTCCCTTTTCCGCCACCCTTGAATAGGCGTCGTGGAGCTGCTGCAGATTGTTTTTATAATTGAGAATGCTCTCAGTCCGCTTTCTGACCGAGGCTTTGTCCTCCAGGAGTTCTGAAAAATCATTCTCAATGACGGCCTGCTTTTCCGCTGTTTTTTCAATATAGGAGATGGCCAGCTCAAGGTCGCCTTTGCTGTTTCGCAAAAAGAAATTCTTTTCATACCGCCGGGCTTCAAGAACCGTATCCAGAAGCTCTTTTTTTTTCTCGATAATATTCAGTTTCTGGTTGATGGTTGAATGGCTGAAATAGCTGAAAAACCAGATGGCGCAGTTCACCACCATGAAAATGAGAAAATGAAGAAAGATCTTTTGTCTGAGGTTAAACTTCATGGGAGGCATTGTATCGTTAATCATCCATCCTCAACAAGTACAATTTTTCTTTTTTGGGCCGGGCAAAAGGTCATAATACCCGAAGACGGCGCTCCCGGCCTTGTGAACCGCGGATAGCGCCGTCAATGAAGGGGTTAAAACCGTCCTGATCCGCCTTATTGAATTCCATAGAAAAAATAGATCATGCTCAGCTCAACGGCCAGGAAAAGAACCGTCATGATGCCCCCGGCCTTTGCATAATCCACGGTTCGGTAGCCCCCGGGCCGCATGACCAGGGCATTGACCTGGTGGGTGGGCAGAACAAAGCTGTTGGAGGCGGAAAGGCCCACCACCAGGGCCGCCATCCTGGGGTCACTGCCGGCCATGATGGCCATGTTCATGCACAGGGGAACCAAAAGGACCGTGGCCCCGACATTGGAAATCACCAGGGTGAAAAAGGTGGTCATGATGCCGATCACCGTGAGAAGAAGGATGGGGGACGGGGTCCCGATGAACCCCAGCACGGTCTGGGCGATGAAGGCCGCGGTTCCCGATTTTTCAAAGGCAATGCCCAGGGGAATCAGCCCGGCCAGGAGAAACACCGTCATCCAGTCCACGGCCCCGTAGGCCTCGTCAATGGTGAGAACCCCGGTGATGATCATGCCCAGGGCGCCTGACATGAGGGCCACGGACAAGGTGGTATCGAAAAGGATCACCTGCAGCAGGGCCACGGCAAACCAGGCCACGGCCAGCACGGCTTTCTGGGGACGAAGGATCTCCCCTTCCAGGGGGGAGGCAAAAATCAAAGCCCTGGGTTGGGGACGGTTTTTCAGGATATGGAATTTTTCCCAGGGACCCTGGAGCAGAAGGGTGTCTCCCATGCTCAGACGGATATTGGTGAGCCCGCTGTAATATTTTTTATTGCCCTTGAACAGGACCAGGGGGTTTAACCCGAAGAGTTCCTTAAAATCCACCTCATTCAGCGTCTTGCCGATGAGTTCGGACCTGGGGGAGACTACGACTTCGGCCATACCCGCATTGGTATTGGCCAGGGAATCGGCAAAGGTGTCAAGGGTGTCCTTGATCTCCCATCCATATTCCCCGGCCAGTTGTTCAATATTTTCCCTTTTGCCCACCACGGCCACATCATCATTGGGGGAAATGGATTCATAGCTGTGGGGCACATGGTTGGTGGTCCGGTTGGAAGGGGAACTGATCCCGATGACCGTCACCAGGAATTTGGGGCGGATATTCAGGTCATCCAGAACCCCCGTGACCCCTTTTTCAGGCACATGTAGCTCCACGATATTATTGACGCCCTGGTATTCCTTGATCAGCATTTCAGAGGCGCCCTTATTGAACTGGCCGGTATTGGCCGGAAGGATCCATCTGCCGAATACCACAAAATAGATGAGAGCGGAAAGCGTCAGGCAGAGGCCGATGGGGGTCTGGGTAAAGAGGCCGAAGGGTTCCAGTTTTTGCCCGCCCACCACCATGAGATCGTTGAGAATAATGGTGGGGCTGGCTCCCACCAGGGTGAGAGTACCGCCGATGATGGCGCAGAATCCCATGGGCATGAGAACCCTGGAGGTGGGGATGCCCAGGCGTTTGGATATCCTCTGGGTCACGGGCATGAACAGGGCTGCCGCACCGATATTCTGCATCATGCTGGATATGGTGCCCACGGCTCCGGCAATCAGGAGGATGACCTTGCTCTCGCTGTTGCCGGCCAGGGCCATGATGGGTTTGGCCACCTTGTTCATGACGCCGGTCTTGTCCAGGCCCGCGCCGATGATGATCACGGCGATGATGGAACAGACCGCATTGCCGGCCAGGCCTGAAAAGGCCTCCTTGGGGGTGACAAGGCCCAGGATGGGCAACAGGACCATCATCATGATCCCCACCACATCCACCCGGACCCATTCAAAAACAAATAAAAAGATTACAAAAACAAGGACGATCATGGTCATCATCATTTCAGGCGTCATTTACAATATTCTCCATTCAATAGTCATCATCGGATATTCCCCTTTACCGGCGCAGGGCGGCAAGACCGCGCCCCTATTTTTTATTTTCATTCCGGAAAAAATAACAAAGCGAGCCGACGGCAAGGATCAGCACAATTCCTAAAATAAACTGGGTATCCATCATTTCTCCTTAATTCATGGAATAGACACAGAGACGCTGGGCAATCCGTTTTTCATTGCCGATCACACCCCTTGCCCTGGCCGGTTCCCGGTTTTCGGAAATAATAAACTCGATCTCACCGCATTCCTTTGCAACCGCGGCAACGGCATGGTCCAGATCTGAAGCATGAACGGTATGGGCGAATTTCAGTCCCTGATCCAGGGCTCTGGTCCGGAAGGCCTCGGCATTCCGGGTCGCGGTTTCCTTGAAATCCGCAAACAATTTGTCATGGGTGGTTGAAAAAAATTCAGTGATGTCATGGGTGATACTGGCGGCATTCACCGCGATAATGCCGTAATTCATCCGGCCGGCCATCTCCAGGGCGTAGAGCATCATATCATCGGAAAACCGGCTCTCATGGGTGGCGACCACGACATTCCGGCCCCGGGTCTCCGCACAGGATAGGGCGGCCTGTTCGCCGGCCTGGATCCCGGCCTCGGCAAAGGTGATGGCTTCCTGATAATCATCTACTTTTTTGTTAAATATCTGCAATTTCGTTTTCAGTGTATTAAAAAATGCCATGGTATTCCCCCTTAAAACGGTTAATCTTTATTTTCCCGTTTCATATTGAGCAAATTGCATACCAGGGGCGGGTAATCCCTTAGAAAGGCCCGTTGCCGGGGCAATACGGGAAAAGACGGACCCACGGGACAGACCGGCTTTGTTTCACAATGCAACCCTGATACCGGGCTTGACAAATTCCTCTTTAACAAAGGGGGGTTAGGCCCTATTTCACTTGACAATGCCTTGTTACGATTTGCAACGAATTTCATTTTTTTTATTTAAATTCCAAGGGATTACCCTGAATAGAAATTTCAAACCCAGGGGTTTTTCCTTGACTTCCGGAAGGGCCGGGAGTAGATATCCGGAAAACGGGAAAAAGGCCATCTATATGAAACGTTTCTTTAAAAAAGACTCTCCAGAGGAAAACCATACGGACGAAATTGATGAATTAAGACAGGCGGTTCTGGATATCCGCATGCCCGAATCCGTCGAACCCATTGTTTTAAAGGAAGTGGACCGGCTCTTTAAAATCAGCCCCTCCTCCGCGGAATACACCATCGGCATCAATTATATCGATTATCTCATCACCCTTCCCTGGAACCGGTTTACCGACGACAACCTGGATATGGACCGGGCCGAAGCCATTCTCAACAAGGACCATTACGGCCTGGACGAAATCAAGGAAAGAATTCTGGAACATCTGGCCGTGCGGCAGATGAAGCTTTCCGTAAAAAACACCATCCTGGTTGTGGATGATGAAAAAATGACCCGGATGAACCTCTCCCATGTCCTGACCAAGGAAGGCTATGAGGTGGAAACGGACTCCAGCGGCGGCGACGCCCTGGAAAGGCTTTCCCGCAGGCATTTTGACCTTGTCGTCACGGATCTTAAAATGGACAAGGTGGACGGTCTCATGCTGCTGGACGTGATCAAAAAAAACAGCCCCGGCACCGAGGTCATCATCATCACCGGGTATGCCACGGTTTTAACCGCGGTGGATGCCATTAAACGGGGGTCCTTCCATTTTATCGCCAAACCCCTGAAGCTGGACGAAATCCGGTCCACCGTCAAGAGCGCCCTGGCCAAAAAAACCGGGGCCGTCCAGGCAAAAAGCCCGGTCATCTGTTTTACCGGGCCTCCCGGCATCGGCAAGACCTCCCTGGGGCAATCCATTGCCACCAGCCTGGAACGCAAATTTGTCCGGATATCCCTGGCCGGGATGAAGGACGAGGCCGATATCCGGGGCCACCGGCGGTCCTATGTCGGCGCCCTTTCAGGCCGGATCATCCAGGGAATCCGGCGGGTGGAATCCGCCAACCCGGTCTTTATGCTGGATGAAATCGATAAGATCGGCCAGGACTTCAAAGGGGACCCGGCCTCGGCCCTGCTTGAAGTCCTTGACCCCCAGCAGAATTCCCAGTTCATTGACCATTATCTGGACGTCCCCTTTGACCTTTCCAGGGTCATGTTCATTGCCACGGCTAATACCGTCAGCAGGGTTCCCCGCCCCCTCCTGGACCGGTTTGAAGTCATTTCCATGTCCGGATATACCGTGGATGAAAAGGTCAATATCGCATTAAGACATTTGATTCCCCGGGCCATAGAGGATGCCGGCCTGGGCCGCTTTTCCCTTCAATTCACCCGGGAAGCGCTTAAAAAAATGATCCGCGAGCATACACGGGAGGCCGGACTCAGGGAACTGGAACGAAAAATTTTCTCCATCTGCAGGAAAATCACCCGGAAACTTGGTAAGAACACCATTGATCCTGAGGCCCTGGATGTCACGGAACAAAGCGTGGATGACCTGCTGGGCCCAAGCCAGTATCATTTTGAGATTGCCGGCGCCAAAGACAGGATAGGATGCTCCACAGGACTTGCATGGACGGAAACCGGCGGGGAAATCATCTTCGTGGAAGCGACTAAAATGATGGGCACCAACCGGCTGATTCTGACCGGGTCCCTGGGGGATATCATGAAGGAATCGGCCCAGGCCGCGCTGAGTTATATCCGGAGCAATACCCGGACCTTTGATCTTGCCCCGGATTTTTCCACCAGCAGGATATTCACATCCATGTCCCGGCCGGGCCATCCCCAAAGACGGCCCGTCGGCAGGCCTTACCATTGCCATTGCCCTTTTGTCCCTGCTCAAGGGCAGGCCCTGCAGAAGAGATACGGCCATGACCGGTGAACTGACCCTGAGCGGAAGGATTCTCCCCGTGGGAGGGATCAAGGAAAAACTCCTGGCCGCCAAGATGGCCGGCATCAAGACCGTGATCTTCCCCTTAAAAAACAAAGGGGAGATTTCAACCCTTCCTGATGATATTAAAAAGGATATTCAGATCATCACTGCGGGTGAACTAAATGAAATCCTGGATCTGGCTCTGAAAGAAATTTAAAAAAAGGGCCGGCCCCAAAGGCCGGTTGGATATCAATCCCCGGAAGTCTTCACAACCACCAGGGGGATGCCCAGTTTCTTTTTTAAGGTTTCCATGGTTCTGAAGGAAGCGCCGGTTCCGGACTGCGGGCCCGTTGACGGATCAAAAACCGTCAGCACAATGTCCTGATGGGCGTCGATATAATTTAAAAGTTCTTTTTCAAAATTCCCTCTGCCGGCAGCTACCTTGAAAGGTATCCCGGAAGAATCGCCCTTGATCAGTTTTTTTAAGGAGTCCGAGACATCGGGCAGAAATTCAACCGCCAGATGGGGGACGCCTTCTTCTGCAAAGGCGACCCCTGCAAAGGAATCTTCAAGAAGCTTACCCAGACGGCCCGCCTTTTTCCGGGTCATAGATATGCACCTGCTGAGGGTCTCCGGTTTGACAAACTGCAGAATATTCAATTCCGCCTGGATTCTTCTGCAAAGCCCCACCGCATATTGAAACACGGGCTCTGTGGGAATATTGCCGTCAATGGCCAGCAGGACCTGTTTCATTTTCCCTGCCCCTTCACGTTTATAACTGCATCCGGGGTCTGTTTTCCGCCTGGCGGCTCAGATCCTTTCTGGAATTTTTCCGGGTTTTTCTTCCAGTCTCCGGATTCATCACCCGGAGGGCATATTCGTGGTCGCCCTTTTCTGCGAAGGTAACGGCTACCATTAAATTTTCCAATGTTCTTAACAGTCCTGTTTTCATGTTTCTCTCCTTTTTCATATCTGTTAAAGGTTCGGAAATATGAAATAGCATATACCATACCAGCCGGAACAAAAAAGGGATGAATCCCACCAAACCGGACACCGGCACAGCCGGCGGGGAATCCAGGGTCTTGAGTCCCCGGAGCAAAGCGATTAAAACAGGGCCTTCTTGTTTCAATTTGAAATGCAGGGAATCAGAAAGGCATGGAGAGTATTTAATTACAACGGGTTATCATGGTATTGCACGGGAAAAACACGGCATTGAGAATTGCAACAGCCCGTTTCCCCAAAAGGAGGGAAAGCGGCCTCCCCATGGGATCTCCATGGGGAGGCCGAAAAGATCAAGGATTCTTTTAGGAAAAAGACCGGTTGAAAAGGTCTTCAACGGCTTTTTTGCCCTGGTCTGAAAGGTGGCGGGTGCCTGTGCCGCAAAAAGTTTTATGGGTGATGAGCGGCGTCTCCTGAACCCATTCCCCCTGTTTCCAGCCATACCATTCATTGGTTTCCTGATCAAACACACTGACCGGCCGGTTGAAAAATTTGGCCAGTTCCACCCCCCAGCCCGTCCCGCCCTTAACGGTTCCGTCGGCCTGGATAAACCCCACGGCAAATACCTGATAGCCTTTGTTGACCATATGGAAAATGGTTTGAAAGACCTTCCGGATCTTGTCGGCCTGGGCATACCGCCGCCCCATCCGGACCGATACAATCTCCATGCTGATATTGCCCTTGTTTAATTCTGCATCGCTGAGCAGGGTGATATTCTTATTCCGGGAAGGGGTGTGGCCCTCAAAGGAAAAATTGATTTCTTTGATCCCGAATTTTTCTGCACATTCCCCAAATGCTTCTTCCGCGCCCTTTAGCCCGCCGCTGTATAAACTATAGTCTTGATGGCCCATGGTTTTTCCTCTTTTATTGATAATTTTAATCACCGGTTGGATTCGGGGCTGATGATACCATGGATGACGGAATATGGAATAGATTTATTTTCATTCGCTTTTAAAAAAACTTTGCATTAATATCCATTTTATATTATCTGGATCATTTTTTTAGATGAGGTACTTCCCATGAAATTTCAGAAAATAACCTATTCGATCCCATGGAATTTATTTTTAATTACCCTTGGCAGCATTATCACCGGTATCGGTCTTAAAGCCATTGTGATCCCCCATGGAATGATCACCGGCGGTTTTGCGGGAACCGGGCTCCTGATTTACTATTACACCCAATCCCTGACTCCCGGTATCTGGTATTTTGTTTTAAATATTCCCGTGTTTATTGCCGGATGGATTTTCATCAGCCGACGGTTTTTGTTTTACAGTCTTTACGGGACCATTGTCCTGACCCTGGTCATGGACCTGATCCCCTTTGAAATGCCGGTCAAGGACCTGATGCTGGCCGCCATTGCCGGCGGAACCATCATCGGGGCCGGGTCCGGCATTATCTTCCGGTCCCTGGGGTCTGCCGGGGGCAACGATATCATCTCCATCATCCTGAACCAGAAATACGGCATCCGCATCGGAACTTATAATTTTTCCTTTAATTTTGTCCTGTTTTTACTTAGCTTCGGCCTGCTTGAAACGGATATGATCCTGTATTCCATGGCCATGAGCTATATCACCTCCCAGGTCCTGGAATATTTCATGACCCTGTTCAACCAGAGAAAAATGATTCTTATCATTTCCAGCAACCCGAGAAAGATTGTGAACGAGATTATTAAACAGCTTAAGCGGGGAGCAACCCTGCTCAAAGGCGCCGGGGCCTATACCGGGGACGAAAAGGAAATCATCCTGACCGTGGTCAACAATTACCAGATCAAGCGGGTTGAGGAAATCGCCTTTAATATCGACCCGGAAGCCTTTTTGATCACGGAAAACACCTTCAATGTCCTGGGCAAGGGCTTTTCGACACGGAAGGTGTATTAAACAGGAATCTATTCATAGGTGGTGTGACGGCGGGGATCAAAGGCTTCCCGGATACCCTCCCCGATAAAGGTGACGCACATGAGGGTCAGCACCAGGGCCCCCGTCACCGAGGCGGCGATCCACCAGGCTTCCATATTCTGCCAGCCCTGGGACAGGAGTTCCCCCCAGGAAGGGGTGGGTGCGGGCAGGCCGAACCCGAGATAATCCAGGGAGGTCAGGGCCACAATCCCGCCGGAAACTGCAAAGGGGGCATAGGTCACAATGACGGAAAGGGTATTGGGAATAATATGCCGAAAGATGATTCTTGCATGGGTGGCGCCCAGGGACCGGACCGCGAGGATGTATTCTTTTTCCTTTTCCTTATAGGTCATGGTTCTCATGACCCAGGTAATGCCGATCCAGCCGAAGAACGCCATGATCAAGAGCAGGATCATGAAGCTCGGGATAAGGATGGATGCAATGATCATGATCACGTATAAAAACGGGATATTGCTCCAGATCTCGATGACCCGCTGAAAAAAAAGGTCGAATCTTCCTCCGAAATATCCCATGGCGCAGCCCAGGCTGATGCCCAGGGTATAATTCAAGGCCAGCAGAATCAGGGAAAAGGCAATGGCGGTCCGAAACCCGTAGACCAGACGGGCCAGGATATCCCGGCCGGCATTGTCGGTTCCCAGAAAATGCCTTTCCCTGAAGGAAGGGGCAAAGGGCGGATAGGCATTGGTCTTTAAATCGTTTTCATAGGGATTGTAGGGAATGGGGGGCAGGATGACAAAATCCGGCCCGGTTTGGTTTTGAAATTTTTCTTTCAGATCCCGGTAATTTGTTTCATATTCATACCCGAGGCCGAATTCAGAGCCTTTGATCATGTTTGAATAGGTGGGAAAATAAAGTCTGCCGTTGGAATACACCAGAAGGGCCCGGGAATTGATAAAGACTTCGGCAAAAAGGGAAACAAGGATCAGGAAGACAAGCAGGATCAACGACCGGAAACTCCTTTTGATAGACCTGAACCTCTGGATTTTTTTTCTCGTGGCCGGATTGAGCCGCATCATTTAAACCTCACCCGGGGATCCACCAGGGCCACACAGAGGTCCGAGAGAATATTTCCCAGGAGGAACAGCAGGGAGGAGATCACGAGAATTCCCATGACCACGGGGTAATCCCGGTCCAGGATGGATTCATAGCCCAGGAGGCCCATACCGTCGATATTAAACACTTTTTCGATGAGAAAGGACCCGGTCAAAAGGATGGAAATATTGTTGCCGAAACCGGTGGCCATGGGGATGAGGCTGTTCTGGAGGGCATGGGAGAATACGGCCTTTTCAAAGGACAGCCCCTTGGCCAGGGCCGTCCTCATATAATCGGAAGACAAATGGTCCATGAGGGTGTTCTTCATTAAAAGGGTCATGACGGTGAAGGACCCGATGACATAGGCGATAAGGGGCAGAAAAGTATGCCAAAGGATGTCTGCGGCTTTTTCAAAAAGGCTCATCTCGTCAAAAAACTCGGATACCAGGCCGCCCAGGGGAAATATATCATATTGGGATGAAAACAGGACCAGCATGAAAATCCCCGCCACCCAGCCGGGAATGGCATAGCCCGTGAAAATAAGGATGGAGCTGATATTGTCAAAGCCGGTCCTGTGCCGGACGGCCTTGGCCATGCCCAGGGGAATGCAGACGCCGTAGATCATGAAAAGACTCAGGATACCAAAATACAGGGACACGGGGTCTTTTCCAGGATCATGTCCGGACCGGTCCTGGTACCGGGTGGAGATACCCAGATCCCCCCGGACCACCTTGGAAAGCCAGGTCAGATAGCTTGGGAGCAGGGGTTTGTCAAAGCCGTAATAGGCCTTGAGTTTGGTAATCTGTTCTTCGGAAAGGGGCTGGCCTGAACCCCGGGACATGCCGGAACCCCCATGACCGGCCTGCATGGCCCGGGTCTCGGAGATGATGCGTTCAATGGGGCCGCCGGGCACAAAACGAGTGATGGTAAACACCATAATGGTGATACCGATAAAGGTCGGTATCACCAGGAGCAATCGTCTTATGAAATAGGCGGTCATGACATGGTCTGATACACCGATTCCAGGGCCGCATCCAGGAATTCCGGCTTTGTGCCCCCGGCCTGGGCCATGTCCGGACGGCCGCCGCCGCCGCCGCCCACGATTTGGGCCGCGGCCTTGACAATGTCCCCGGCCTTGTATTTTTGGGTCAGGTCTTCGGTCACAACGGATATCAGCAATGCCTTACCATCGGATACAGCCCCTAAAAGAATGACTCCGGAGCCGATCCTGGTCTTGAATTTGTCGGCCAGATCCCTGAGCTGGGAGGGGTTTTCAATATCCACCCGCTTGGCGATCACCTTGACGCCGTTCACCGTCCGGATCTCGTCGGCCAGGTTTTCAACGGATTTGGAGGCCATTTTTGCTTTCAGGGATTCCAGCTCTTTTTCAAGGGCCCGCTTATCCTTAACAGGGCCTCCACCTTGGCCGCCACCTCTTCCCTGGAGCCTTTCAAAAGACCGGCTGTGGTCTCGATGAGGGCTTCTTCCCTGTGGATATGATCCAGGGCAACCTGGCCCGTGGCCGCCTCTATCCTCCGGACCCCGGAGGCGATCCCGCCCTCGGACAGGATCTTGAACAGGCCGATATCGCCGGACCGCCCGGCATGGGTTCCCCCGCAAAGTTCACTGGAAAAGCCGCCCTGGGATACGACCCGGACCACATCCCCGTATTTTTCTTCAAACAGGGCCGTGGCCCCGGCCCGGACCGCCTCGTCCATGTTCATTTCCTTTGTTTCCACGGCATGATTTTCCCTGATCCTCAGGTTCACTTCGTTTTCAATGGCCAGGAGTTCTTCCCGGGAAATGGCGGCAAAATGGGTAAAATCAAATCTGAGCCGGGTGTCCGTGACCAGGGAGCCGGACTGTTTGACATGGTCCCCCAGGACCTTTCGCAGGGCGGAATGCAGAATATGGGTGGCGCTGTGGTTGGCGGCAACGGCCTGTCTTTTCTGCGCATCCACCTTCAGGACAAACCGGTCTCCTTTTTTAGCCTCGCCCTTTTTAACTTTGCCTTTATGGATGATGAGTCCCGAGGGATTTTTAATGGTATCTGAAATTTGGATGGTACAATTCCCGTTTTCAAAAATCCCCGAATCCCCGGCCTGGCCCCCGGATTCCGCATAAAAAACCGTTTTTTCCACCACGATCTCTATCTCGTCTCCGGGTTTGGCCGTCTCTATTTCCCGGTCCTCCTGGACCAGGATCAGAACCCCGGATTCTCCCTCCAGGGCCCCGTAGCCTTCAAAGGCCGTCTTCACCCCTTCCGAGGTCAGGGCCTTATAGGCTTCGCCGATGCCGGCGAATTTTTTCACGGACCTGGACCTGGCCTTCTGATCTTCCATGGCCAGGTTGAACCCGTCCATATCCAGGTCGATCTTCATTTCCTTCACATGGTCGGTGATGATATCCACGGGAAAGCCGAAGGTATCATAGAGTTTGAAAATGACGGACCCCGGAATCACGGATTTTTGCCCGGGTCCGGCCTTAATGTCCTGGATGGTGGCTTCCAGGAGTTTCATTCCGGTTTCCAGGGTTTCCAGAAATTTTTCCTCTTCGTTTTTCACCACATTCAGGATAAAGGCGGAAGATTCCTTGAGTTCAGGATAGGCCTGGTCCATGATGGCGAAAACCGTTTGAACCGTCTCGTGCATAAAGGGTTTGACCAGGCCGATGCTCCGGCCGTAGCGGATGGCCCGCCGCATGATGCGCCTCAGCACATAGCCCCGGCCCTCATTGGCGGGCAACACCCCGTCGCAGATGAGAAATGCCGTGGCCCGGGAATGATCGGCAATGACCTTCATGGCCACTTCAACCTCTTTGGAGGCGTGGCGTCTTTTTCCGGACAGTTCCCCCACCTTGTCCATGATGGGAACGAACAGGTCTGTATCATAATTGGTGGGCACGCCCTGGAGCACGGAGATGATCCGCTCCAGCCCCATGCCCGTGTCAATGCTGGGCTTGGGCAAAGGATGCAGTTGACCCTGCTCGTCGCGTTCAAACTGCATGAAAACCAGGTTCCATAATTCCAGCCACCGGTCGCAGTCGCAGCCCACGGCGCAGTCCGGTCCGCCGCAGCCGAATTCAGGGCCCCGGTCGATGTGGATCTCGCTGCACGGCCCGCAGGGACCGGTATCCCCCATGGCCCAGAAATTGTCTTTTTCCCCCAGCCGGATGATGCGCTCCTCAGGCACTCCTTCCTGGTCCCGCCAGATATTAAAGGCCTCATCGTCTTCATGAAACACCGACACCCAGAGTTTATCCTTGTCAAAGCCATATCCGGTGGTCAGAAGATCCCAGGCAAAGCGGATGGCCTTTGCCTTGAAATAATCCCCAAAGGAGAAATTCCCCAGCATTTCAAAAAAGGTATGATGCCTTGCCGTATACCCCACATTTTCAAGATCATTGTGTTTTCCGCCGGCCCGGACGCATTTCTGGGCCGTTACCGCAGTGGCGTAGTCCCGCTTTTCATCCCCGGTGAAGACACGCTTGAACTGGACCATGCCGGCATTCACAAACATGAGGGTCTTGTCGTCCTGGGGCACCAGGGAGGAAGACCGGACCGGTTGGTGGCCGTGTTTTTTAAAATAATCTAGAAAATTTTCTGGCATCATTGCCTGTCATGCTTGCAGCTCCTCATTCACTGATCCGTTATGCCTTGGGTTCGCCGTTTTGCCTTTTTTAGCAGGGGTCGCCATGCCGAGTTTTTCGCGGACCCCGGCCTCGATTTTTTCAAATATATCCGGGTTGTCCACAAGGAAGACCTTGACATTTTCCCGGCCCTGGCCGATGCGCTCTCCGCCGAAGGAATACCAGGACCCGCTCTTGTCGATAAGGGCCAGATCCACCCCCATGTCCAGAAGATCCCCGGTCCTGGAGATGCCTTCCCCGTACATGAGGTCGAATTCCACATCCTTGAAGGGGGGGGCCAGTTTGTTTTTCACCACCTTGACCTTGGTCCGGTTGCCCACGATATTCTCCCCTTCCTTGATGGGGGCCGCCCGGCGGATTTCCAGCCGCATGGAGGCGTAAAATTTCAGGGCGTTGCCGCCGGTGGTGGTTTCCGGGTTTCCATAGACCACCCCGATTTTCATCCGGATCTGGTTGATAAAAATAATGGTGGTGCTGGTTTTGCCGATGGTGGCCGTAAGTTTCCTCAGGGCCTGGGACATGAGCCTGGCCTGGAGGCCCATATGAGAATCCCCCATCTCCCCTTCGATCTCGGACCTGGGCACCAGGGCGGCCACGGAATCCACCACCATGATATCAATGCCGCCGCTGCGGACCAGCATGTCGGCGATTTCCAGGGCCTGCTCCCCGGTGTCGGGCTGGGAAATCAAAAGTTCGTCGCAATCCACGCCCAGGCGTTTGGCATAGGCCACATCCAGGGCATGCTCGGCATCGATAAAGGCGGCGATGCCGCCGTTTCTCTGGGCTTCGGCCACGGCATGGAGGGCCAGGGTCGTCTTTCCGGAAGATTCAGGGCCATAGATTTCAATGACCCGGCCCCGGGGATATCCGCCCACGCCCAGGGCCTTGTCCAGGGCCAGGGACCCGGTCCGGATCACGGGAACGGCTTCAATGGGACGGCCGCCCAGTTTCATGATGGACCCCTTGCCGAACTGCCTTTCAATCTGGTTCATGGCGGTCTGGACCGCCTTGTCCTTTTCCGAATTCTTTTCCATCCTCTTTTCTCCTAAAATAGCCCTGCTGAATATATGATTTTTAACACAACCGCCGTCAACACCCCGGCCATGGCGTCATCCAGGACAATACCGGCCCCTCCGGAAAACTGCCGCTCAAAATACCCGACCGGACCGGGCTTCACAATATCAAAAAACCGGAACACCAAAACCCGGCCACCAGGGTGGATACCTGGACCGGCACCAGGGAAAGAGCCAGCACATAGCCTGCCATCTCATCAATCACAATGCAGCCCGGATCTTCTTCTCCCAGTATCCCGGCGGCCTTGTCCGCCAGGAACACCGCGCCCAGGACAAACCCCATGCCGTAAACCAGATGCCAGGACAGGGGCAGGATATGAAACACAAGGGCAAAGGGAACCCCGGCCAGGGTGCCGAAGGTTCCGGGAACCAGCGGCGCCTTACCGGAATAAAAACCCGTGGCCAAAAACAAAATCATTTTCCCATATCCTGTCATGGAGCCTATCTATCTTCTGTATCCTTCCCTGTCAAGCGGATATCCACGAGGACCCGGTTATAAACCTCCTGCAGGGGAAGACGGTTCTCCCGGGCCGCTTTTTTTACGGCTTCATATTCGGGGACAAACCGCACCCGATGGTCCGGCCCCGTTATTTTTTTGGCCTGGATTATTCCCAGGGAAGTGCGGACCTCCGCCGGTTCCCGCAACAGAAAAAAGCGGTCCCATTCTTTGACCCGGACCCCGATGGAGGAGGTCTCGGTGAGAATCAGGCGGATCAGGGCGTCAAGATGCTCTTTTCGGCACAGAACTTCCACCCGGACTCCGGGCCGGTTTTTTTCATCTGGGCCGGGGTGAAACACACATCCAGGGCCTGGTTCTCCAGGAGAAGGTCCATGAGATATCCTGAAATTTCTGGACTCATATCATCAATATTGGTCTGGATGACCTGGACGGTTTCCTTTTGAATGCCGGAAGTCTCCGCCGCTCCGGTTTTTTCACCCAGGATGATCCTCAGAAGATTGGGCAGGGAGGACCCGGTCTCTCTTTTGCCGGCCCCATAGCCGGTCTTTTGTATTTTCATTTCGGGCATGGGACCGAAAGATCCGGCAAGGGTGGTGACCAGGGCGGCTCCCGTGGGGGTGACAATCTCGGTCTTGGCATCGGAGGCTTTCACCGGGGTGTCCTTTAAAATGGAGAGCACCGCCGGAACCGGTACGGGCAGGACCCCGTGGGCGCATTGGACCGTCCCGGACCCCAGGGGGACGGTGGAGGCATAGACCCTGTCAATGCCCAGATAATCCACAGCCAGAAAGGTCCCCACAATATCCACCAGGGAATCGATTCCCCCGATTTCATGGAAATGGATGGTGTCCATGTCATGGCCGTGGATGCCGGATTCGGCCGCTGCAATTTTATGAAAGGCCAGAAGGCAGTTGGCTTTCACCGTTTCCGGCAGGTCTGCGTTTTCGATGAGAGCCCGGATATCCGTATAATTCCGCGATATCCCCCTGCCCTCTTGGGTTTCCACCGTAAGGTTCACGGCCCTGAGGTGGTGCCGGAAAACCGTGCCGGTCTTGAGTTCAAACCCGGTCAGCACCGGGGATAATTTTTCCGTGAGCCAGTCCACGGGCACGCCCAGATCCACCAGGGCCCCCAGCATCATATCCCCGCTGATGCCGGAAAACATGTCCACATAGGCGATCATCTATGCGGCTCCTCCGGCGGCATGCACCTTCAGGATTTCCAGGATCAGCCGGGCGGAATTTTCCATGTCTGATAGCCGGATGGATTCGTTCAGGGTATGGACATCGGTCATGCCGGTGCCCAGGACCCCGGCCATGATGCCCCTGCTGAAAAAAATATTGGCGTCGGCTCCGCCGCCGATGGTTTTGCCGGCCATGGGGATACCGAGATTTGAGGCCGCTTTCCTGGCCAGCCGGATGACCTCATGATCTTCGGGTATATGGGTGAGGGGAAAATCATCATCCACCAGAATTTCCACCCGTGGCGTGACCTCGCTGGTTTTAAATTCAAGGGCCGCATCCTCAAAGGCCCGGATCATGGTCCGGGTGACGGCTTTTAATTTTTCCACGTCATGGCTCCGGGCCTCGCCGTGGATCTCCACCAACTCAGGAACGATATTGGTGGCCACCCCGCCCTTGATGGTGCCGATATTACAGGTGGTTTCCGGGTCCAGCCGGCCAAGCTGCAATTTTGAAATGGCCCTGGCGGCAATCAGGATAGCATTGACGCCCTTTTCCGGGGCTGCCCCGGCATGGGCTGCCTTCCCGTGAATCCTGACCCGGATCTTGTTGGCCGCCGGAGCCCGGGTCACAATGCCTTCCGTGTCGGTGGAATCCAGGATATACCCGAATTTGGATTCCATGAGACTATAATCAAAATGCTTGGCCCCCAGGAGACCGATTTCCTCACAAACCGTGAAGATGACCTCAACGGGCGGGTAATCGATTTTGTTCTCCAGGACGGTCTCCATGACCTCAAGGATAATGGCCAGGGCGGATTTGTCGTCAGACCCCAGGATGGTGGTCCCCTCACTCCTGAACACCCCGTTATCAAACCGGACCCGTATGCCCTCGCCCGGCCCCACCGTGTCCATATGCCCCGATAAAAAAAGGGGGGGAACAGCCACGGTCCCCTTGAATTTGGCCACCAGGTTGGAGCAGTTTCCCCTCACCTTTTCCTTGGCCGAGTCATAACAGACCCGGGCCCCCATGGCAGTTAATATTTTTTCAATCTCCACGGCCACATCCCGTTCCCGCCGGGAAAGAGAATCGATTTCGCACAGGGTGGTGAATCTCTGGGCCAGTCTCTGTGAATTGATCATCTATGTATCCTTAGCTAAATATTCTCACGGCTTCGCAACCAAAGTTTTAGTATAAATCAAAGGGCTATTTATACTAAATTTTATTTTTTTATTCCATACCTAATTCGAAGAAAGGCGGTTATTGCGGGGTTTTGATATTGCTAAAGCCAGGCTTGTATTATTTTTCAGATCTTTTTAAACGGCAAATTCAATCGTGTTATAATTATCCAAATCGATTTCTTTTCTTGCTTTCCAAAGATCATAATTATCCTGCATAAGCAACCAGCTCTCCGGTGATCTGCCTAATACAATGGATAGCTTTAAGGCCATTGCCGGTGATACATCAGTTTTCCCATTGATCAATCGGCTTATTAACCCCGAGCTGACCTTTAATTTGCGGGCTAATTCATTTGAGCTGATATTATTTGGTTCCAAGTAAACTCTTTTTATAAACACCCCCGGATGCATAGGATTGTGCTGTTGAATTTTCATTTTACCCCCCCCTCTTTTTTTATGATAATCTTCGTAATTGACCACATATGCGTGACCATCTTTAAATTCAAAAACAACCCTCCAGTTACCACTTATGTTAACAGCCCATAATCCGGCATGATCACCTTTGAGCGGATGCAATCTCCATCCCGGGATATCCATATCTTCAATGGACATGGCAGTGTGAAGTGCTTGCAAACGTTCTTCCAATCTCGCAGCGTGAGTGGGGTTTATGCCTGCCGTACTCCCGGTTGTGAAAATTTTTAATCCTTTATGCTTAAAACTTTTAATCATGGCATCATTGTACAAAGGTATTTACTGTTATGCAACAGCAAGTAATAATTTCCTGGTGGCTGCAAATTTTTGAAAATTTTTTTGTCTGCAAGGGCTTTGAATTCTAAAAAATTGATATAGATCAAGGAGGTTTGCCTTTTTATCCGGCATAGTCACCCCAAATAGTATACCACATTGTGGCTTACAAACTTTCAATTGCAAAGGGAAAAGACAATGAAAAAAAAGAGCGTATCCAGAAGAAATTTTATCAAAAAGAGCACGGTGGGAATTGCTGCATCAGCATTCCTTCCGTCTTTTTTATCTTCAAGCAGACTTTTTGCTGCAACAGAGACAAATCAAAATGAAATGTTCTGCTACCAGTGTGAACAGACCATGGGCGGCAAAGGATGCACCCAAACCGGCGTCTGCGGCAAGACCCCTGATGTTGCAGCGCTCCAGGACCTTTTGATTCATACGCTGAAAGGACTCTCCATTGCTGCTGCCGCCGGCCGGAAAGTGAATATCACTGACGCTGAAACCAACCAGTTTACCTGCATGGCCATGTTTTCAACGCTGACCAATGTAGAATTCGACCCCTACCGGTTTGAAGACCTTCTTCAACAATCCGTCGCATTGAGAGACAAGATGATCCAGCGGGTTAAAGATGCAGGCGGTACTATTTCATCAAACAGTGACACGCTGACGCTCAAACTCAAACCTTCCGTGGACGGCATGGTCAAACAAGGCAAACAATACGGTCTGATGGCAGATCCGGATATGGACCCGGATTTAAGATCCCTTCAACACATGCTTCTTTTCGGCATCAAGGGGATGGCCGCCTATACCGATCATGCAGCAGAGCATGGCCAGGAAGATGAAGGCAATTATGAATTTGTTCACCGGGGGCTTGCCGCTCTGGAAGATAAAAGCCTGGATACAAATGCATACCTCGGACTGGTCCTTGAATGCGGTGAGAAAAACCTGCGGGCCATGGAGCTGTTGAGCCTTGGAAATAGCAGCGCATATGGCGACCCCGTCCCCACAAAGGTTCCCCTTGGCGTCAAAAAAGGAAAAGCGATCCTGGTTTCGGGTCATGATTTTATCGATCTTGAGGCCGTTTTAAAGGCCAGTGCAGGCAAAGGCATCTATGTCTATACCCATGGCGAAATGCTGCCGGCCCACGGCTATCCGACATTAAAAGAACGCTTTCCCCATTTTTACGGCCATTACGGCACTGCCTGGCAAAACCAGAAAAAAGAATTTACCGATTTTCCGGGTGCCATCCTCATGACTTCTAATTGTATTCAGAAACCCAAACAAGAGTATAAGAAAAATATCTTTACCTCGGGTACGGTTGGGATGCCGGGCCTGACGCATTTGAACAAAAACAATCTTGGACCGCTGATTGACAGGGCCCTTGAACTGCCCGGGTATACGGAAGACAAAAATGATATGGAAATTCTGGTGGGGTTTGGACACAAAGCCGTTCTTGGCGTGGCGGACAAAATCGTTGCCGGTGTAAAAGACGGTTCCATCGGTCACTTCTTCCTGGTCGGAGGATGTGACGGTGTAAAAAAATCCAGAAATTATTATACTGAATTTGTTGAAAAAACACCGGATAACAGTATTATCCTCACCCTGGCGTGTGGAAAATACAAGTTTTTCAAACATCAACTGGGAGACATTAACGGCATCCCGAGGCTTTTGGATGTGGGCCAGTGCAATGACGCCCATTCCGCCGTGCAGATCGCCGTGGCCCTGACCAAGGCCTTTGATACGGACGTCAATGGACTACCCCTGTCTTTTATCATCTCCTGGTATGAACAAAAGGCCGTTGCCATTCTTTACAGCCTGCTGAAACTGGGGATCAAGGACATCCATCTGGGACCTTCCCTGCCTGCTTTTGTTACGCCCAATATTCTCAATATCCTGGTGAAAAACTATAACCTGACCCCCATCGGAACACCGGACGGGGATTTGAAAAAAATTCTGGGATAGACTCTGAATAAAATCAATCCAACGAGGACCCCGGCGATTTTAATTTAAAAATCGCCGGGGTTTTTGGCGTTAGGGAAAATCCTTCGGGATTTACAAATGCCGGGGGGTCTGATAATCTTTGCGGATTATGGAGCGTGTAAATCATGAGTTTTGAAATCATTCTCTTACTGGGCATCGTTTTATCGGCATTCGTCCTGTTTATCGGCGGCCGGCTCCGGGTGGACCTGGTGGGACTGATGGTGCTGTCGGCACTGGCATTGACCGGACTGGTCACCCCTGCTGAAGCGCTGGCCGGTTTCAGCAGCCCGGCGGTTGTCACGGTCTGGGCATTGTTTATCCTATCCGCCGGATTGACCCGCACCGGCATCGCCCATCAACTGGGGCAGCCCTTGCAGCGTCTGGCACAGGGCAGTGAGATCACGCTGATAATGGTGCTGATGATTTTTGCCGGCCTGCTGTCCGCTCTGATCAACACCGTAACGGTTGCCGCCATTTTACTGCCGTCCACCATGGAGCTGGCCCGGCGCAGCGGCCGGCCCCCGTCCAGATTGTTGATGCCCCTGGCCCTGGGGTGCCTCTTGGGCGGCCCGTTCACCGGTATCTCCACCCCGCCCAATATCCTGGTGACCGATGCGCTACGCAACGCCGGTCTGACCCCCTTCGCCATTTTCGATTTCACCCCCATCACCGGCGCCATTGTGGCGGCCGGCATCGCCTTTATGGTCCTGGTGGGGCGGCATCTGCTGCCTTTCCGGTCCGGGGGTGCGGAGACCGAGCATCAAAAAGCCATCGGCTCCTATTACCGGCTGGATACCCATATTTTCACCACCCGCATCCCCAAAGGATCCCCGCTTCAGGGCCGCACCCTCTCCGAAAGCCGTCTGGGTTCCGCCCTTTACCTGACCGTCTTGGCCATCCGGCGCAAAGGGGTCATGATGCTTGCACCCGGCCCTGATCAGGTGCTGGAACCCGAAGATATTCTGATCGTACACGGCAGTCCGGATCATATACAGCGCATCCATGCCGGCCATCATTTGCAGATCGAATCACCGGAACAGGTCTCTGATCTCGTATCCCAACACCTGTTCATGGCCCACGCCGAGGTGCATGACTCATCCCCCCTGGCGGGGGTTACCCTGGCGGACAGCGGATTGCGCCGGGAACACCGGGTTC
>JAAUSZ010000035.1 GCA_012031875.1 Desulfobacula sp.
AGAAATCCGCCACCATGCGCAGGGAAGCGCAATGGGTGACCCCAAAGGGTTTGTCAAAATCATACCAGCCCCGGTAAAGGGTTTCCCCGGACCCGCCTGCGGGCATGGGGCCGGACCCCAGCAGGGCCTTGCCTGCCCCGTTTCTGCGGATGGGGTTCACCAGTTCCAGGGTGTGCACCTTTCCCCATTGCCATTTTTCAGGGTCGGGTCCCAGGAGGGGCGCCAAAAACCGGCTTGCCTCCAGGGCCGCGAGGTGAAAGAGGTCTTCCATGGATTCGGTCTTATCCCTTGTCCGGACATCGTCAAACCAGGGGGAATTTCCGCTTAAAATCATCCCTTCCATTTTTTCCTGCCAGAAATACCAGTTGTTCAGGAGGGTCATGGCCTTTTCCGTGCCCAGGTCGTCTTCAAACACCAGCATGGCGAAGGACCGGTAAATGCCCTGGAAGACCGCGGGCGCGGCTTTTTGGGGATCATCGGTGAAATCCCAGTCCGAGAGAATTTTGCTCAGGGCTTGGGTATCCTCATATTTCAGCAGGATTCCCGCCATGATGGGGGAGAGTCGCTGGGCCATGAGGTTTTTGATATCCCGCTGATAACCCCATAAATCCTCAATGGATTTTTTCCCCGGTTCCGCCATGAGTTCCGCAATCCTCCGGTACCGGTAGGAAGGGGCAAAATAGGAGGAATAATAATAGGGAAAGTCGTGGGGAATGGTTTTCTGGTTGCAGGTGGCCAGCCAGTTTTTCTCCGGGTTCATGGCCGAGGGCATCTCATCTGCCGGGATCCAGCCGGTCCAGTTGTCAATGGAGTCCTTGACCGGAAAGGGAAAGGTGCCGTCGCCGTTGGCGCGGATGGGGATTTTCCCCGAGGCCTGGAACCCGATATTGCCGTCCGCGTCGGCAAAGACCCAGTTAAAACAGCCCATGGGAACCTGTTTTAAGGCGGCGGCCAGTTCCCGGCTGTTTTTGGCCGTCAGCACATCCATCAGACCGATGGCCGGTTCCATGGATTCGGCCGGGGCAAAGCGCAGGCTGATGAGTTTGTCCGTGGCGTATCCTTCCAGGGTCTGGGAAACAACGGGCCCCCTCCGGGTTGCCCGGATGGTGACGGCCTCTTCCCTGAAGCCGTTGGGCGCTGTTTTATCCTTTATCTTCAGGGTTCCGTCATTAGTTCAAAGGGGATGGAGGTCTGGCCTTCCAGGTAATGGCCCGGGTTTTGGGGGTCAGGGGTTTCGATATAGAGGTCCTGCATGTCCCCGTAATTATTGGTGGCGGACAGGGCGATATGATCGGTCTTTCCCACGGACATGCCCGGGATTCCCGCGATGTTCACCCCGACGGCCCTGAACTCCGGGGTGATGAGTCCCATGGGATACCAGACCCCCGGCAGGATCCGTGGGTCCAGGTGGGGATCACCGCAGAGAACAGCCTTGCCCGTGGCGGACAGGGCCGGGGATATGGCCCAGTTATTGCTCCCCGCGCGAAGGGGGCGAAGGAGGGGATCACCGGCGGCATAGGCGAAGGCCTCCGGGCCGGCGGGCAGTGAAGCCGAGAGGGTCTCCCTTGGCGGCATCTTAAATACCCCGGTATCGTCCGGGTCGTCGGCATTGATATTCACGGGCATGAGCCGGGAGGCGGCTTCATATCCCAGGGTTTCCAGGAGCATCTGGGCTGTGGTTTCCGTACCCAGATTGGCGGCCGTGGAATAGCCCATATAATAAAGAACCCCCACGGAATCGGCCACGGTCCATTTTTCAGCCTGGATCCCGGCCAGCTTGAATTCGGCATGGATATCGCCGGGGCAGGTGTCGATAAAGGCATTGATGCCGTTGACATAATTCTGAAAAAAGGCCCTGGTCTTCTCATCCAGAATCTGTTCCTGTTTTTGGGCCATGCGGTACAGGCCGATGGTTTTCATGCGGATATCCAGGTTTCGAGCCACAGATCCGGCCAGTTCACAGACCCTGCCCTGGATGAAAAGCCGGGTCACCTGCATCTGGAAGAGCCTGTCCTGGGCCGTGACAAAGCCCTGGGCCAGAATGGCATCCGCTGTGTTGTTCGCATGAACATAAGCCATGCCGTTTTCATCCCGCTGGACAACGACCTTGTCTTTCAGGCCCTGGATCCGGATTTCACCGGTATCTTGGTAATCATTCAGTAAGGGCAGGCAGAAAAATGCGATAAGACCGCAGACAGATAAACAGACCAGAATGGCAAGACCGTATCGGAACACTTTCATTGGAGCCCCCTCTTTTTTCGTTAAATTGATGGGGAAACCATAGAATACAGGGAAAGGGGATGTCAATTGATTTATGCGGCTACATGTCTGATCTGCATATTCACTAAAGCCGGCTTCGGGGCTGAAAGGTCTTAGCGGCATAGATATGGGATGGAGCCAATGTGCGGACTCGAACCGCAGGCCTGCTCATTACGAGTGAGCTGCTCTACCACCTGAGCTACATTGGCGTGGGCATAAAATACTAGATAATGCCGGAATATTCAAGCCCCTGTTTGCCGGAAAGCTTAAATAATTCCAAGGCTGCGGGGAATTGCAATTCAAACAGTGTTTATTTACTGAATCTTCTTTTTTTTTGCTTGACAACAGGTAAGCATTAAAAATAAGAAGAGACGAGAATCATCTTATCAGGCCATTGAATAAAAAGGATCATTTCGTATGGATATGAAAAGGGATTATTACGAAGATGTCAGGCTTTTCTCCTCTCCGGCCGTTGTCTTCTGGTTCGTGGTTCTCCTGGGAGCGCTCTATCTTTTCCCCCTGTTTGCGGAAAATTATTATGTCTATGTGGCCAATTATATTGCCATTAATATCATCGTCGCCACCGGGCTGAACCTTCTGGTGGGGTATACGGGCCAGATTTCCCTGGGCCATGCCGGTTTTTTCGCCATCGGGGCCTATGGCACCATCATCCTCATGGCCAAGGCGGGTCTGCCCTTTCTGTTGGCCCTGCCCGGTGCGGCCCTGATTGCGGCCGGATTCGGATTTTTCCTGGGCCTGCCCTCCCTCAGGCTGGAAGGGCCCTATCTGGCCATCGCCACCCTGGGGTTCGGCCTCACCATCACCCAGGTCATCGGCCGGGTGCAACTCTTCGGCGGCCGGGAAGGGCTTCATGCGCCGGATATCACCATCGGGTCCTGGATCATTGATACGGACAAGGAGTTTTACATCCTGCTCATCACCCTGACCATATTCCTCCTGCTGTTCATGCGGAATCTGATCCGGACCCGGGTGGGCCGGGCCTTCATCGCCATCCGGGACGCCGACATCGCCGCCAGCACCATGGGCGTGAACATCCTGTATTATAAAACCCTGGCCTTTGCCGTGAGCGCTTTTTATGCCGGGATCGGCGGGGGGCTCTATGCCTTTGTATTAAAATTCATCGAGCCCGAGATTTTCACCCTGATGATGTCCATCATGTTCCTTGCCATGGTGGTGGTGGGGGGTCTGGGTTCCATGATGGGCTCCATCACCGGGGCTGCGCTGCTGTGCTGGCTGGATTTAAAACTCAGAAATATCCTGAGCATCCCCTATATCGGAGACTGGCTGGAGCATTTGTCCAAGAACTGGTTTTCCATCACCGGGGTGTCCAATATTCAGTTTATTGTATTCGGCACCATCATGATCCTGATCATGCTGTTTGAACCCCTGGGATTGTTCGGGGTCTGGATCAGGACGAAAAAATACTGGCGCGCGTGGCCTTTTTAGTTTCGGAGATTTGCATGACGGATTTAATCCAGATGATTGTCAGCGGCATTGCAACGGGAAGTTCCTACGCCCTCATGGGACTTGCCATGGTTATTATTTATAAGACCTCGGAGGTGCCGAATTTTGCCCAGGGGGAGATGGCCCTGATCTCGTCCTTTTTGCCATGATGCTCCTGACCTCTTTCAACCTGAACGTCTATCTGTCCTTTTTCCTCGCCTTCCTTTTCGCCGCCCTTTTGGGGTGTTTCCTGGAATTCGCCGTGCTGCGGCGGGCAAAGGAGCCCAATGTTCTGGGGATGATCGTGATCACCATCGGCATTGAAATGGTGATCCTGGGATTTGTCTCCTGGAAATTCGGGGCGGAACAGAAAACCATGCCCTTTCCCATAGATCCTTACGACAGCCTCTTTATCGGCGATATTTTCCTGAAAAAACTGGACATCCTGACCCTGGTCTCAGCCCTGGGGCTCATGGGGGTGCTGTTCCTGTTTTTCCGGTTTTCAAAACTGGGCCTTGCCATGAAAGCCACTCAGCAGAACAGCGTGGCCGCCCGGATCGTCGGGGTCCGGACCAACCGGATTCTGATGACAACCTGGGGGATTTCCTCCCTGGTGGGGGCTGTGGCAGGCCTTTTGATTTCTCCCACCATCATGCATCCCTATATGATGTGGGACCCCATGCTCAAGGGCTTTGCCGCCGCGGTCATGGGCGGTATGACCTCTCTGCCCGGCGCCGTGGTGGCGCCTATATGCTGGGGATCATCGAGAATCTGTTCGGCGGTTATATTTCCATTGAGTTTAAGACAGTGGTGGCTTTTGTGATTATCGTGGCAGTATTGTGTTTCAAACCCAGCGGCCTTTTTGCCCGGCATTACGTGAAAAAGGTATAGTCCGGAGCAAGCCCGCGGGGGAGAAATAAAAATAATAAAAGGAGGGAAAGATGAAAAAAAGTGTATTGCTTTTGGTTGTTTCTCTGGCTTTTGTATTGAGCCTTGCTCCAAATCTGTCTGCTGCCGAAGTCGGGGTCACGGATACGGAAATCCATATCGGCCAGTGGGGTCCCCAGACGGGCCCGGCTGCGGCCTGGGGGTCCGTGGCAAGGGGGACCGGCGCTTATTTCCAGTGGATCAACGACAACGGCGGGATCCATGGCCGGAAAATCGTGTATCACATGTTTGACGACGGGTATAACCCGGCCAAGACCGTGGCCGGCGTCAAAGAACTCCAGGAAGGCACGGGCATCTTTGCCTGGGCCTGCGGGGTCGGAACCTCTCCGGGCATGGCTGTGAAAGATTATCTGGCCCAGAACAATGTCCCCTGGGTGGGGCCTGCCGCCGGATCTCTCAACTGGGTCAATCCGCCCCAGAGAAACCTGTTCGCGGTTTATCCGCTCTATGACGGGGAGGCTAAAGCCCTGGTCAGGTACGCGGTTGAGAAAATGGGCAAGAAAAAAGTGGCCGTGGCCTATTTAAATGACGAATACGGGAAGAACGGCCTTCGCGGCGCGCAGGAAGAACTAAAGGCCCACGGCCTGAAAACCGTTGCCGAGGTCTCCTTTGAAGCCGCGGATTCCGACCTGAACCCCCATGTCATGAAACTCAAGCAATCCGGCGCGGACATGGTGCTGCTCTGGACAACCGTCACCCATGCGGCAAAAGTGGTGGGCATCAGCAAGGCCATGAAATTCGAACCCCAGTTCATGAGCACCAGCACCTGCTCCGATTTTCCCCTCATGATGTCCATCACCAAGGGCACCTGGGAAGGGGTCATCTGTGCGACCTTCGGTGAATTGCCCGACTCGGACTATCCTGCCATCGTAAAATACAAAAAAGAGGTGTTTGATAAATATGCAGCCAAGGAAGAACGCTGGGGAATCTTTTATTATGCCGGGATACTGTTCGTGGAACCCATGATCGAGGCCTTGAAAAACGCGGGCCCGGACCTGACCCGGGAAAAATTTATCACGGAAATGGAAAAGATCAAAGGGTTCAAGGGGCTCGGGGCAGAGGTTAATTTCAAACCCTATGACAAAAATGACATGTATTCCCGCCAGGGAGCCTCCCAGACCTTTATTGTCCAGTGTCTGGCCGAGGGAAAAGCAAAAAAACTGACGGAATGGATGGATATTAAATAATATGGACGAGGCTTTTTTCCGGGTGGATGACCTGTCCATTTCCTTTGGCGGCATCAGGGCCCTGGAAGATATCGGTTTTACCATGAACAAGGGTGAGATCTTTTCCGTCATCGGTCCCAACGGGGCGGGAAAGACCACCCTTTTCAACTGCATATCCGGGCTGTATCAGCCGGGCCGGGGAGACATCGTGTTCAAGGGCTGCTCCATCACCGGCAAGAAACCCGATGCCGTGGCCCGGCTGGGCATTGCCCGGACCTTCCAGAACATTGAGCTGTTCTCGCACATGAACACCATGGAAAATATCATGCTGGGCCGTCATATCCATATGAAGACCGGGCTTTTCAAGGGCATGTTCATGTGGGGGAAAGCCTCCTCTGCCGGCAGGGAGGAAATTCTTCACCGGGAACGGGTGGAGCATATTATTGATTTCCTCGAACTCCAGAATGTGAGGGATACCTTTGTGGGCGCCCTTCCCTACGGGACCCAGAAGCTCATTGAGCTGGGCCGGGCCCTGGCCCTGGAACCGGACCTCCTGCTCCTGGACGAACCCTGCGCCGGGATGAATTCCGAGGAAAAACAGGATATGATCTTCTGGATCAAGGATATCCAGGATGAGCTGGGGATTTCCATCCTCCTCATTGAGCATGACATGAAAATGGTCATGGATATTTCAGACCGGGTCATGGCCATCAATTTCGGGAAGCCCATCACCATCGGAACCCCGGAAGAGGTCCAGGCCGATGAACAGGTGTTGAAGGCCTATATCGGGGAGGGAGATTAACCATGGCGGGACTGCTTGAGGTTAAAAATATCGAGACCTATTATGACCTGGTCTATGCCATCCGGGGGGCCTCCTTCAGTGTTGAGGAAGGGTCCGTCACCGCCATTCTGGGCAATAACGGGGCCGGGAAGTCCACCATCCTGAAAACCGTCATGGGCCTCATCGAGGATCAGCCGGACAAGGGAACCGTTGAATTTGACGGGGTTCCCATCCAGCACCGGGATACGGACGAAATTGTCCGAAAGGGCATCGCCTATGTGCCCGAAGGCCGGGAGATCTTCAAGGAACTGACCGTTCATGAACACCTGCTCATGGGGGCCTATACCCGGAAAGACCGGTCCGGAATAAAAGAGGATATTGAAAGGGTGTTTCAGTATTTTCCGGTTCTCAGGGCCAGGGTGAACCAGTGGGCCGGGACCCTTTCCGGCGGCGAGCAGCAGATGCTGGCCATGGGCCGGGCCCTGATGCTGAGGCCCCGGCTTCTCATTCTGGACGAACCCTCCCTGGGGCTTTCCCCCATTCTGGTCAAGGAAATCTTCGCCATCATCAAAGAGATCAACAAGGCCGGGACCACCATTCTTCTGGTGGAACAGAACGCCAATATGGCCCTTTCCATATCTTCCACGGGCCTTATCCTGGAAAACGGCCGGTTCGTCATGAAGGGCCGGGCCGAAGACTTAAGGGAAGACAAGGATGTGAAGGAGTTCTATCTGGGCATTAAATCGGAAACCTCAGCCAAAGGCTATCAGAGATGGAAACGGAAAAAGGCATGGCGATAGAAAAATCCGGGGCCTATGAAACCGTCCCCGAGGTGTTCGAAAGAACAGTGGCGGAGAATTATTCAAAGGTGGCCCTGCGCACCAAGGCCCTGGGCATCTGGCATGATATCACCTGGGCCCGGTACCATGACAGGGCCAAAAAAGTGGGCTGCGCCCTCTTGTCCTTTGGGTTTGAAAAGGGGGAATGCGCCTGCATCATCGGGGACAATTGCATTGAATGGGTCATGGCCGATCTGGGGATTCAATGTGTGGGCGGGGTGTCCGTGGGGGTCTATGCCACCAATGCCTGGCCCCAGGTGGAATATGTCATCAACCACTGCGATGCCCGGTTCCTGTTTGTGGAAAATGAAGAACAGCTCGATAAATGGCTCATGTTCAAAGACAAGGCCCCTTTGCTGAAAAAGGTCATTGTCTTTGACCCCAAGGGACTCCGGTCCTTTAAAGATCCCATGGTCATGACCTTTGATGAATTTCTTGAAACAGGAGCGGCTGCAGACCAGGAACATCCCTCAGCCTTTGACGGGAGAAAGCAGACAGTCACCCCCGATGACCTGGCGGTGCTGATCTATACCTCGGGAACCACGGGTCCGCCCAAGGGTGCCATGCTCACCCATAAGAATGTGACCTGGATGGCCGGGGCCGTGGAAGGAACCGTAAAGATTCAGAAAGAGGACAATGTCCTGTCCTTTCTGCCCCTGTGTCATATTTTCGAGCGGCTGTTTACGGTTTTCATCCATATCAAATACGGCTATATCGTCAATTTTGTGGAAAAACCCGATACCGTCATGCAGAACATGAAGGAGGTGTCTCCCACCATCGGGTATGCCGTGCCCAGGATCTGGGAAAAATATTATTCCAGCATCATGATCAAAATGGCCGATGCCGATTGGCTCAAACGACTTGCCTTCGGCCTGGCCATGAAGGCCGGCAAAAGCCGGGCCCATCTGATCATGCAGGAAAAGCCCGTGGGTCTTTTGCAGAAGGCCGCCTATTTTCTGGCCTGGTTTCTGGTGTTCAGGAAACTGAAAGAAAGGCTGGGGTTTGAAAATATCCGGGTGGCCATCTCCGGGGCAGCCCCCATATCCAAGGAGGTGCTGCATTTCTTCCAGTCCATCGGCATGAATTTGATTGAAGGATATGGCCAGACCGAGGGCACAGGAGTCACCACCCTTTCCCCGGAAACCGGTGCCAGGCCCGGCACCGTTGGAAAAGCCCTGGACGGTGTAAACATCAAAATAGCCGAGGACGGGGAAATCCTGATCCAGTCTCCGGGGGTATTCAAGGGCTATTATAAGAGCGAGGCCGCCACAGCCGCCGGTATGACCGAAGGCTGGCTCTGCACCGGGGACGTGGGCGAGATGGATGCGGACGGATTTTAAAATCACGGACCGCAAAAAAGACATCATCGTCACGGCCGGGGGCAAGAATATCACGCCCCAGTATATTGAAAACAAACTCAAGGCCAGCATCTATATCAACGACGCCGTGGTCATCGGGGACCGGCGCAAATATCTGACCTGCCTCATCATGATAGATGAAGACAATGTGGTGAAATTCGCCCAGGACCATAAGATCCAGTTCTCCACCTATAAGGACCTGACCGGGGACGAACAGATCATCGCCCTCATCGGCGGCGAAGTCCAGAAGGTCAATGAAAGTCTTTCCCGGGTGGAGAATATCCGGAAATTCACCCTCATCCCCAAGCGCCTCTACGAAGAGGACGGCGAGGTCACGCCCACCATGAAAATCAAGCGGAAAAAAGTCCATGAGGCTTACAGCGATCTGATTGAAGCCATGTATTAAAGACGGTTTCTGAGCCGGTCGACTTTTTCAAAATAAAGGCGTTTGCAGGCGTTTTCCACCTTCAGGAGATTGGCAAAGGCTTCGGAAAAATCATTTTCCCCAGGGTAAACAGCCCGTGGCCGTAAACAATGGCGCTGCTGCTGCCCTCAAGGGCCCGGGGCAGGGTATTGCAAAGGCCCAGCGGGCCGGTCCCCACCTCTCCCGGAACAATGGGGACGCCGCACACCCCATCTGCTTTTCGGGCATTTGATATGGCATTGGTCTGAAAAGCGGCAGGCCTTTTTTTCAACGGGATCACAATCCATGGATAAAATCACGGAAAATTTCGGGTGGCCGTGGAGAATGGCCCGGCAGTCTGTTTTCAGGATGGTTTCCATGTGCGCGGACAATTCGCTGGAAGCGGTGATCCCGGCGCTGGTGGAGCCGTCCAGGGGAACCGGGTCAATGCATCCGGACAGCTCATCCAGGGAACTGCCGGTCTGGCTGATATAAAGGGTTTGGTTCCATAAATAGGACACATTGCCGAAATAGGAATCCACCAGCCCGTATTCAACGGTCTTCAACCCTGCCTCGGCCACGGCCGAATACACCTCTTCTTCGGTTTGAAAGGGCCCTTTCATAAGACGGGGCATTTTTTTCCGGCAAGGCTTGAGACCGGGGGCGGCCATGTCGAAAAGGGCATGCTCCTCGTCCGTGGCCGTCCCTTTTTGAAGGGCCTCCAGATAGTCGGTGAAAAATTTGATAAAGCAGGCAAAACAGACGGAGCTGATGGTGACAAAGCCCTGTTCCGGGCTCACCGCGCCGTGGGCGATGACGGCGGGGCCCATATTTCCCGGGTCCCTGTTGTTTGAGGCCACGATCACGGTTTTCCGGTTTTTCAGAATCCCGATGATCTTGTCCGGGCTCAATTCGTCAATGACCGGCAGCTCGTGGAGAAAGGTCCTGGTTTCGCAATCCTTGGGAGTGATGGCCCCGCCTGTTTTCAAGGCCTTTTTTGCTAAAAAGGAAATCAGGCTTTGATAGGGTTCCCCGGGTCTTAAAAAGGCCAGGGAATTGATATGGAGCCCCTGGAACACCGGTTCAAGAATCTTTGTTTCTTCGGCTTTCCGGTTCCAGACAATGCGGTCGTCCAGCCCGCCCAGGAGGGGCCGGCCGGGGCCGGTCCGGCTTCCCAGCTTTGCTTTGATGAGTTTGACGGCAAATTTTTTCAGGGTTTTTTCCATACCAGTCCCAGGGTCTTTGCCTTTTCTTCCAGGGGCAGGCCGTTGCTATTCAGGCCCCGGATGGTGTAATATTTTTTCCTGGCGGATAAAAAGTCCTCCCTGTTAATGGGGGGGATCAGGATCTTATGCCCGCCTGATCCGGGCTCCGTGAAAAACCGGGCCGGAAGATCATCGTCTCTTGCATCAAACCCGTTCAGGGCATTGATGATCCGCTCATTATAATAGATGGCCTCCCCTTTTTTCAAAAGATCCTGGGCCGAGGTTTCAATACCGGTAACCGCCTCAAAGGCCTGGGCGTATTCTTCCAGACCGGCGGCAAAAAAAGTGAATTTACAGGCCGTCAGACAGTCCACCATGGTATTTAAATCTTCTGCAATCTTGATGATGCGGGCCTTGCCGCTGAAACTGAACCGGTCCGTGGCCACGGGTTTCCTGAAGATTTCATGGCTGATGGGATAGGCCCTCAGATGGCAGCCGCCCCGGGTGGACAGGGCGTAGCCCAGGGCCATGCCATAGGCCCCCCGGGGATCATAGGCCGGAAGTTCCATGCCCTTGACCGCCATGGCGGTTTCGGGTCGGCCCATGTTTCGGGCATAGGCGGCGGCCCCCAGGCCCAGGTCTTTTCCTTCCCCCCGCTGCAGGGCAATGTCCGCCAGCAGGGAGAGAACCGTTTCCGGGGTATACTCCGTTCCCAGGATTTCCCGCCGGCAGGCAAGGGTGGAGGCGGCGGAAATCGTGTCCATGCCGTAACGGTTGCAGAGTTCATTGGCCTTGATGACCATGTCCGTGTCCATGCACCCGATGAGGGCCGTAAAATGGGACATGGTCTCAAATTCCGGCAGGGTCACGGCCCGGCCGTTCAATTGCCCGGTTTTTTTGCAGAGGATGTGGCAACCCAGGCACCCGTGTTTTTTCGGGGCGTATTGTTTCGCATATGCTGCGGCGTTCAATCGGGATGCAGGCTCAAACCGGGTCCGGCGGAAATTGTCCGTGGGCATCATTCTCCGGTTGTCCATGAGGTCAAAGACGGCTCCGGTACCCAGGCAGGTGAATCCGAACCGGCCCATGAGGACCGGGGAAGCGGCCGTGAGCCTTAAAATATTCTCCCGGGCCTGTTTGAGTTTTTCAGGGCTTTTGACGGTGCAGCCGGCCGGCGCCGTCCACCCGAATATATTTGATATTTTTATGGGCAAGGCAGGTCCCAAGGCCGCTTCGCCCGGCCACAAAATGCCGGTCAACCACCATGGACCCGTATTTTACCCCGTTTTCCGCGGCAGGCCCCATGGCGGCCAGGGAAGCCCGGCCCTGAGAGAGGCGGCGGTGAACCGCGTCGGTGTCCATTCCCCATAAATCGGTGGCATCCCGGAATTCAATACGGGAGTCGCTGATTTCAATGCCCACGGGATGGGAGCATCGGCCTTTGATGACCATCCCGTCCCACCCGGCCTGTTTGAGCCGGGTGGCGAATTTCCCGCCCACGGAGGAATCCCCCGTCAGGCCCGTGAGGGGTGATTTTGAAACCAGATGGGCCCGGCCGGAAGTGGGGGAGATGGTTCCCGTTAGGGGACCTGTGAAGATGGAAACCGCCATGTCCGGGTGATCCCAGGGCAGGTGGGCCACGGGCCTCAGATATCTGCCACCCATGCCTTTACCGCCGATATAGCGGGTATAGGTGTCAAGGTCCGGGGTTTCCACCTCAATGGTTTGGGTGGTCAGATCAATATGAAGGATGCGTCCGGTCCAGCCGAATATCATATTCAAACCTATCTTTAAATGGTCAGAGGCTTTACAAAACCGCTGATATTATCTTTTCCGGGATAAAATCCCATCCCCTGTTTATCACAGGACGGGCCGGAATGATAGATGATGAGGGTAAGTTTTCCGCTATACAAAACCGGTTTTTTATTTTAAACATGATGGAACCGGCATGACGCACAGATCATTTCAAGCCGGACCCAACCGGATTTTTACAGAGGAGCAGCCATGAGTATCAAAAGAGTCGGTATTTTAACCGGGGGCGGGGATTGTTCCGGCCTGAATGCCGTTATCCGGGCCGTCACCCGGGCCGCCGCCATCCAGTACGGGGCCGGGGTTATCGGTATCGAAGGCGGGTTTGAAGGGCTCATTTCCGGGCATACCCAGGAGCTGACCGTCAAATCCACCAAGGATATCCTGACCATGGGCGGCACGATTCTCGGAACCACCAATAAGGGCAACCCCTTCCAATACCGGGAGCGCATGGAAGACGGCGCTATCAAAACCACGGATTATTCCGGTAAGGCCCTTGAAACCTTTAACCGTCTGAATCTGGATTGTCTTTTTGTGGTGGGAGGGGAGGGAACCCTTGAAATCGGGTATCAATTTTTTAAAAAAGGCATTCCCGTCATCGGCATCCCCAAGACCATTGATAACGACCTTGAAAAAACCGATTATACCTTTGGATTCCAGACCGCCGTCCAGGTGGCCTGCGACGCCCTGGACAGGCTCCAGACCACGGGCCGCAGCCATGACCGGGTCATGATCCTGGAAGTCATGGGCCGGAATGCCGGGTGGATTGCCCTTGAGGCCGGGATTGCCGGGGGCGCCCATATCATCCTGATTCCGGAAATCGAATACGACATTCAAAATGTGATCCGGAAAATCATGCTTCGTAAAAAAGGCGGCAGCCCTTTCAGCATCATCATGATCGCGGAAGGGGCAAAGGAAAAGGGCGGGACCACGGTCAAGGCCGAAAAAGCCCGGGGCAGGCTCCAGGGGGTTGAAAAGCTGGGAGGAATCGGCTTTCACCTGGCCAGGCAGATCGAAAAACAGATCGATCTTGAAGTCCGGACCACGGTTCTGGGCCATATCCAGCGGGGCGGATCACCCAATTCCTTTGACCGGGTGCTGGGAACCCGTCTCGGCAGTTTTGCCGTTGATGCGGCGGCCCAAGGGAAATTCGGAACCATGGCCGCCCTTAAAACCCCGGATATCGTTCTGGTGGACTTAAAGGACCTGGCCGGAAAAGTCAAAGCCGTGCCCCTGGATTCCCAACTGATCCGTTGCGCCGAATCCATCGGCATCAACCTGGGAAGGGAAGCCATGTAGCCGTTCAGAGCCGGAACTAGGGCAGAATATCCTCCTGATGAACACATTCATAGTTCGTGCAGTATTACTAAAAATATTTTTAAAAATTAAATGGAATAAATATTGACATGAAATATTTTATACCTAAATTCTGTCCAGGAAATGGAAAAGCCTGAGGTTGGTACAGGCAAAACCCTAGAGAAAGGAGGAATCGCTATGTTTACAAGATTTAACGACATCAACAGATTGTTTAACGCCATGGATTTTTTCAGGAACAGATTGGACGGTTTGTACAGTGATACCGACTGGCCATATACACCAGGGCTGAAATGGTCAATGGAAGACCGGTTCCCGAAAACCAATCTTTATGAGGATGGTGATCTCTTTGAAATCAGGGCCGAGGTGCCGGGTATCGGCAAAGAGGATCTGAATGTCAAAATCCAGGGGAATTATCTTGAAATCAGCGGAAGAAAAAAATCCACAACCCCGGAAAAATACTCAATCCACAGAACCGAAAGAGATATTACATCCTTTACCAGAAGCTTTACCCTTCCTGCGGATGTGGATTCGGAAAAAGTGAAGGCCAGATTGGAAAACGGTATTCTCAGCCTGACGCTGCCCAAATCCGAGGCGGCAAAACCCAAACAGATCCAGATTGCTTAAGGATCGTAACCGGATTGAATAATAAAAGGAGGTGTACAATGAATCATAAAACCGATATGGTGAAAGCCGGTGAAAAAATATTGAAAAAACAAGAACCCTTGACACGGTTCTGCCGCCTGTGGATATTTATGAAAGCGAAGAAGAAATCCTTCTTTTTGCGGACATGCCGGGAGTGTTAAAAGAAGATGTCAAAGTCAACATTGATAACGGCACCCTTTCCCTCTCGGGCATTAGAAAACTGCAACCCAGGGGTGCGGCAAGATGGGAAGAGTTTGGAGATGTTGAATTTCGGAGAAATTTTTCAGTTCCCCAGACCATAAACGTGGAAAAAGTCTATGCCGAACTCAAAGACGGGGTTTTAAAACTCCATCTGCCCAAGTCTGAAGCGGCCAAGCCCAGATTGATACAGATCAATGCGGCATGATGCCGAAGGAGAAGGCCCTGCCTTGAAGGGAACCGGCAAAGAAAGCACAGGGGAGCCTGCCTGAAAAGGCCGGCTCCCCTGATGTTTTGATCCGCCTGCTTAGAAAAATCCCTGAAGGCTACCGGTTCAAAATCTTTTCAATTCTATAAAATTATGTCATAGTATGGTCACATTAAACCGGAGAAGCATATCCCATGAATCTTTTTGCCATACTATCAAATATCGGATTTCCGGATATCCTGGATATCCTCTTAATATCCATTGTTTCCTATCAATTGTTTGTCTGGTTCTGGGGAACCAGGGCATTCAAGGCCCTCATCGGTATTATCGTACTCAGCGGGGTCTTTGTCCTGGCCAAATCCTGGGGCCTTTTTCTGACCACCTGGGTCTTTCAGATCCTCTGGCAGGTGTTTGTCATCCTTCTCATCATTCTTTTTCAAAAGGAAATCCGGCAGATGCTGGAACGCTTCAACCCCTTAAAAAGCATTGGCCTGAGGCATGATAAGACCTCAAACGGATGGACACCTGAATTTTCGAGCTGGGCCTTTGATGCCGCAAAAAAAAGAATCGGCGCGGTGGTTATTTTTGAAAAAACCGATCCTGTCTCCGGCCTTGTCACAAGAGGCATTCCCATGGAATGTGATCCCCAGCCTGAGATCCTGAATTCCATTTTTTATAAGGAATCCCCTTTGCATGACGGTGCAATCCTGATTGCCAACAATAAAATCATAAAGGTGTCCTGTTATCTTCCCTTATCCACCCGGGAGGACCTGCCCCAGGAATGGGGGACCCGGCACAGGGCGGCCCTGGGCCTTGCCGAACAATGCAATGCATGGATCATGGTCATTTCCGAAGAAAGGGGAGAGGTGTCCTTTGCCTTTGATAACCAGGTCAAAAAGGTAAAAGATGAACAGGAGCTGTCTTTTCTGCTCGAAACCCAGGTGTTCAATGAAAAGGAACCGGAAAGGAACATGCGGCAGGTTATCTTTTCCTGGTTTACCCGGCGGTATAAGATCAAGGCGGCTGTGTTCGGCCTGGTGTTTGTTCTCTGGCTGTCCTTTGCCGGTCAGCAGAATTTCGAAAAGAGAATCGACCTGCCCCTGGGTTATCGAAATGTGCCGGAAGGCCTTGTGGTGTCTTCACCGGCCCCGGCCAATATATCCGTCACGTGCAGGGGATTGAGAAAAGATATCAGCCTCTTGAGTAAGGATAATATGATGTCCTCCTTGGACCTTGGGTCTGCAAAACGGGGGAAATCCTTTCATACCATCACAAAGGCCAACCTCACCCTTCCCAATGAGCGGATTGATATTGTCAATATTTTTCCCCCGAGGATTGAAGTGGTTGTCGAAAAGGCCCCGAAGCCGGAAACCCAGGAAAAACAGCCAAACCCGGAGAAGCCTGCCGGCAAAGGCTGATCCGGAATTAACGCTCAGGCGGCCGCCAGCAACAGGCTTCGGCCCCCTTTTTTGGAGGGGCTGCCCAGGGATTTAAACCCGAGCTGTTCAACATTACGGGCCATCTCCAGAAACTGTTTTTTGCTCACATGGAAGGTGGGCTCTACCAGGAGGAATTTCCCCTGGGGCTTTAACAGGGTTTTGACCTCCGAGAGAAATTTTTCAGGGTCCGGGGTCTCGTGGACCATATAGAAAGCAAGGATAAAATCCGCCTTGATATCTGCCGAAAGACCGATTCTGTCCTGGGGGCAATGGTGAAAGACCATGCGGTCTTCAAGGTTCCGGTCCTTCGCCTTTTGCCGTGTTTTCTCAAGCATTTCTTTTTGAAGATCCACGGCAAAGACCTTGCCGGACCTGCCCACCAGCTTTGCCATATCAATGGAAAAATATCCCGGGCCGCACCCCAGATCAATGGCCAAGTCTCCCTCCTTCAGGTATTCACCCACGATTTTAACCGGGTTCTGGAGAAGCCGTCTGAACATATTGTCCAGAATAAATGAATGGGTGTGGCTGCATACGTCGCCCTGTATTCCTTGTTGGTCATGATGCTGTGTCTCCTTATGTGTTTATGATATATACGCTTTAAAATAAAAAAAATCAGATTTTAGAATCGATTCTGCGTTTCAGGAAATCCTCAAGCTTTTCGATGAACCGGACAATGACCTGCACCTCTTTTTCGTCCATATCTTCCAGGTATTTTGCAAAACCGCCGTCCATGGTTTCATGCCAGTGCTTGTGGGCATAATAGGCGGTATAGCCTTTGGATGTCAGGGTGACAAGGGTCCGGGACAGGTTTTTCGGATCGGTCTCTTTGGTGGACAAGCCCTTGCTTTCAAGCCGTTTTAGATTTTGCGAGACAGCGCCCTTGGTGATTCCAAGGTGCCGGCCGATGTCCGTGACGCTCAAATCCCTGTTGTCCCCGATGATCTCAATGAGATGGATTTCGGAATGGGACAGCGGTTCGTCCGTGCCGAAAGGCCTGGGCGTTTTTTCCAGCTCCCGGGTCAATTGCATAATGGATTGAAATTTGCCGTGGATGGCAAGCACTTCTTTTTCATGGGCATAGAGTATAGCTAATATACACATATGTCAAATTTTTTGCTGCGGGTTTTTTTATGCCGAAGATTTTTCAGGGAAGATGGAGATTATTTTCAACGAAATATATTTTGTTGAATTCTGGGTAATAGCTTCTAATGATATGCAGAAAATAAAGTTTAACGCTGTGGCTGTGCGGCGCCGGCGTAAAACTGCTTCGTTCAAATAAATGCGTTGCTCCCGGCGTCCGCACGAGCCAGTGGTTCGGCGCTGACAACTTATGCTGGCACCTTTTCGGTCTCCTTAGGCTCAAGGTTAAAACGGTATATCATCATTGGGTAATGCCGCGGTAGTTGGTTTGGCGCGGATCGACTCAATCCCATGCTTGCCAAGCAATGTGTTGATACGGCGGCGCTGGGCAATATCTTCATAGAGATTAGGATTTGTTGCCGCGTTGTCGCGAATCCTTATCAGTTGATCGGCGGGCAAGTCGATAGCTAACTCTAGTGCTTCCAACTTCGACGCAGCTTGCGTTGCGTCGGCAGCGGTGAGTAGTTGCTCCACTATGCATTGAACCAAGCGTGCCCTTGTTTTCGGATTTTTGAGTAACGTAGCGACTACTAATTTGGCAACGTCGCCGACTGACTTATCCCTCGAAGGTATGCCCTGAAACTTACCCATGAGGCCGTAAGGGTCTATTCCCGCTCTGATCGGCAGCACGGCAACGCCACGCCCAAGTGCAACACCAACTTCCTGATCGGTCCATTTGCTTTCGGTGAATTTTTCTGTGAGCACAGCAGTAAGTGCATCCATCGAAAACAATGCCTTCTCAATTTCATGCTGCCATTCCCTAGTTGGCTCAATGTCCTCATGGGCGACGAATGAAGAAATCGCGAACGATTTGAGTTTGTCTTTCAGATTTGTCGCACGTACCTTGTCACCGCTCAAGTGGCTGATGAACAACTTCAAGTGGCCCGGCAACCAAAAGGGCGTTTCACTGGGAGGCACCACACGTTGAGCAGCAGTGACTCCCGGTTGAACAACCACTGATTCAATAAAGTCGTTCGTCTCGGCTCGTGTGAGACTCTTTACCCACTCAAGAATCTTGCCTTCGATTGCGGCTATCCGCTGATCGATTTGCACAAAAACGTGCGCCGGGACACTAACAATCAACGTGTAGGTTGTCGTTCCGCCGTTCCAATTATCAAAGTTGCTTACTGATAGTTCTGGCGTGCCCTCATTTAGCACATCGCGCAACTCGGCGTCGCTGCCATGGGCGGATAGTTCCCGTAGCGGTTCGAAAATCAAAGTAACGTTGTTCGTCCAATCCATCGCGTCGCCTTTCGGGACCACTGGCGGCTCCATCTCGCCCAGCGACTAGTCTCGAATAACCGCCGAACAAGTTAATGTGTGGTTCCGCATATCACTCACAATTTTGATATCTAACTGGATAACATGCTGGAATTAATAATATCCAATAATGATAATCCCTTATCCTGAATAAAAGTTTCATATCACTGTTCTTATCAGTATGCAAAACTTAAATTCAAATTTCTACATACTTAAGCTCAAGGATTCAAACTCAAGGTTACTTGCATTATTCTGGACACTAAAATTTTCAAAATCATTTCTCCGAAAGTCCTGATTTGATCCGAAAATATTAAAGCAACTCTCCACCGGCCCGGCGGTCCGTCAGCAGCATCCGCCCCCGCCGCAGGAGGCCTTTTCTTTTCCCTTTATCCAGACCTGGATAATATAGGCGGCTCACCCCACCCCCGGACTGACGGAGATGGCCCCGGAGGGGCAGTTGCTCACGCAGGCGCCGCATTCCATGCAGGCATTGAAATCCGCAATACGGGCCTTGTTCCGGTGCATTTCAAACACCGCCTGGGGGCAGACTTCGGTGCAAAGCCCGCATCCCACGCATTTGTCCGGGTCCAGGACCAGGGTGGACACATCGTCCAGATATCTTAATTCTTTCATGGGTATCCTTTTTGTTTTTCACATTAAAATGCCGAATATATCCATAGCCCCGAAGAAAGGGCAAGGCCTGCCAGTTGGACCGGAATAAACTGCCTCATTTCCTTTTCAACCCCCGAGGGGGAGGTAAAGGGGGTGGCCCCGGTGAAATTCATGGCCAGATAGGAACTGACCGTCACGCTGAAGAGAAAAAGGGCAAGGACTCCTGAAAGCCCAGGAATTGCCGGCGCCGAGAGCAAAAGAAAGATCAGGGCAAAGACGGCTCCGGACAGGATGCCTTTGACGGCAAACTGCCGGAAGGGGATATGGGGGAGCAGCACCGGGGTGGCCAAGGCCCCGGAAAGGATGCCGGTGATCAGGGCAAAAAAAGCCGGCCGGCCTCTATCCCAAACCCCGGCAAAGGAAAAAACGCCGGGCCCGAAACCGGAAAAAATGAACACGGCAAGGGCGAACATGAGGGCAGGTTTCAGCGCCATCCGGATTTCAACGGGGGTCAGGATAAACCGCTCGTAAAGGGAGAAGGTGACCTGGCGCATGGTTTTGTCCGCGGTTTTATCATTATGCAAAAAGGCCGGAATATCCTTGGCCCGCACCGGCCCGTAAATGACCCGGAACCCGGACTGTTTTTCACCTCCCTTGCCGACACCCCTGTTGCCCCGAGCTGGGGAAGAATAATCCGTTTATGGCCCACGATTTTTTCAAGGGAGGTCATTTTTATCCGTTTCACCAGTTCACGGGTGGAAAAGGTTCCTTTTCCCGCCGCACACCAGACATTGATGCCCCTGGTATCCAGAACCAGGACCCAGGCATGGACCCCGGCCAGTTCCTTTCTTAAATGGTCAAAGGTCAGTTTGAAATTGGCCGTGACCAGGACCTCGGAATGTTTATCCGGGTTCCCGATGGCGTAAAGTCCGGGTGAGACGGTATAGGAATACCGGCCGATGCCGCATCGGACAAAAAATGTGGACACCAGGTCATCCCTTGTAAGCCTTGGTTTGATGAGGGGAACGGGACCGGCATCGGTCTGGATGAACCGGTCCACATAGGAGCAGAGCCTGTAACCCGGTTTTTCATAGGCAGCCCCGGGGCGGTCCGGTTCCGGGGCACAGGAGGGGAGGTCATCCATGGAGCCCAGGATGCCCACCCCGGAGGTGGATAGTCCGGGCCTGGCTTGAGAAGAGGCCTCGTTGCAACCTTGCGTTTGTTTCATTGGTCTTATCCTTAAAGCGTTTTAATGTATTCCCGGAATTCTTCCAAAACCGCCTTGTCCACGCAGAAATAGGTTTTCGGGCCCTCAACCTCGCCGCAGACAATCCCCGACTCTTTCAGGATTTTCAAATGCTGGCTGATGGTGGACTGGGAAAAGGGGAAAATATTGACGATTTCCCCGCAGACACAGGTATTGATATGGACAAGGTGCTCCACGATCTTTATCCGTGTCGGATGCCCCAGGGCCTTAAAAATTTTTGCAAGCTGTTCGGTTGTCATCTGCATGGGGGTGCCGGGCTGTCCTTTTTGTAATATCGTTCATCGCCAATCGCCAATCGCCAATGAACGATAAAGCAATGCGCTTCGGGTGTCAATAAAAATTTTTTCACAATAAAAGTCTGCTTTACTAATAACAGGGGCCTTGCTATGATTTAAACGCAATTTTAATATAATTTATTGATGTGGTAATTGCCGGGAGCAGGGAAATTGGATCAGCAGATTGAACATGTGAATGACGGCACGGCATTTCATGAAATTGACCCTTTATTGATCAATGCGGATTGCCTGGTGGATTTTTCCATTTATGAAAGGCAGCCCTGCCAGGATGGCCGGTACCGGTTCCGCTGCCTTCTGGTGGATTCCGCATCCATTCCCAAAGACCGGCTGATGGGGCTTTTGAAGTCCTGGGGAAAGGTGTATATCCACAATGACCAGATCAAACAATACCATCAATATTTAAAGGACAACCTGGCCTATATCCTCAAGCATGATGAGATTGATGTGGTCAAAAAGACCGATACCCTGATCAGCTTATCCAGAGATGTTGTAAAAGAATCCTTTGAATGCAATTTTTCTTTTCCCGGTATGGCCCGGCAATCCATAGAAAATGCCCAGCGGCTGATTTCCCAGGCCGTTGAATTTATTTCCGATATCAAGTCCTTGAACGGGCTTGTAAACCTCATCGGCCATGACTATGAAACCCATACCCATTCCATCAAGGTGGGTTGGCTCATGGCGACCTTTATCCATGCCAATCAGGAATTGTTCAATTTTGACAAGGCTCTTGACCTGAAGCCCTTCCTGGTCCAGGCCGCCGTTGCAGGCCTGCTTCACGATATCGGGAAAATCAAGATCCCGCCCAATATCCTGAACAAAAACGGAAAACTGGATAACCTTGAATATATTATCATTCAATCCCATACCGCTTATTCGGCAAGCCTTCTCTTTGATATGGACATCTCAAAACATACCATGCAGGCGATTTTGTACCACCATGAAAATGAAGACGGCAGCGGATACCCCACCGGCTTGAGCCGTGAACAGATCCCGCTCATTGCAAAAATCTGCCATATTGCCGATGTCTTTGACGCACTGACATCCCGGCGCCACTACAAGGAACCCAAAACCCCCTTTGAGGCCCTGAAGATCATGACGGGAAGCAATCCCTATCTTGATACCCTGAAAAAATTCGAGCAGGAAGTCAGTGGAAATATCAAAACGCCGGTAACGGCCATCGTCAGGGATGATTATGATATCAAGCTGAGGCGGCTGAGAGAACGGGAAATAATAGAGCAGGAAGCCTTAAAAAGAGTCGAAGCCCGGGTAAAACTCAGGGACCAGGGGATGTCCCATTGTTTTGACAAGAGCCTTCTCAAGCGGTTTATCATTACCATCAACAAGTCTGAAAGTTTTGAACTGAGCGGATTATTATAGGAACCGGGCCTGAAAAAAGATCGGAAACCCAAAGTTTTTCAGGCCCGTAAAATGGGTTTAGGGTTTCGAGGCCTTGTACCCGGCTTCTGTGACTTCTTTGATGGCCTTTTCGACGAGAGCCGCTTCTGAAACTTCAAAATCCGCCTTTTTCCCGTTCAGATCCACAACCACATTGGAAATGCCTTTAATCCCTTCAAGGGTCCGCTGAACCATGCCGGAGCAGTGCCCGCAACTCATGCCGTCCACATTCAGGGTGATTTTTTGTGCTGCCATTTTTTCTCCTTTGCTATATCGCTATCTAGATTCCAAGGTCTGTTTTTGCCCTGCATTTCATTTTTTTATAATAAGGCTCAAACCGCTTTCGTCAACCACAGGGCCAATGATAGAGCAACCGGAACTATTGATAGCCGGTTTGGGCGGAAAACGGCAGGGCGTTTTTCCGGCAGCAAGGCTGTAAAAGAAAAATTTTCTGTGGTATAGTCCCCGGACATATCAACGGAAAGGTAAAGGAAACCGGTTTGGAAGCATTAAAAGGATCACAGAAAAAATATTTAAGGGGGCTTGCCCACGGCTTGAATCCGGCGGCCTTTGTGGGCCACAAGGGACTGACGGATACCCTGACGGCGGAGATTGACCAGGCCCTTGAAGCCTCGGAACTGATCAAGGTGAAGTTCAATGAATTCAAGGAAAAAGAGCAGAAAAAAGAATTGATTGAACGGATCGCCCTTGCCACAGGCTCCCATGTGGCCGGGATGATCGGCCATGTGGCCATATTCTACCGCCGGAACAAAAATCCGGAAAAACAGGTCATCACATTACCCTGATGATGACGCCGGAATTCCCATGAACTCCTCTCCACCCCGGTTCACCGCCCTGGAGGGCAACCGTATGAGGCTGGACGGAGGAGCCATGTTCGGCAATGCGGCCAAGGCCCTGTGGAGCCGGTGGATGCCCTCGGATGACCGCAATATGATTCCCATCGGGTCAAGGGCCCTTCTGATTGAAACCGGGCACCATACCGTCCTGTTTGAAACCGGGGCCGGGGCCTATCTTTCCCCGGACATGAAGGACCGGTTCCGGATGGCCGAGACCCGCCATGTCCTCCTGGATTCCCTGGCCCATGCGGGGCTGTCCCATGGGGACATCACCCATGTGATCCTGTCCCACCTCCATTTTGACCATGCCGGCGGGCTCCTGAGTGGGTGGGAAGAGGGCAGGGCGCCGGAGCTGTTATTCCCCAATGCGGAATTTTATGTGGGGAAGGACAATTTCCACCGGTCGGACCGGCCCCATCTGCGGGACAAGGCTTCCTTTATTCCCGGGCTGACCCGCCTCCTTGAAGACACCGGCCGCCTGACCCTGCTCCATGACAGGGATGTCCTCGATCTGGACGAGGTCCGCATTGAATTCGCTGAAAGCCGGGGACACACCCCCGGCATGATGCTCTCCCATATTCAGACGCCGGACCATACCCTCTTTTTGCAGGAGATGTGGCCCCGGCCCACCCCTGGGTCCATCTGCCCATCACCATGGGTTATGACCGGTTCCCCGAAGGCCTCATCGATGAAAAAATCCGTTTTTTTGAGCGGGTCCTGGATGAAGACGCCTGGGTCTTTTATCCCCATGATCCTGACTATGCCGCTTCAAAACTCAGTTACGACAAAGCTTCCCATAAATATACCCCGCGGGATCTCATCAAGGATCTTTGCTCGCTGAATTCCATTTGACCCTGGATTCGTCTCCCTGAATTATATTTTCAGCATCCATTGACAAACCTGAAAAATAGGATTTATATGGTTTATAGAACGACGTTCGAAAAATGAATTAGATATGTTCGCATTCTCCGGGGCAACCCGCAAGCAAGGGAGACGGGCCATGGGAACACAGGAAAGAAAGGCATTGGAAAAACAGCTTCGCCGGAGCCAGATTCTGGATGCGGCCAGGGAGCTTTTGTTTTCTTCCGGCATTGACAGCGTCTCCATCAGCGCCATTTCCGGCAAGGCAGAGCTGGGGGTGGGCACCATCTATTTTTATTTTAAGAACAAGGATGAGATTTTTGCCGCACTTCAGGAAGAGGGCCTGGCTCTTCTTTATTCTAAAATCTGCAAATTCATAGAAAAGGAGCCGGCCCCTGAAAAGCAACTGGCCGGCATTGCCAAGATCTATTACCGGGTCAGCGAAGAAAACAAAGATTATTTTGATATCATCAATTATTTTTTGTCCTCTCCCAGGATTTTTTTTGAGCCTGGATTGAAATACCAGATTGACATGTCAGGCCATAAAATTTTGAAAATCACCCGGGATGCCGTTGAAACCGGTATTCAGACGGGTGTTTTCAAAGAAGCGGAACCCGCCAGATTTTCCATCATGTTCTGGGGGACCCTCCATGGGCTGTTGCATTTTAAAAAGCTTGAAAATACGGTTCTTGAAAATAAAAACCATATGGACCTCTACGAGTATAGCGTGAATAAACTCATTGACGCCATCAGGCGCTCATGAAGCGAAAGGAGAACAACATGAAACTCAAAGGAAAGACGGCACTGGTGACCGGGTCCGGCAAAAAAACCGGGATCGGGTATGCCATCGCCAAAAAATTTGCGTCCGAGGGATGCAATATCATTATTGCGGATTACGGCAGTGACAAGGGCCTGAATTCAGATGTCAAGACCGGGTCCATGAATGAAATGATGGTCATCGGGGAGGAACTCAAGAAGGCCTATCAGGTGGAAACCCTGGTGGTGAATGTGGATGTGACCCTGACCCAGACCATCTCGGACATGGTGTCCCTTGTCCGGGAGACATTCGAAACCGTGGACATCCTCTGCAACAACGCCGGGGCCACATTCGGCGTGCCCAGCGGGATCCATACCTATGACGAGGCCGCCTGGATGAAAACCATTGACGTCAATCTGCACGGCGTATTCAGGGTGTCCAAGGCCATGGTCCCCCTGATGATGACCAAGGGCGGGGCCATTATCAATACCGCCTCCCGGGCCGGCAAGGTCCCGGCCCTTTTCAACGGGGCCTATTCCGTGTCCAAGGCCGGGGTGATCATGCTGACCAAGGTCATGGCCAAGGAATTGGCGGGCTTAAAAATCCGGGTCAATGCCATCTGTCCCGGCCAGATCATGACGGACCTGGAACGGTGGCGGTTCGGGCTGGAAGCCCAGTTTCTGGGAACAACGGTGGAGGAACAGGAACGGAAAATGTGCGAAACCATTCCCATGGGCCGCATCGGCTCTCCGGCAGAGGTGGCCGACATGGCCCTGTTCCTGGCTTCGGATGATTCTTCCTATGTTACGGGCCAGGCATTGAATATTTGCGGGGGACAGTTGATGGAGCTTTAACACCGGTGGGGAACCCTCCGGTATCACCAGATCACATATATTGAAAAGGAGTCGGATCATGACGGAAACCATTACAGGGGCGCAGCTTGTGGCCCGTGCACTGATAGACAGGAAGATCGAACATATTTTTTCATTGAGCGGCGGCCATATTACGCCGATTTATCAACATCTTGAAGGGTCCGGTGTCAAGATTTTCGATACCCGGCATGAGCAGTCGGCCGTGTTCATGGCCGAGGCCTTTGGAAAGCTGACCCGGAAGGCCGGGGTGGCCATGGTGACGGCGGGTCCCGGGTTTACCAATGCCCTGACCGGCATTGCCAGCGCCCATTTTTCAAACACTCCCCTGGTCCTCATCGCCGGTTGCGTGGGGCTGGACCACAAGGAAAAACTGGATCTCCAGGACATGCCCCAGGAGTCCGTCATCGAACCCATGGTCAAAAAGGCCCTGGTCTGCCGGAAGGCGGAACGGATTCCCGAATATGTGGACATGGCCTTCAGGACCGCCCAGAGCGGCCGGCCCGGCCCGGTTTATCTTGAATTTCCCATTGATGTCTTGAATACGCCGGTTCAACAAAGCCTGGTCAAATATCCCCGCACCGAGGTGGTTTCAAAACCGGTGGATACGGCCAGGGCCAAGGACCTCATCAATTTGATGAAGGCGGCCCGGCAGCCCGTGGTCATCGCCGGAACCGGGGCCTGGCAGTCCGGCGCCGAAGCGGAGCTGAAAACCTTTATTGAAAAAACCGGCATGCCTATTTTGACGTCCCTGTCGGGCCGGGGGGTGATCTCCGACGACCATCCGCTCTGCTTTGAGGGCGCCGTGGCCGTCCGTCCGGGATGCGCGTTCAACGCCTATTTTGAGACGGATCTGATCGTTATCCTGGGCTCCCGGATCTGTCTGTATTATCTGTTCGGCGATATTTTCAACCCGGCCGCCAAAATGGTTCAGGTGGATATCGAGCCCGAGGAAATCGGCCGGAATAAAAGCATCGACCTTCCGGTGGTCAGCGATGTAAAAGCCTTTATCGAGGTCTTGAATCAATCCATGACCCCCGAATTTGAGGCGGAACTCAAAGCACAATTCCTGCCCTGGGTTGAAAAGCTGAGAGAGGCCCACAAACAGAGCAAGGATGCCTCCCAAAAGGACTGGCAGTCGGATCATACACCCATCCATCCCCTGCGCCTGGCAAAGGAAGTCAATGAATTTATGAACCAGGCCACGGACCTGGTCATTGCCGACGGCGGAGATACCACCACCTGGATGGGAATGACAAGGACCATGACCTGTCCGGGCCATTTCCTGGATTACGGGATTTTCGGGTCCCTGGCCGTGGGGCTTCCCTATGCCAATGCGGCCCAGCTTCTGAATCCCGGCAGCCGGGTCTGCCTGGTGACCGGCGACGGGTCCGTGGGGTTTAATTTCATGGAATTTGAAACCGCCATCCGGAAAAATCTTCCCATTGTGGTGGTCATCTCCAACGACCTGGGCTGGGGCATGATCCGCCACAGCCAGGAGCTTCGCATCGGCCATGCCATTGAGAACGGGACCTTTATCGGAAAGGTGGACTATCATAAAATGGTGGAAGCCATTGGCGGAAAGGGCTTTTTTGTTGAAAAGCCCGAAGATATCCGGCCGCCCTGGAAGCGGCCTTTGCATCCAAAAAAGTATGCTGCATCAATGTCATGACGGACCCGACCACGGTAAGCCCGGCCAGTATGATGCTGGCCAATGTCGGCGCCTATAAGGCTTAATCTCTTAACGGAAAAGGGGGGAAGGATGGAACCGCTAATGATCGATCAGGTTCGGTTGAATTTTAATGCCACGGGAATTACCATTATTAATGCCGCCATCGGGTTGATGATGCTGGGGGTTGCCCTGGAATTGAAAACAGATGATTTCATGAGGATCGTCAGGAGTCCCAAGGCGCCCCTCATCGGGCTTGTGGCGCAGTTTGTGCTGCTGCCGGCCTTTACCTTTCTTCTGGTGATGATCATCAAGCCCCATCCTTCCATTGCCCTTGGAATGATGCTGGTGGCGGCTTGTCCGGGAGGAAACCTGTCCAATCTGATGACCTATCTGTCCAACGGCAATTCTGCCCTGTCCATCAGCATGACGGCGGTGTCAACGGTGGTGGCCATCTTCATGACGCCCTTTAACCTGTCGTTCTGGGGCCGCCTGAATCCGGACACCGCGGCCATTTTAACCCAGGTCCGCCTGAGTCCTGTGGATGTGTTTGTCACGGTATTCCTGATCCTGGGCATTCCCCTCATGATCGGGATGACCGTTGGGCATTACCGCCCCGATTTTGTCGGGAAGGTTAAAAAACCCTTTAAGATATTTTCCCTGGTGTTTTTTATTCTCATTGTCTGCGGGGCCCTGGCGGCCAATTTCCAGTATTTTATCAAATATGTGGGCATTGTGATGCTGGCGGTGTTTATCCACAATGCCCTGGCTCTGAATATCGGATATTGGTCCGGCAAATTGGCAAGGCTGGATGAAAGAGACTGCCGGGCCGTCTGTATCGAGGTGGGCATCCAGAATTCAGCCCTTGGCCTGGTGCTGGTCTTCAGCTTTTTCAACGGGCTGGGCGGCATGGCCATTGTGGTGGCCTGGTGGGGAGTCTGGCATATTATCGCCGGCCTTACGGCGGCGGCTATTTTTAATCTGAAAAAGCTGCCCGAAAGCCGGATGGAAAGGGTATCCTGAAAATGAAGCCCCATGGATTAAAAGGCAGGGTGGCGGTGGTGACTGGCGGGGCATCGGGCATCGGCCTTGCCGTGTGCCGGGAATTGGCGGCCCACGGCGCCGGGATCGCCATTCTGGATATGGACAGGGAGGCCCTCGGGAAAATCGCAAAGGAGTTTTCGGCAAAGGGGGTTCAGATCCTTGCCCTTCCCTGTGACATTACACTGGAGGATTCCTGCCGGGCAGCCATGGATGAAGTGTTAAACCAGTTCGGCCGGATGGATATCCTGTTTAATAATGCCGGGACCACCCAGAGGGGATTGTTTGAAAAAACAGAGATCCGGGTGTTTAAAAAGGTGATGGATGTCAATTTTTTCGGGGCCCTGTATTGCACCAAGGCCGCC